>JAPOTT010000030.1 GCA_026709025.1 bacterium
AGTCCCGGTGTCTCCGGGAACCCGGCCCCGCAGTTGCAGTACCAGAAGATGTCGGGGTACTGCTCGGTGAGGTCAGCTAGAGGCTCGGCAATCTCACTGGCACCCACGAAGATCACATCCACCCCCTGCGCCGCCAAATCTGACATGGCTTGGGCAGCCTCGGCTGCGCCGATGTTGTCGCTCACTATGGGCGCAGCAAAGCCATTGTTAGCTGAGAACTCCTCAGCGAAATCAACTAGTGCCTGATAGTAGCCCTGGTCGTCGCGCGGCCCCGCAGCAGCCACGCCAATGGTGAGAGTGCCGTCGTTGTTGGCATCAAAGGTGTCAAGCAGTGCTTGCATCCCCATGTCTTCTGACGACGCGGTCGGCTCGGGTTCCGGCTCGTCTTCTGTGGGCTGGGCTGTGGGAGCCTCTGTGGGAGCGGGCACCATCGGGGTAGCCGAAGCAGATGGAGAGGCCGCTGGCGATCCGGTCGGCTCGCCAGCTTCACCGATTTCTCCAACGGTTGCAGCGCTATCGTCGTCATTGCCGCAACCGGCAGCCACTAAGGCCAGCACTGCCAGCAGCACTGCCATTGGCAATAGCCAGCAGCTAGGTCGTTTAGTCATCATTTCCCTCCTAAGACCTAAGAGTCGCACCGCTTGGCCGACTTGTGGTACACAAGACTAGTCGATCGACTTAGTTCCTGTCTGTCTGTTCCTCACGCTATACGCGGCGGTAGACGCGGTTGCAAGTATCTCTGGGTTCTGTATACTGCCTGTAAAGGCTCTGTATACTGCCTGTAGAGGCACTGCCAATAAAGCTTCCCCCCAGAAATTCCAACCGAGGAGAACCTCATGGAACAAGCCATACTTGCCCTGCTGGGGGTAAACATTACTCTAATGCTCTATCTCGATCGGGGCAGGCGCGCCGACATCGCGCAGCTCCGCCAAGAAACACAAGCTGCCCTCGCTCGTTTAGAGGACAAGCTTGAGACCAAGATCGATAACGGTCTGAGTCAGTTAGAGTCAAAGATGAGTCAGTTAGAGTCAAAGATGGACACCAAGCTTGAGCAGTTAGAGACAAAGATGAGTCAGTTAGAGTCAAAGATGGACACCAAGCTTAAGCAGTTAGAGACAAAAATGGACACCGGTTTTAACCGCGTGAATGCGCGGATCGATTACTTAACCGAGGTGGTAATGGATTTAGCCCGCCGAGTTGGCAGGCTTGAGGGTCGGGCTGAAGCCGATACAGCTTCAACGCAGTACACCGAATAATCAATCCTCGTTAGTCTTTGCTCTGCCCGCTGACGTTGGCCAGCCTGCGCGGTAACGCTGCACAAGCCAACGGTTAAATTGAACGTGGCTTTCTTCTTGCCACGAGTAACGACCGCGCACCGCAAAACGAGACTGCAAGCCCCGCTGTACCTTAGTGGTGACATCTTGATCTTGGGCTACAAATACCTGCACACCATCTTCGCTGGCTTTAAAAAGATGTTCGAACATGGGGTGCTCAAGTGAGGTTGGATGCAGCAAATAACCAATCTCAACATCAATGGTTGTAGCTGAAGTAGGACGAACGATAAAGAAGAATGCCATGTCGGGTGCTGTGCCGATGCACAACGAGGGCGGGATAAGCGCGAAAGTAGATCGCCATCTTTCTTGTTCGGTGAGTTTTGGAAACACCGGAAGGAGGGCCTTGCGTGTGGCGTTAAACCCGCCGTCAATGTGGGTGTAACCATTTTCGCGAAAGATTACGTTAGATTCATCCGACCACGGTACAGGGAACCGAGCCATCTCGGATGGGCAGAAGTCTTGAATCACCTGATGTAGGCGGTTGGCGTGGTAGCCATCGTTAAAGTTCTCAAACATCACCTTCCAATTCCATGGCAGACCGTCAAGGGTGAAGGTGCCCGGGCACACGCAACCATCAAGTTCGTAGTTGACGAGATACGGCGCATAACCCTCTAACGTAGGTGCTAACGCAGCGGCATCGGGGCGAAAGTTGACGAAGATAAAACCATGCCACACTTCCACTGCTAAGTTGGGCAAGCCCCAATCTGCATTGTCGAAACCCTCGGTCTGTTCCATCGCTGGAGCCCCCATCAGGCGACCATCTAAGCGGTAGTTCCAATGGTGATACGGACACCTAAACGAACGACTGTTGCCCTCTCCTTCTGCAACCTGCATGCCACGGTGCCGGCAGATAGCGGAGAATGCTGCGATGCTGCCGTTGCGTTGCCGGGCCACGATTACTGGCTCGGTGCTAACAGTGGCGGTAAACCAATCACCTGTTTGGGGTATGCGATTGGCTACCCCAACGCAGCACCATTCGTTTTCAAACAGCGTTTGGCGTTCGAAAGCCAAAAACTCCTCTGACGTGTAAATCTCAGGTGGCAAGGTAACTGCAGTGGCAACATCTGAGGTGGAAGCCGTAAACGAATCCAACAATTCTGTAGTCAACATTGTCATCTGCCTACCTCCGTGTGGCCTGTGCTGAGACATGACTGGTATTTGTTGCGTCGTGGCGCAGCAGGAATTTGCGGATTTTACCCACGCTGGTTCGAGGCAACTCGCTCATAAGGGTAAAAGAACGAGGTAGCTTGGCTTTACCTAGTCGCTCTTGACACCAACTAGCCAACTCAACATCTGTTGGTGCTGCGGTTGGATCGGCAGGCACCACGAAAGCCACCGGCACCTCATCGCGTATTGGATCGGGAGCACCTACCACCGCAGCTTCCAAAACCGCGGGATGGCTAGCTAGCACCGCTTCTACCTCTACAACCGATACGTTCTCCCCGGCCACCTTGAGCACATCGGCGTTGCGGCCTTCAAAATAGTAGCGACCGTCTTCGTCTAAACGAGCACTGTCGCCTGTACAAAACCAGCCATCATCTGTGAATGAGGCTGCAGTTACTTCAGGAGCGTCCAAGTAACCAGCAAAGAGCGATATGGCAGGTTCTCCCCCTACCATCACTTGGCCATTTCGCAAGATCACACTACAACCGGGGGTAACTTGACCCATCGATGCTGGGATCGGATCCTCGGCTGGTTCGGTGAGCACTGCGGGAATGGTCTCGGTCATGCCGTAGAGTTGACGGGGGCGACAGCCAAACCAACTCGCTAGGGTTTCGTACTGATCATCAGCTATGTTTTGGGCGTACCAACAATGGCGCAAGCTCAGCCCTTCAACCCGCGCACCTCTAGCCAGGATCATCCGCATCGGCGCAGCAAACAGGCTGGCACAGGTAGCCCGGTGACGGGCAGCTTGAGATAGGAATCCACTGGCCGAAAACCCGGGCATCAGTGCAACCGAGGCACCGGCCCAAATAGCCGAAGCAAAGGAGTAGTACTGAGCATTGGCATGAAACAAGGGCAATACCACCAGTTGGCGGTCTTCGGGGGTTAAGTCGGTTCGTTCAGCCATAATCTGCCCGCAGAAGGCATAGTTGGCCTGCGTGATCTCTACCCCTTTGGGCAGCCCCGTCGTTCCTGATGTGAACATTACCGCGGCGCGATCTTTTAGGTGTATAGTGGGCCAGTCCACTCGGGCGGTTCCAAACAGCCGCTCAAGGCTGCCACTAGCTTCGTCTAACTCGGTTATGTCCATACCAGAGTTACCCTCGGCCGCCTGATGGTACACATCGGCTCGATTGGCTGCGCAAAAGCCAGCTTTTGGTCGGGTGCGTTGAATGTGGTTGGCCAACTCTGGTGCTTTGGCCATGGGATCAGATGGCACTACCCACGCTCCTAATCTGCAGGCTGCTATCCACAGGGCCACAAATGCTGGAGTATTGGTTAACGCCAGATGCACACAATCACCAGGAGCTACCCCACGTTGGATTAAACCAGCAGCAGCGCTGATAACCGCTGCATCAAACTGCTGATAAGTCCAACAAGCCGTGGTTCCGTTGGGCTGCTCAAATATCAAGAAGACAGCATCACTGTTGCGTTCTAGGGTTCGCTCCCAGACAGCCGAAAAAGTAATCAGATCATGCATCGGGGGCCCCGTAGCCTCCGCCCCCAGGGAGGTCGAGGCGTACAACATCGCCGGGGTTGAGGGTCAGACGACTTTGGGTGGTAACCGGCTCACCGTTTACTTGGAATGAGCCAGCCTCAGCCGCATGGCCGCCGAAGATGCCCTGCGGCGGGTCGGACAGTCGACTGGTAACTGCGTTAAGCAGCCACGGGCGAGATGTGTCCACGCTGAACTCAATTGTCTGGCCCTTGCCACCGGGCTGCGCGCCTTTGCCTTCAGAACCAGAGCGCAGCGCTTTGCGGGTGAAGCGAATCGGTGCGGATGCCTCTACCACCTCAATGGGCACCGCGCTCACCCCCGTGGGATAAGAACAAGCGTCCAATCCCGCTTTGGATGCACGGGCACCTACTCCGCCAGCGTAGGTGAACATAGCAGTGATAAAAGGTTTACCGTCGTCATGGTTACCGCTTACTTGCATTGTCCAAACTGCGCCCGCACCCTCGGCCATGGATTCTTCTGGCTTGACCTGAGCCAATGCCTTTAGCAGCGCATTGGGCAAGAACATTCCCACAACATGGCGGGCTGTGCCGGGCTGCGGGCACACGGCGTTAACGATAGAACCCTCGGGAGCAGCCATCTTTATGGGAGCCAAGCTGCCGTGGTTGTTGGGAATCTCAGGGTTCAGCACCGAACGCACCGTGAAGGTGGTATAGGCGTGGGTGTAGTTGCGTACAACGTTGATGCCCCATGGGCTGGCTTCTGAAGAGCCCTCGTAGTCAACAAAGATTTCGCCAGCTTTGGGATCAACCTGTAGCGAACAAACAATGTTGATTTGGCTGCCATCGGCCAGATCCAACACTGCATCTGCTGTGTACTCGCCTGCGGGTAACTCTGCAATGCTGGCTCTGGTAGCTGCTTCAGAACGACCGATGATCTCGTCGGCCAAGTCCTCAATATCGTCAAGGTTGTAGGCATCGCATAGCGCGCCTAAACGCTTTGCCCCAACCTCACCTGATGCCATCTGCGCGTGCAAATCTCCAGCCACATGGTCGGGCTGGCGCACGTTAGACAAGATGAACCTCCACACGTCCTCGTTGCGTTCCCCCGCCGCCATGAGCTTGCAGATAGGAATCCACAGTCCTTCTTCAAAGCAGTCTCGAGCCCCGGCACCAATCCCATAGCCACCAACGTCAGTGTGATGAATGGTGGAGCCGAAGTAGGCGATGGGAACGGGGTCACCCGCATACGCGGGCGCGCGCCACACCGGCACCAATACGGTTACGTCTAGCAGCTGACCTGCGGTTAAGTAAGGATCGTTGGTAACCAGCACATCTCCGGGCTCCAAGGAGTCGGGGGGAAACTCCTCCAACATGTTGGCCGCACCAATGGCCAGAGAGTTGATGTGGCCTGGGGTTCCGGTAACGGCTTGTGCCACCATGCGACCCCGCTTATCAAACACGGCGTTAGCCAAATCGCCAGCTTCACGCACGATGGGACTAAAGGCTGCTCGTTGAAGAGCCCGAGCCTGCTCGTTAACCACCGAGATGAGCGACTGCCAGAGTATTTCCAGTTGGATGGGGTCGTATGTGGTGTTTGTCATCTTGCTCCTAAACCAGCAATAAGGCTGCCATCTTGTGCGACGGTGACATCCCAGCCGGGGCGAATCACAGATGTTGTCTCTCGTTCCTCTACTAATGCAGGCCCTGCAAAGGTGGCACCAACAGCTAAGTCGGCCCGACGGTACACAGGCACCTCCACAGCATTTTGCTCTCGTCCAAACACCGCAGCACGCGTAGAAGTTGGCACTGCTGTAGCATTGGCTGGTGTTGAGGTTGTTTGGGAATTGGCGGTGGTTATTTCGGCTGGATCGGCTCGGGCGGAAAGTCGCCACGTAACCACTTCAATGGCAACATCGCTAATGGTCATGCCGTAGATGCGGCGGTACTCCGACTCGAACGCTCTTGTGACCTCATCATCAGGGGCAACCCAAGCATTTCCTTCTCCCAGCCAGATGGTGATCTCGTTGCCCTGACCGGTGTAGCGGGCATCTATGCCATAGCGGTATCTGATGTTACGCTCAGGCACACCAGCGCTAAGCAGCACCCGGCGACCTTCTTCGCGTAACTCATCTAACAAATTGTCTCGTTCTACGGGTATCACATCTGTGAGCTTTGTTGGCATAGATCGTGCTAGGTCGATCCGCACCGGCGATACCAGAGTTCCAAACGCCGAGAGCACGCTTGCGTTGACAGGGAACACAACCCGATTTGAATCTAGGAGTTCAGCCACACGGCAGGCATGCGGAGGCCCGGCGCCGCCAAAAGCCAATACGGTCACCCCCCGCAAATCAACCCCCCGCTCCACCGCGTGCATCCGTGCAGCAGCAGCCATGTTCTGGCTCACCACCTCGTACATCCCCGCAGCGGTAGCTGTGGTGGATAAACCTAGCCCCTCTGCTAAAGGCTCTATGGCGGCTACAGCAAGGCTTAAATCCAAAGGCATGTCTCCGCCGAGAAATGTTTTAGGGTCTAAGAGTCCAAGCACCACATCAGCGTCTGTAACCGCTGGCTGCTGTCCACCTTGTTGATAGCACGCCGGGCCAGGATCTGCACCAGACGACTCTGGGCCCACCTTAAGCAAGCCGAATTGGTCGAGGTGCGCCAAGCTGCCACCCCCCGCACCTATTTCTACTAAGTCCACCGAGGGCACCGATACCGGAAAGCCAGATCCTTTCTTGAACCGGTAGCGTCGGGCCACCTCAAAGGTGTTGGTAAGCGCTGGCTCGCCTTTTTCTATGAGGGTGGCCTTGGCGGTGGTGCCGCCCATGTCAAAGGCCAGCAAACGGTGTTCTCCCATGCTGCGGGCAAACCACTGAGCGGCCAGCGCTCCAGCAGCTGGGCCTGATTCTACAAGCCGAATAGGAGCAGCAGCCGCATCTTCAGCCGACACTACTCCCCCATTGGACAGCATCATCAGCACCGAACCGCCGAACCCCTCAGCCGAAAGCCATTTCTGAAGCTCCTCTAAATACGGCCCGATAATAGGCATGGTGGCCGCGTTGCAGGCCGCAGTGATCATGCGGGGATACTCTCGAATTTGCGGCGAAATATCGGCCGAAGCACACACAGGAACGCCCAGTGCTTTGCGCAGTTCGCTTGCTAACAGTCGTTCATTGGCCGGATTGACATAAGAGTTAAGCAGACATACTGCCACCGACTCGGCCCGGGCGGCCTTTAGTTCTTGGGTGAGCCGGGTTAGCTCGGCACTTGAGGGCACCTGCAACACCACACCGTTAGCCGCGGTGCGCTCATCGATCTCAAAGGTGAGTTGCCTGCTAATGGGCGGATCGGGAAACTCAATCTGTAGGTCGTACATGTCATAGCGGTGCTCGTCTCGGATCAAAAGGGTGTCTCCAAAACCAGTGGTGGTGACGAGGGCGGCCCTACCGGTTTTGTTCTCGATGAGTGCGTTGGTAACAAGCGTGGTGGCATGCACGATGGGTGCGGTGATGTTGCCTGGGGTTACTTGAGCCCGATTTAGCAGATGCCCGACTGCTATTTTCACTCCTTCAAGAGGAGCGGCTGGAGTGGTAAGGGCTTTGTTGACGGTTACCTGCCCACAAGAGGCATCCAATAGCACCGCATCGGTGAAGGTGCCTCCGATATCAACCGCGAGCCGCCAATTTGACATAGGGCTAGCTCTTAGCTGTCGGGAGGGGGGAAACGATCACAGTTCAGATTGCCCGCAGCTCATCGCGGGGCGGCGCAAATACATCTAAAATCCAGCACTCCCCGTACTCTGTGTCTCCAATGAAAACCGAATCGCCGTGCCACACCCCTTTAGGTGCAATGTAAACCTCGCCTGCGCTGAGCACTACACGTTCTTGGCTTTCGGGGTTGTCGTTGATGCGAAAGTCCAGTTTTCCCCGCACGACTATGCCTAGCTGCTCATGGTTCTCGTGGCGATGCAGAAACGATCCGGTGGCTCCTCCAGTTATACGCCAAAAGCAAAGCTGAAGCCCATCGCCGGTAATTATTCTACGGCGAAATCCTTCCCTGTCGGTGCTAACGAACGATTCTTCGTCATAGAAATAGCAGTATTGATTTGTGAGGTTCATCACATCAACTGGCGTTGCTAGTTGGTTGCTGCCAATGCAGCAAAGCGTTGCTGCTCTCGGGCTATGTCGAGAGGACGTATGATGGCTTGGTTTTCCTCTTCACCCCAGTAATCGGCGGGCACTAGCCACATAACCTCAAACTCCAAACCATCGGGGTCTTTGGCATACAGGCTCTTGTTGGCCCCGTGATCACTCTCACCGTAAAGAGCCCCATCGGCTACTAGGCGCTCTCGGATGGTGGCTAGCTCTTCTAAGGTAGCTACTTCCCATGCTATGTGGTACATTCCCACCGACCGGCGACCGGCCGAAGATGGCTCAGCACCGTCGCCGATAGAGAAAAATGCGATGTCGTGGTGGTTCCCCGAGGCCGGGGCCCTCATAAACACGAATTGTCCCGGCTCCTCGATAACCGTTGTGAACCCCAAAATATCGGCATAGAACTGCTGCTGGCGACGGGCATCTCGTACATACAACACCGCATGGTTCATCCCTATAATCATTTGAGCATCCCATCCATCAACATCACTTTAGCCTACTGCTGTAGATAGCAGCGCTGCGAAGCTACGGCGCCACTCCACCGAGGGGCGATCAGATTGCACGCTCACGGTAGCTGTGAGGTCCATTGGCAGCACCCCCGCTAGCTTTTCCAGCATGGCCTTGTCTTCTGCGCCAATGGCTAGGTCAAATTTCAATACCTCTTCGGCGGGTACAGAGAAATCGTCATTACGCCATACCACAAAGTTGAATAGCGAGTTCACATCGTCTACTGGGGTGGTAAGCAGCAACAAGATGTGTTCTAGTCCGGTTTCATAGGCGATGGTGCTTCGCACCGCAAACGGCAGCACATACCCGGTGGTCATCTGACGATGGAGCACGTCATCGTCTTGGCCGGTAACGGTTTGTCCCTCGGTGGTGGTGTTGTTGGCGTTTACTTGATAGGCATAGCCACGATACCCATCCGGCAAATCACCCATCTCTAGGGGTGGCACTACGGTCTGTTGTGCTATGCCAAAGGTAGCGGTGTGTACAAACGGGAAGTGAGAGAAGTCCATAAAGTTGTCGGTGATCCGTGTGGCCGAAACTGCCCAGTGTTGGAACGGGGTGTTGAGCCGGCGGAACTCGGGGTTCTTGTCTTGTGGTATCTCAGGAATGCGTCCCAGGGGTTTTGCTGGACACAACCACACCAGTCCGTAACGCTCTGCAACGCTGATGGTAACAAGATGGGCTTTTGGAGGTACCGGTGTTTCTGGTTCAGATGATGGCACCAACTCACACCTACCTCCAGCACCGAAACGCCAACCGTGGTAGGGACACTCCAAGCAGTTATCTATCATGCGTCCTTGTGAAAGTGGCGCCTCTCGATGCGGGCAACGATCTGGTGCCGCAGTAATAGCTCCGTCAGCAGAGCGCCACAAAACATAGCGAGAACCCAGAACCTTTACTCCGTATGGGCCCGGCGCAATGTCTGTACCGAGCGCCACGGGATACCACTGGTGCTCTAAGGCTCTTCGTCCCACAAGTTGGTTGGAATGGCCGTTTGTGTCCATTAGCCGATGCTATATCGCTGGTGTGTCTCATTTGGCAGCAGCTAAGGCCGAAAAAAAAACAGTTTTCCAAAAACATGCGGAACCTTTTTGATGTCTCAAGCATCGTAGGGGGCAATGAACGCTATAACTGAACTTGTGCCAACACCTTCAGAATGGGTAAACCCACAGGAATCGCTCACACCTCAAGTATCGGTGTCGCCAAGCGATTTCAACAGCATCTACCGAGCCGAGTACCCGCGAATGGTGCGTCTAGCGCGCGGGTTGGTAGATAGCTCCGACATAGCAGAGGAGATAGTGCAAGAAGCTTTTGCCAAACTCCTAGATCGCTGGCAGCGCATTAGCAATCCCGGTGGCTATCTGCGAACAGCTGTTGTGAACGGCTGTCGTAATGAGCAACGCAAACGCCGAGTGCAACGCAATTTGGGGCTGAAGGTAGCGCAGTCCAACATCTCATCAGAGCAGGATTATCTCTTAGATGCTCTCAATCAGCTGTCTACCATTCAAAAGACAGTTCTCGTTTTGAAGTTCTACGCCGACATGACAGAAAAGCAAATAGCCGAGGTTATGGGAGTTCGCCTAGGCACCGTTAAAAGCGCCACCTCCCGTGGCTTAGCCAACTTGCGAAAGGTAATCAAACCATGAACAACAACCAGCAAAATCCCAATATCGAGGGTGTCGAATCCTCGGCAGATGCCCAAAACGCTCACGCGCCAGGCATCGATCCAAATATGAGCACCTTGGGCGAAGCTCTTGGCACAGCCGTCGGCCGCCAAGCCAACCGTCCGGTGTACTTGCCGCCAGTAGCTCAAATCGCTGAGCGAGCTCAAGCTCGTGCCAGAGCTCGCAATGTTCGCCGCACCGTAGCTGGAGTTGCGGCATCTTTTGCATTGCTAGCAGGCGGTTTCGCTGTGTGGAATGCCTCTTCTTCAGATTCTCCCACAGAGGTGATTGTGGCGAGTAGCTCTGTCACCGATGGTGAGCCCAACCAAGCGGCTGCCATGTCTGAACAAGCTCAAGCAGAGCCACAAGCAGCGGAGTCGGTAGCCCCTGTTTCTGAAGCTGCTGCAGATTTAGCAGACGCTTTAGTCACCGCAGCTGCGGCTACCCCGTCTACAGCTGAGGTATCCACCGGGCCAGTGCTCAGTTGGACGGAGATCCAACCTGCCGCAACTTTTGGGCATGATGCGCAGGAGGCAAACGCCTATCAGATCGTTGGGGCAGTTGGTAACGGCGAGGTTCTCGTTCGGGCCGATACCATCAACGGTACTGAGTACCTGGTTTCAAGTAACGGCAGCGACTGGACTGAGGTGTACATGCCCGGCGACATTCACTTTGATCGGGCTTGGGATCTTGCCGGTGATCGCTGGTTGGTAGCAGGTTTCACATCTTCGATATTGCCTGATGCATCCATAAATCAGGCTGCCTACTCCGACGATAGAGGCGCTAGCTGGACTCCCTTAGCTCTAGGCAGTGGTACCTCGCAAGAAAGAGTGTCTATTGCCGATGCAATGGTGTCGGGGGAAAACATGGTGGTTGCCGTGAACGTCCGCTCCAACACCGACATTGCCGATTTAATTGTGGCTCGTGGTCTGGCACCCGATAAGGAATCCATTCAAGGCCCTGTTAGCTTGCAAGGAAACACCGTTAGCTTTTCTTTGACTTTGGCAGACGAAATGAACGTTGAGGAACTCTCATCTTCGGTGGATTACGAGTCCTTTGTTTTAACCCCTGCCGAGCAAGATTTGGTGGACTCAGGCCACAAGAATCTGGTGCGCCTTTACTGGAGCAACGGTGAATCGTTTCAGCAAGTAGCAGAGTACCCTGCTAACACTGTGGAAGGTTACGGCACATCCACAGGCTTTGAGCTGTTGATGCTAGGCGACCAAGAATCCCAAAAGCTGCTGTCCGCCGATGGTAGGCAATGGCGCACCGAGCCGCTTGTTAGCTCAAACACGGTGCAATCTTGGGAAATTGGCACACAATATGGCTTAGGAAACGGCGGCACGGTTTGGACTTCTGGCAGCGATGCTGGCGACTACCGGGTTGAACGCTTCTCAGGAGCTTTTGCGGCTCCCCTTGCTGCGGAGGTACCAGAGGGAGTTGCTAATGTGCTGTATTCTTCGGTAGGCCCTGGAGGAATCGCATTGTTGGCTCTCCCCTACGATTTCAATTCCCTCATGCAAAGCACGCCGCAGCCCCCTCTGCGAGTATCTAAGGATGGTTACGAGCTGCGCTACACACAGCAAGATGACACATTGGCACTGTGGGATTTGGCTGCAAATCAAGCTGTCTTAGAGTTTGATCCACAAGCAACCTCAGCAGATGTGCTACCTCAGGGAGTTAGCCAAGACGAACAATCGGGCAGCTTAACTTTTGAAGATCCAGCAACCGGCAATGTGTTGGTTACATTCGGTCCACAAGATTTAGAGGCAATGTTTGTGCCGCTTGTAGAAACGCTTCAGTCTCTCGACCAAGACACCATCACACAAACGCTCAACCCACAACAGTGGATTGGCTGGTCTTTGGACGGTACCACTTGGGGCTGGCAAACCGCTGCCGAAGCCTTTGGAAACAGCACTGCACAAGGCAACCCCCTCGCCGATTCAGATTTGAGTGTGGATGTTGCTGTAGGCGCAGACTTTGTTATCGCCATGGTGGACACCTACCCCAACACAGCAGAACTAGCAGATAACTCATTCCCAGAAACCATTGGCTGGTACATCGCTCCCATTTCGTAGCATCTACTTTCCACATTTGCATAAATCAAAATAACTAAGAATAAAAGGAGCTAACATGACAATACGGGACAATTCAATTTCAGCAAAGTACTCTAAAGTGGTGGTTGCTGCAATTCTCCTTTTCACTACTGTAGGTGTTCCAAGCACAAGTGCAGCACCGCTAGCGGTTGGCACAGATACCTGCGGTGCGGTTGGGCAAGCCACCGACAGCGAGAACAGCTCTTCTGAAGGCTCAAACGTGCAGCCATTTGACCAACCGTCACCAGTTGGGAATGTAAACCAATCAGGTGCTCAATCCGACTATCAGCATGATGGGCTAAAGCTTCTCTCAGCGCACACCAAACTACTTGAGCATTCTGATTCCGCGAAACCAGTTATTGAAGGCGGTACGCTAGATGCAGGGTGCGGGGTGTCTTTTCAATTCAAAGGCACTCCAATCAGCGTAGGTGCTACAGGAATCGTTGGTGCTAAGATCGACGAAAACTCAAGTTGGCTTGTGCAAAGTCTAGAGGGCGAACGTGGCTATCGAATGATGGTGACGTTGAAAAACACTCAAGCTAGCACTTCTTACACTGTCAAGTGGAACTTAGAAAACAACCTGCGCCTCCACCTATTAGATGCAGGTCGTGCAGTCATCACCAATCAGCATGACATGGTAGTTGGTTCTATTCTCGAACCCTGGGCCCTGGATGCAGCTGGCAATGCAGTTCCAATCACACAAGAAATCTCTTCTAAGAGCATCAAGATCACAGTTGACACCAGCAAAGTAACAAACTGGCCAGTAGTAGCAGATCCAGAATACCAAAAATTCCGCTGCACCAAACGTGGGCAAACAACACGCAAGGCTACTGCACGCCAGTATTTATCCGGCCAATACTGCCCATATTACAGCGATATGGGTCCATATAACTATTTTCCCGAATGGATCATTCACTTCGGACGAAAGAGAGTAGGAGACCCAAACGGAGCTTGCAATCTTATACCAGAGCGCCTAGATACATGGAGACCAAAAGATTTAGTATCAGTGCTTACTGCAATAGCAATTACCTATACAAGAGCATTCACACCTGGGGTAATTTACGATTACCATCAAGCTTGTCAAGGGCATGACTACTGCTACGATCTCCAACAAGATGATAGACTAAATTACCCTAATGTTAGTAAACAAGAGTGCGATAAAATTATGTTGGACGATATGCGTTTTGACTGTACACATAGGAGGAACACTCGACTCTGCACTACTATTGCATGGGGAGCCTATATAGCAGTAGCTACACATAAGTTACTACCGCCACTACCGCCACTATCGTTTTAATATATGTCATTAGAAAGTTTATGTACGCCTGAGTATAAAGTTTCTATTTTATATCTATCTGGGATTATAGGGGTGCTTAGCTTTGATCTACTTCTAGATAATTTCTCCTTGACTCAGGCTGGTATTCAGTATGGAATTTGGCAGATACAATTTGGCATTCTTGCTGTCTCATGTATTGTTATTTTTACATATATATCAAAGAAAACACTGTACTATATTGCAATTAGTGTTTGCATTGCTGTATTTTTTTTACAATTCTTATATAAAGATTCAGATGACCCTTTTGAGGATGCTGCTCGCAGGCTACTTATGTTTATATTTTGTGGAGGAATAGCAGTAGTAATGATCTTTTTGCAGGGAAAAAGTAAAATGCTCTTTTTGCAGAGAAAAAATAAGATATCTTATAGCTTTGCATGGGTAAGATCAGAAACTATACAAAAAAAATCAAACATATATTCACTAGAATTACGGTATATTATTTATTCTCTCGGTGCGAGCATTACCGGCGCAATACTTGGTGGTCTGCTCACAGCCTTGTATCTGTTTGGTGATTACGATGCAGAACTGTTTTCCATAACAGAACTCATTCATATATTAGCTATTATTCATATACTGATTAGTGTACCCGCAGTATTTCCATTAGCTGTAGTTGTGTGTAGAATAGCTCGTAGTTACCGACACTGCATATGCTGGAGTGCTTTGATAGGGTTAGCAACCTTCGGGAGTGTAGTCTTAGTAGAATACTTTGAAACTGTACTAGGCTATCAGCTCTTGTTCCTTTTTGGCATAGCTTCTGCGCTGGTGATCTCTGTGTTCAGGCTCGGCAAAACACACGTACAGCTTCCGCCACCTCCTCCCGACAAACCACCGCAAACACAATCTGAGCCCGCTAACCTCTAGTGCATGAGTTTTCCGTCTGACCTAGAAATTGCTCGCAGTGGCCAACTACGGCCTTTGGCTGAGACAGCCACCTACTTCAGCACATCACAATTAACAGATACCTCGTTCCCAGAAACCATCGACTGGTACATATCCCTCTCCCCTAGCAACTACTTGGTAATGTGTTATGTTTTGTATTTTGCCTGAGCAAAAGGTTGCAGCTGTATACTTATCTGGGATTGTAGGGGTACTTTGCTTTGATTTATTTATAAGCAGTTTCTCACTGACTGATGATAACATTCATCATGGAACTTTGCAGGTACAATTTGGAGCTTTTGCCTTAGTTTGTGTTTCTTGTTTCATTAATATATCTAAAAAAATGTTATTAGTTAGCTCTATAGTCTTTGGCACTGGCATGTTTCTTATACAGTTATTTGCTCAAAGTTCAGACGATCCTTTTGATAATGCAGCTCGTGTATTTCTTACATTTGTATTAGGTGGAAATATTGCAATAGTTATTGCTTTAATTGCTAATAAACAAACTAATCTGAAAAGATCTATATCCAATCCACATAAGCTGGCTAATATCCTGTATCCAATAAGCGCTAGTAGCATTGGTGCTTTACTGGGCTTTCCACTTATAATTATATATTTCCCTGAATTATATGAAATTGAGCTTATTGGGGCAGAGTTACTTTTCTTGATATTGTTTAGCTTACCTGCATCGTTTCCAGCATCTGTTGTTGCATGTAGAATCGCCCACAATCAGCGGCAGCTCTTGTCGTGGAGTGTTTTGATAGGATTAGCAACCTTTGGGAACGTAGTCTTCTTTGCCCATTTTGAAACAAGAGCCTGGGGTCAACTTTTGTTCTTGTCTGGGGTTGCGTTTGCGTTGGCTCTCTCTGTTCTCAGGCTCGGCAAAACACACATACAGCTTCCACCACCTCCTCCCGACAAACCACCGCAAACACAATCTGAGCCCGCTAGCCTCTAGTGCATGAGTTTTCCGTCTGACCTAGAAATTGCTCGCGGTGGCCACCTACGCCCCTTGTCTGAGATAGCCACCAACGCGCACATACCTTCTGAGATGTTGGAGCCCTACGGCGCTGGCGCTGCCAAAATTAGCTTAGATGCTATTGATGCCTTAGCTAACCGCCCAAAGGCTCGTTACGTGGTGGTCACAGCCATTACCCCTACACCTTTGGGTGAAGGCAAAACCACCACCACCGTGGGATTAGGGCAAGGGTTTAGCCACATCAACAAAAAAGCTACCATCGCCATCCGCCAGCCCTCGCTAGGCCCCACCTTTGGGATAAAGGGAGGTGCTGCTGGAGGCGGCTACAGCCAAGTTATACCCATGGAGCTGTTCAACCTGCACCTCACCGGTGACATGCACGCTGTTACCGCTGCCCACAACATGTGTTCAGCCATGTTGGATGCCCATCTGTATCACGGCAACGAACTCGGCATAGATCTGCACAACATCACCTGGAGGCGCGTGCTAGACATCAACGACAGGGCTTTGCGTAATGTAGTGCTGGGGCTAGGTGGGCGATTGGATGGGGTTCCCCGTGAAAGCGGCTTTGACATAACAGCAGCCTCTGAGGTGATGGCAACGTTGGCGCTAGCAACCTCATTGGCAGATTTGCGAGCCAGGTTGGGGCGCATCGTGGTGGGCTACACCAAAGCTGGCACGCCAGTAACCGCCGAGGAGCTTCAGGTGGCCGGAGCTATGGCCGTTTTGCTGAAAGATGCTCTAAAGCCCAACTTGATGCAAACCTTAGAAGGCGGGCCCGCGCTGGTACACACCGGGCCGTTTGGCAACATCGCCACCGGCAACTCCTCTATTGTGGCCGACCGCATTGGCATCCACACTGGTGATTACCTAATAACAGAGGCAGGCTTTGGGGCCGATATGGGCGCCGAACGCTTTTTCAACATCAAGTGCCGCTACTCAGGGCTCGCCCCCGATGCTGCGGTGATGGTTGCCACAGTACGCGGGCTTAAGGCTCATTCTGGAAATCACAAGATAGTAGCGGGACGGCCATTGCCAGAGGCCCTGCTCCAAGAAAACCCAGATGAGGTACATGCTGGTGGCGACAACCTCCGCAAGCAGCTATCCAACATGCATGCACACGGGGTTACCCCGGTGGTGGCCATCAACGCTTTCCCCGGAGATCACCCGGCCGACTTAGCAGCCGTTGCCGAAATAGCCCAAGAATGCAATGCGCGGTGCGCTGTTACCACTCACTTTGCTGATGGTGGAGCAGGCGCAGCTGAGCTTGCTGAAGCTGTGGCCGAAGCCTGCGATGAGCCCAGCGCTTTCAAAGTTCTGTACGAAGATGCACAGCCCCTAAAAGACAAGATCGCAGCCGTGGCCACCACCGTGTACGGTGCTAAAGACGTGGAATACTCAGCCACAGCTAATCGTCAACTAGACACCTACGAGGCTGCTGGATTTGGGCATCTACCCGTGTGCATAGCCAAAACCCACCTGTCTATCTCCTCTGATCCTTCACTAAAAGGTGCCCCAGTTGGCTGGACCCTGCCGGTGCGAGAGGTAAGAGCCTCTGTGGGGGCGGGTTTTGTGTATCCCATCTGCGGGGATATGCGTACCATGCCGGGGTTAGGCCGCCAACCTGCCGCCATGAACATAGACCTAGATGAACAGGGTAAAATTGTCGGCTTGAGCTAACTCAAGCTTGAGCTAGCCGCTCAGGACAAGCTCACAGGAGAGAGCTTGTTTGTGCTCAGCTGATTAGCGCTGTTTGTTGATTGGCTGGTGGCCTTATGTTTGTGTTGGTTGTGCTATCACCGAATGGGTCTGGCCGTTTCGTGGGTGCTGCGTGTTTATTTTCCTGTGTTGGGGTGTTGGCATAGGGTTTGGGTGGGGGCCGAAGTTGATGGTTGTGGTGTTCGCCCGGCGGTGTTTTGTTGGCCGTGTGGGGTTTGGGTGGGGGCCTGAGATCGTATTTACCATCTTGGTTTTGGGTTATTTGCCATCCGTTGTCGTGGATGTTGTGGTGGCATGATGTGCAGACTAGTACGAGGTTGTCTAGGTTGGTTTGTCCGCCGTGAGCCCAGTGTTGGATGTGGTGTGCTTCACACCATGTTGGAGTACGCCCGCATCCTACGCAGTGTTT
>JAPOTT010000008.1:0-74230 GCA_026709025.1 bacterium
TGGCAAGTAACCCAAAACAACGATGGTCGCTACGACCTTCGGCCCCCACCCACCCCCCATTCGGCAAACAAAACACCGCTAGGGGAACACCGCAAGCACCAACTGCGGCCCCCACCCAAACCCCACACGGCCAACAGAACACCGCAGGATAAACACGGCAACCATCAACTCCGGCCCACAGCCAAACAACAAGTGGTGCTGCTCAACTGAATACCAACCGTGTGCGCGGAACTCCCAGGCTAAGGTTTAGGGTTAAGCACACAGGGTTAAGCGCATGAGCTGTCTCGCCCAGAGGAGGTAGGCAATGTATATCGGCATACCTAAGGAGATAAAGAGCGAAGAACATCGTGTGGCGCTAACCCCTAACGGTGCAGGTGATCTCATCGGTCAGGGACACCGTGTGCTTGTTCAACAAGATGCTGGCATGGGAGCAGGCTTTAGCGATAGCGAATATCTAGCTTGCGGCGCAACCATCCTCAACAGCGCAGAGGCCATTTTTGAGCAGGCCGAGATGATCGTAAAGGTCAAAGAACCGCTCGCAACAGAACGAGCACAACTGCGCTCGGGGCAGGTGCTTTTTGCCTTTTTACATCTGGCTGCTGATCCTGCTCAAACCCAAGATCTAATGGAAAAACAGGTAACAGCCATTGCTTATGAGTCTGTGGTTGGGCCTAAAGGTGAACTGCCGCTTTTGGCCCCCATGTCGCAGGTTGCAGGGCGGATGTCTATCCAAGCTGGCGCTCACTGCTTAGAGTCCGCACAAGGTGGGCGTGGGGTGCTGTTGGGAGGTGTGCCCGGGGTGGCACCTGCAAAGGTGGTGATTTTGGGTGGAGGCGTGGTGGGGCGAAACGCAGTACAAATGGCAGTTGGGTTGGGTGCCGATGTAACCGTTATCGACAGAGATGCATCTGTGCTAGAAGCTCTCAGCTCAAAGTACCATTCTGCGCTGCATACCTTGCATTCCAGTGGCGGCACCCTAGAAGAAGCTGTGGTGAGCGCTGATTTGGTGGTAGGTGCTGTGCTGGTGCGTGGTGCCAAAGCACCCCATTTGGTTAGCGCTGAGTTGGTGGAGGCCATGCAACCCAAAGCCACAGTGGTAGACGTGGCAATTGACCAGGGCGGCTGCATCCAAACCTCGCGAGCCACCACTCACAACAACCCCACTTTTGTGGAACATGAGGTAGTGCATTACTGCGTTGCAAACATGCCCGGGGCGGTGCCTCGCACTTCTACTTTTGCCCTAGAAAACGCAACCTTGCCGTATGTGGCCAAGCTGGCAGAACTAGGGGCAGCCGAGGCCATGAAAGCCGACCCGGGCTTGCGCTCAGGCTTGTCAGTATGCCGCGGCGAGGTAACCGAACCGGCTGTGGCAAGCTCTTTGGGATTGCCCTTTACTGCACCCGAAGAAATCCTCGGGCTAGCAGCCTAGTTCTTAGCCGCCTAGCTCAGATCACGGCGATTTAGCTCAGATCAAAACGATCTAGGTTCATCACCTTGTTCCATGCAGCCACAAAATCGTGGACGAACTTAGCTTCGCCGTCCACGCAGCCATAAACCTCAGCAATGGCCCGTAGCTGCGAGTTAGATCCGAACACTAAGTCTGCACCAGTGGCCGTGTAGCACAACTCACCGCTAGAGCGATCCCGCCCTTCGTAGATGCCTGCTTGGTTAGCAGACACCTTCCACTCTGTGTCCATGCTCAACAGGTTTGTGAAAAAGTCGTTACTCAAGGTGCCAGCACGGTCTGTGAACACACCGTGTTGTGTGCCCCCAGCGTTGGCATCCAAAGCGCGCATGCCGCCCACCAGCACCGTCATCTCAGGAGCCGTGAGGTTCAACAAGAAAGCCTTATCCACCAACAGCTCCTCTGCGGGGCGCTTGTGGAAGTCGGCCAGATAGTTGCGGAAGCCGTCTGCGGTGGGTTCTAGCACGGCAAAGCTATCCACATCGGTTTGAGCTTGAGTGGCATCTGTACGACCGGGTGCAAAGGGCACAGCTATGTTGTGGCCACCCTTTGCTGCTGCTTGTTCTACTGCGGCACATCCGCCCAACACAATCAAGTCGGCCAAAGACACCTGCGCTCCACCTTGGGCATTGAAAGCCGCCTGTATCTGCTCTAACGCAGCCACCACCTCGGTAGTTCCTGCGGCCAAGTTCACGTCCCAGCCGTTTTGGGGAGCCAAGCGAATACGAGCACCGTTGGCTCCACCGCGCATGTCTGTGCCGCGGAAGGTAGAAGCCGATGCCCAAGCCGTAGCCACAAGCTGCGACACGGTTAGCCCAGAGTTGCTAATCTGGCTCTTGAGGTTAGCGATGTCTGCATCACTGATCTGCGTGCCCTGGGCGGCTGGCACTGGGTCTTGCCAAATCAACTCCTCAGCAGGCACCTCAGAACCCAAGTAGCGAGAAATCGGGCCCATGTCACGGTGCGTGAGCTTAAACCAAGCTCGTGCAAAGGCATCAGCTAGCTCATCTGGGTTCTCATGGAAGCGCCGCGAGATTGGTTCGTAAATCGGATCAACACTCAACGCTAAATCGGTGGTGAGCATCATCGGAGCGTGACGCTTGTTGGGATCGTGAGCATCTGGCACCGTGTCGTCTGCGGCCCGATCTACAGGTCGCCACTGCTGAGCCCCAGCGGGGCTTTTGGTGAGCTCCCACTCATAACCAAACAAGTTGTCAAAGTAGCCGTTATCCCACACGGTTGGTTCGTTTGTCCAAGCGCCTTCTAGGCCGCTGGTAATGGCATCGCCGCCCACACCGCTGCCAAATGTGTTCCGCCAACCAAAACCCTGATCCTCAATGGCCGCGCCTTCGGGATCATCGCCCACGTAAGTGTCGGGGGCGGCACCGTGAGCCTTACCAAAGGTATGGCCGCCTGCGATTAGGGCCACCGTTTCTTCATCGTTCATGGCCATACGGGCAAAGGTTTCACGAATGTCTACCCCAGCTGCCAACGGATCGGGGTTGGCGTTGGGGCCTTCGGGATTAACGTAGATAAGGCCCATCTGCACTGCGCCCAGCGGGGTTTCCAAATCGCGTTCACCGCTGTAGCGCTCATCGCCTAGCCACTCCGTTTCCGACCCCCAGTAAATGTCCTCCTCAGGGGCCCAGATGTCTGGACGACCGCCGCCAAAACCAAATGTCTTGAAGCCCATCGTCTCCAAAGCCACGTTGCCAGCCAAGATCAACAAGTCGGCCCACGAAAGCTTGCGCCCATAAGTTTGCTTAACAGGCCATAGCAGCCGGCGGGCCTTATCTAAGCTGGCGTTGTCAGGCCAGCTGTTGAGCGGGGCAAAACGCTGGGCACCGGTGCCGCCGCCGCCCCGACCATCACCAATGCGATATGTGCCCGCAGCATGCCAAGTGAGGCGTATCATGAACGGGCCGTAGTGACCGTAGTCGGCTGGCCACCAATCCTTAGAATCTGTGAGCACCTCGGCGATGTCTCGCTTTACAGCTGCCAAATCCAAAGACGCAAACTCGGTTGCGTAATCAAAATCTTCCCCCATCGGGTTAGCCTCGGGAGAATGCTGGTGCAAGATCTTGAGGTTCAGCTGCTCAGGCCACCACTGTTCGGTGGCTGAAGTGCCTTTGGCGGTGTTGGCACCTGTAAAGGGGCACTGGCTAGCTGTATCCGTCATGGAACTCTCCTCCAAATTGTGGCCTTCAAGCTCTGGCTATTCAGCTCTTGCTATCAAGCTCTGGCTGTAGCTGTTTGTAGCTGCTTGTAGTCTAGCGTGCCCCGTACCGTATCTTGCCTGCTGTCGGGGGTGTTAATCGCTGGGTTTTTATCCAATAGCTGGCCCGCTCAAGCCCTCTGGCTGCTAGAGCTGTCTAGCCTCTAGAACTGCATAAACCCTAGAATTATCTAGCTGCTAGAGCCTCAATCAGGATTGGCACGCCTACGGCCAACGACTGCTGCGCGATGGATGCTGTGAGGATCAAGGTTTCAACAATGTCTTGGGGAGTCGCCCCAGCATCCAAGGCTCGGCGAATGTGGTTGGCTGCCCCATAAGCAAGCATGTGAGTGCATGAGCTGTCGTAGGCAACGATGATGAGTTCCCTCATCCGATTGCTCAAGGCTCCGTTGTGAGAAAGTTCAACATATCTACGCAAGGTTTCAAGACAAAACTCTGGATCCATTCGCAAAACAGCTTCCATGGGTGCTCGGGTAGGGCTGTCCTTCGGCATAAAGGTATCCACGTGAGCTTCAAAAGCTGCTTCCGTATCGGGATCCAACAGATTGCGCTCGGCGCAGATTTGCATTAGGTGCGGTGCCACCTCTGTGTAGGTGTGAATGCCCATACCAGAAGCAATGTGCAGAACCGTCAGAATCTCTTCTTTGGTTGCACCCAAATCCAGCGCACGAGGAATGTGAATACGTAACCCCTCCACAGATTGCGTAGAGACCGCCGCGTTCACGCCAATGCAGATGAACTCCTTTTCCTTTGGTGAAAGCGAGCCCTTCTCCCATGGGTAGGAATGGCTGAACAAGATGTAGGAGAAGAACTCGGGAGCGAACTCCAGCACGGTTCTCCAAACCTCTGGCAACGGCAACCCACCCGTGCCCTTCACATAAGCCTTCTCTAGGGCCTCGATATCGTGTACAGCCTCGGTGTTCAACACATCGGTATTGCTAGCAGATGGCTCGTTCATAGACCGTTCCGTTCTCGTGTTCCGTTCTGGCAGTGCAGATCTGACAGGGTAGGGCAGATCTGGCAGTGCAGATCTGGCAGTGCAGATTTGGCAGTGCAGGTATGGCAATTTCAGTAGATGTCAGTGTCGGAGGGGGGACTTGAACCCCCACGCCCGTAACGGGCACTAGCCCCTCAAGCTAGCGCGTCTGCCTATTCCGCCACTCCGACGCAAAAACACATGTCCACATCTGAGCTTAGAGCTGTGATGAGTACCAATGTTCAGCCCCTACCCTAGCCGGTACGGGGGCTAGCTTGCATCCAATAAAAGGGCCAAAGCCAGAGTGCAAAAGGCAAAGATGAGTGCGGTCACGATGGTAAGACGGTCTAAGTTCTTTTCGATCACGGTGGATCCAGCAGCTTGGGTGCCCAAGCCACCGCCAAACATGTCCGACAATCCTCCGCCTCGACCGCTGTGTAACAACACCAAGAACAAGAGCCCGAGGGCAGCAATCACATCTATCACCACTAATGCAACGGTCACGACACGAAAGGCTACCCGATACGAAACTGCTTTTGCTATACCTCAACACAGAACCCCAACACAGGTGCGCCAGACGGCTACATTTCCACCTGTGAAGTTTTCCCGTGTGATGTTTTTGCTGTTTGTGGCTGGGCTTGGCCTGTTGCTGGCAGCTTGCTCGCAATCTAACTCTACACAGAGCAACGCTGCTACCCCAGCTAGCTCTCAAACAGTCACAGAATCACCGGGCCCCAGCACTCCTAGCTCCACGCCCACAGTTACACCCACAGCTCAAGCCACAGCTAAACCCACAAACATACCCACCGCAATACCCGCCGCCACGCCCACAGTTACACCTGAAGGTGGCACGTCTGAAGCTGGCACATCTGAAGGTGGCACACCTGAAGCTGCTGTGCTGGTGCTGAATGAAGAGCCTCTGGGCTATGCCGATGCGCTAGCAGTAGCTCGGTTACTAGCCCCAAACATGGTGTTGCCCAGCGACTGTGACAACCCCCTACCCAGACCAGATCTGCTACCAAACGCTCCGCGGCCCTACCGATCTGGCATCCACCAAGGAGTGGACTTTATGTGCCCATCCTTAGGGCACTTTGCATCAGCAGTGCTGGATGGACGTGTGGTGCAAATGGTTAACAACTACATAGACCCAACCCCTACCCACAGACAACAAATGCTGGACATTGCCAAAGAGCTAGGAACTACTCCCCCCTTCACCTTGTTGTCGTTATATGGGAACTACGTGGTGATTGATCATGGAGTGTTGCCGGTGATTGGCCATCTGGTGTCCGTCTATGCCCACCTACATGAGGTGGATCACGATCTGAGCGTTGGGCAGTCCATCAGCGCTGGCGACAGGGTGGGTGAGATCGGCAACAAAGGAACCTCTGCGGCTGCCCGCGGCGACTATTCCGAGGGCGCGCACCTTCACTGGGAAATACACCTCAACAACCAGTATTTGGGCGCGGGCCTATCTACCACACAAACCCGCCGGGTGTACACAGAACTCTTTTCCGAGGCAATGGGCTAAAATGCTTGCCTAATTTCCCCGATGGCTTATTTCCCCGATGGCTTTAGCTTTGCTGTTACATATAACTACATACAGCCTTGCTGTTACATACAGCTTTGCTGTAATGCAGTCTTACTGCAGACGGAAACGCACTATGCGCGCGAAGCTTTCGGCATCTAGGGATGCACCGCCCACTAAAGCACCGTCTATGTCCTGCTGAGCCATGAGTTCGGCGATGTTCACTGGCTTTACCGACCCTCCATACTGAATCCGCACTCCATCAGCCGCGGCGTCTCCCACAACCTCCCTAACCTGATTGCGAATAACCAAACAGCCAGCTTGTGCATCTTCTGGAGTAGCAGTTTGACCGGTGCCTATAGCCCAAACAGGTTCGTAGGCAATCACCATGGCCCCCACTAGTTCTGGTTGCATGCCCGCCAAGCCTGCTGCAACCTGCGCGGCGATACGCTCAGCGGCCTGATCCTGCTCACGCTCTTCTAGGGTCTCCCCACAACACAAGATGGGGGTCATGCCCGCCGCGCTAATCGCCCTAACCCGCCGGTTCACATCTTGGTCTGTCTCGCCAAAAAGCTGCCGACGCTCAGAGTGGCCCGCAATCACATAGCTCACCGCTAACTTGGCCAGCATCGTTGGCGCAACCTCACCGGTATAGGCCCCCTGTTCTTCCCAATGACAGTGCTGAGCGCCGAGCGCGATGGGTATCTTGTCGGCATCTAGCACCGTTTGCGCCGACCGCAGGTTGGTAAAGGGTGGATGAATGGACACATCCGCAGAGGCGTAGTCGCCAGAATCTAGGGCGTAGGACAGCTTCTGGATGAGCGAAATCGCCTCTAGATGGTTCATCTGCATCTTCCAGTTGCCGCTAATTAGGGGCTTGCGTGTAGCTGCCATGTTACTCCTAGCCATGTTGGCCTGCACCAGTGTGGGTGGACTCCCTCAACGCCTGAATGCCAACCAAGTCGCCATGTTGGAGCAGCTCAAGCGAAGCTCCTCCCCCGGTAGAAACATGATCCATGTCGGCCACCAACCCAAACTCTCGGGCCGCAGCAGCACTATCACCGCCACCCACCACAGTGTAGGCCCGACTTTTGGACAAAGCCTGTGCTACCACCTTTGTTCCCGCCGCAAAACGAGCATCCTCAAACAGCCCCATGGGGCCGTTCCACAACACAGTACGTGCCTGTGAGATGAGGTCGCCAAACTCCGCTGCTGTGCCGGGGCCGATGTCTAAGCCCCGCCAGTCGGGCTCAAGGTTCAACCCAGCCTGTATTACAGTTTCAGATGGCGTGAGGGCCACAATGTCTGAGGGCAGCCGAATGGGCGCACCTGCATCTAACAGCTTGGCACAGGCATCAATTTGATCTGCCTGTAGCAGCGATTCGCCTACGCTGTGTCCTTGTGCTGCCAAGAACGTAAAGCACATACCTCCGCCAATCAGTACCTCATCAGCTATCTCTACTAGCGCCTCAATCACCCCTAACTTGTCGCTCACCTTGGCCCCGCCCAACACCGCCACAAAAGGGCGCTTGGGCTGCTGACGCAACGCAGATAGCACCTCAACCTCTTTGGCCAACAGCCGACCTGCAGCACTAGGCAGCAATGCTGGCGGGCCTACCACAGAGGCATGGGCACGATGCGATGCCCCAAAAGCATCGTTCACATAGCCATCGCACCCCTCAACTAGCCGCCCAACAAAATGCGCATCGTTGGCCACCTCGCCTGGGTCAAAGCGCAGGTTCTCCAGCAACTCCACACCTTCAGCTAGCTGTGTCAGCCGCTCACGCACTGCTGTCATGCTGTAGCGGTGATCTGCTTGGCCTTTGGGGCGACCCAAATGGCTGCAAGCCACCACGCTTGCAGATCGCCCGGTTAGCCACCTGATGGTTGGCAGGGCAGCGCGAATGCGAAAGTCGTCTGTGATTTGGCCGTTATCGTCTAAGGGCACGTTGAAGTCTGCACGCAGCAATATCCTGCGCCCCTCAAGGCCGCCAAGGGCCTCCTCTAGGGTTTCAAGGGTGGGAAGCACTTTGTGGTTCAGCTAACTAGAACTAATTGGTACTAATTGTCAGCTCAGCTAATCGCCAGCTCAGCTGCTAGCCGCAGCACCCATGATGCCCACTAGGTCTACCAAGCGGTTGGAATATCCCCACTCGTTGTCATACCAGCCCGACACCTTCACAAGGTTCCCCATTGCTAAGGTAAGCCCCGAATCAAACGTGCAAGAGGCCGCCGAACCGCAAATGTCGGCAGACACCAGCGGAGCCTCGCTGTAATCCAACACACCAACCATCGGGCCAGCACTAGCAGCCTCGGCAAACGCTGCGTTGATTTCGGCCACTGTGGGCTCAGCGCGCAAAACAGCCGTGAAATCGGTAAGCGACCCCACAGGGATGGGCACTCTCAGAGCAATGCCGTCTAGGAGCCCGTTCATGGCTTGCAACACCAAGCCAGTAGCACGAGCAGCCCCGGTGGAAGTAGGCACGATATTGATGCCAGCAGCCCTAGCCCTTCGTAAATCTGAGTGCGGTCCGTCTACCAGAGCCTGATCTCCAGTGTAAGCATGCACGGTGGTCATAAGCCCCCGCTCCACCCCAAAGGCATCATCTAACACCTTTACCATGGGCACAAAGCAGTTGGTGGTGCAAGAAGCATTGGATACAACCAAATGGTTCTTGGGGTCAAAATCATTGTCGTTCACGCCCACCACAAAGGTGGCATCGGCCCCCGAAGCTGGTGCAGAAACAATCACGCGCGGCGCACCGGCATCTAGATGCGCGGCGGCTTTTTCCCTCGCAGTGAAAAACCCTGTGGATTCCACTACCACATCCACACCCAAATCGCCCCACGGCAGATTGGCAGGATCACGCTCCGACAGCACGCGTAACAAGCTGCCGCCCACCTCCAAGCCGTTCTCTGCCACCGCCACAGGTTCTTGGAACTGGCCCATTACCGAGTCGTATTGCAACAAATGAGCCATAGTTTCACGGCTCCCGAGGTCGTTCACGGCCACAAACTCCAAATCGGCACCAGCTTGGCGTGCCGCCCTGAAAAAATTGCGACCTATGCGGCCAAACCCATTAATTCCTACACGAATGCTCATGTTCTTGAGGCTAAAGTGACTAGGTGGCCGAACCAACATCGGCCCGAGAATTGTTGACCTAAATTGTTGACCTAAATGCGAATTATTGACCTGCTAGAGCGCAACGCATCCCTTTACGGAACAAAGAGCGCGGCGGTAATCACCAGCGAAGATGGCACCGACTCCACAGAGGGCGGTGCGGTTAGTTTCGCCGAGTTGCGCCACAGGGTGCTCAGCTTGGCCGCTGGCTTGCGGGCCATGGGCGTAGAGCACGGTGACAGGCTGGCGCTATTGGCCGACAACGGTTTGGTTTACTTCGACATCTATCTAGCAGGCTGCTACCTCGGCGCGCCCATCGTACCCCTTAGCATTCACTGGACTTCCCTAGAGCTAGAATCGGTGCTAAATGATGCCGATCCCGCCCTCGTGATTGCCGATGAAACCTACATCGCTAACCTGCCAGCTCCAGATGGCCGCACCCCGGTAATCTCAACCCAAAGCAATGCCTACTTTGATTTGCTTGCGGGCGCGCCACCTCAGGATCCAAATAGCATCACCCAAGTTGCAGAAGATGCAGTTACAGAAGATGCAACCGCGCTAATCGTTTACACCAGCGGCACTACCGGTAATCCCAAAGGCGTGTGCCTATCGCAGCGAGCCTTAGCCTTTAGTGGCTTCACCACAGCACTGGTGCAGCGCTTTGTGCCAGAAGATGTGTTCCTGTCTACCACCCCGCTTTTTCACACCGCGGCTGGTACCAGAGTGTTATCCATGCTCGCCGATGGGCAGACCCATGTAGTGCTGCGCCGTTTTTCACCCGAAACCTTCTTTGCGGCGGTAGCTACCCACCGCCCAAGCGTGACCATCTTGGTTCCCACACAGCTGCGCCGCATACTAGAACACCCAGCGCTGTCCCAAGCCGATCTGTCTAGCCTGCGGTTGATCGTGTACGGGGGTGAACCCGCCACAGCAGCTTTGATTCGCCAAGCTCACACACAACTGGGGTGCGATTTGTATCAGGCCTACGGCCTCACCGAGTGTGTGGGCAACGTAGCTGGCCTGTTGCCCCAAGACCACAACCAAGCACTGGCACAACACCCTGAGCGGCTTACATCGGCTGGGCGGGCGGTGCCCGGTGTTCGCATTGAGATTCGCAACCCCGAGGGTATAGCAGTTACCGCAGGCGAGGTTGGTGAAATATGGGTACGCACTGCCAAAGCCATGTCGGGGTACTGGAAGCGCCCACAACTCACCGCCCAAACTCTGGTAAACGGCTGGGTCTGTACAGGCGACCTCGGCCGCTTAGACGACCACGGCTATTTGTATCTTGTGGGACGAGCCACAGACATGCTGATCAGCGGTGGGGTGAACGTCTACCCCAGCCAGATTGAGGCCGTGCTGTGTGAACATCCCCACATAGCTGCTGTAGCGGTGGTGGGGCGCAGCGATAGCGACTGGGGGGAGCGTCCGGTGGCTTTCGTGGAGCTAGAGCCAACCCCAACCGCTCTCCATAACCCAACAGCAATACCCCAAGAGCTCTCTTTGTGGTGTGCCAGCCGTCTGTCCAAACCCCAAATACCAGACGAGTTCATTGTTGTCCCCAAGTTGGAGCGCACCAGCACAGGCAAGGTACGCAAAGCTGAACTCAAGAAGCGTTTAACCTAAACCTTGACTAGCCTGAATCTTGGCCCAAATCCCGATGCGAGATGAACGGACGCGAACCTAACTCTTTGGCAGCAGCCAAACGACCGTGTATGTGCTCGGCCACGAACACCGACCGATGCCTACCTCCAGTGCAGCCAAAAGCAATGGTCAAATACGATTTGCCCTCTCGGGCATAGGCAGGCACAAGCGTGGTCAAAAGGTCTTCGGTTTGGGATAGGAAGGTTTGGGTCATGGGCTGGCCGTTCATCAAAAAGTCCTGCACTGCTGCGTCTTTGCCACACAAGCCTCGTAGCTCCTCTTCCCAATAAGGATTGGGCAAAAACCGACAGTCCAACACCAGATCCGCATCCAAAGGGATGCCGTACTTGAACCCAAACGACAACACCCTTGTGGTAACCGACTCAGGGCCAGCTTCCAGCCCAAACACCTCATCTAGCAGGTGGTGGAGTTGGTAGATGCTGTACTCGGAGGTGTCTATCACCACATCAGCCTCGCCCCGCAAAAACCCCAGGGCCTCCCGCTCAGCATCAATGGCATCTGACACCCCCATAGAGGCTGAGCCCACAAAGGGGTGACGCCGCTTGGTGCTCTCAAAACGCTTCACCAACACCGGCGTGGAAGCATCCAAAAACAAGATACGCACTGGCCCTGCCGCCGAAGCTCGCAGACGAGCCAAAGCAGGTGCCACCTCAGCGTGAAACAAGTTCAAGCCCAACACCAGCCCTACTTGGCAGATGTGACTGTTCGGGGCATCTGCAAACTCCCGCACTCTGGGCAGCAACGCAGGCGGCAGATTATCCACCACATACCAGCCCTTGTCTTCAAAGTGGTTGGCAGCCTGACTGCGTCCCGCTCCAGACATGCCGGTGATTACCACGTATTCAGCCACCACCACACACTAACGGCTCGGCGCTACCCCAAAGGAGGTTTCGAATGCGCCACAGGAGATTGAGGCACCCCGGAGGTGGTTTAGGTGGGGCGATGGAGCTTGTCGAAAACCGCTTGGGCCACCTTATCTGGTAACCAGCTAAGCGCTTGTAGGTCTTCTAAGCAGGCCCGCTGCACCGCCCGCACTCCCCCAAGTTCTTTGACCAAGCGGGCTCGGCGTGTGGGGCCGAGGCCCACAACATCATCCAAAAACGACCTGGTCATCGCTTTGTTGCGAAGGTTGCGGTGATAGTCGTTAGCAAAGCGGTGGCTCTCATCGCGGATGCGTTGCAAAAGATACAAGCTCTCTGAAGGCCGAGGGATTTCCACCGGTGCGGCCCGCCCAGACACGTAAACCTGTTCAAACTCCTTGGCCAAGCCCGCCACGAATATCTCGCCTTGTAGCCCCAGATTGTTTACTACCCGTTCAGCCACGCCAAGCTGGCCTTTGCCCCCATCCACCACCAAAAGCTGCGGCGGGTAAGCAAACCTGCCCTTTTGATCGGGCGGCAGCTCCCGTTCTTCCAGATAGTTACGCAGGCGGCGGGTAAGCACCTCTTCCATGGCTGCGTAATCGTCGTTACCATCCACCGAACGCACCTTGAACCTGCGGTATTCGGATTTGCGCGGCAACCCGTCCTCCATCACCACCATGGAACCCACGTAATCTGTACCCTGCAGGTGGCTCATGTCGTAGCACTCAATGCGAAGCGGTGCCTGCGCCATACCTAAGCAGGCTTGCAGGTGATTCAGCGCTTGAGCCCGGGTGTTGTGATCCGAAGCGCGCTTTAAGCGGTGCCTAGCCAACGCATCGGCTGCGTTGCGGGTAACCGTTTCTTGGAGCTTGCGCTTCGCACCGCGCTGAGGCACCAAAATAGCCACCTTTGAGCCACGCTGCTGACACAACCAATCCTCATACAGCTCTTGGTTGTCGGGTAGTTGAGGCACCAGAACCTGCTTAGGGCTGCCCAGAGGATTCTCCTCAAAATACAGGCGCTCCAAAACCCGGCTCACCAACTCGGCGCTTTGCAGGTCTGCGGCCTTGTCTACCGTGAAGCCACGACGGCCCAGCACCCTGCCCTTGCGCACATAGAACACCTGACAAGCGGCCTCTAGCTCATCTTCTACCAGCCCAACCACATCGTAATCTTCTGAACGAGTGCCCACCATCTGCTGCGATTCAATGGCACGATGCACGCTAGCTAGCCGATCTCTGTAGCGAGCCGCCTGCTCAAACTCCATCGCTGCAGATGCTTGGGCCATGTCTTTTTGCAGCTGTGCAACCACCTCGGCGGTGTCGCCCCCCAAAAAGCCCAGCAACTTTTCCAACATCTGTGCATAATCGGCAGCTGAAACCTCCCCCACACACGGCCCAGCACACTTCTCTATATGAAAAAGCAGGCAAGGTCTACCGAGACGCTCATGGTGCTTGAACTTGTTATCGCTACAAGTACGAATGGGAAATGTTCGCAGCAACAAATCCAAGGTGTCCCTAATGGCATAAGCATGACCAAAGGGGCCGAAATAGCGGTTGCCTTTGCGTTTACGCCCCCGCACAACCATCGCCCGAGGCCACTCATCCACCATCGTTACACACAAAAACGGGTAGCTCTTGTCGTCACGGTAGCGAACGTTGAAACGAGGTTGGTGACGCTGAATAAGGCTGTACTCCAGCATCAACGCCTCCACCTCGTTGGCTACCTGAATCCATTCCACAGATTCTGCCTCAGCCACCATCTGAGCAGTACGCAGCGGCAAATGCGCCGGGTTTTGAAAGTAGTTGCCTAAACGTGAGCGCAGGTTCTTGGCCTTGCCCACGTAAATAACCCGCCCGTGGCGATCTTTGAACTGATAGGAGCCAGCAGCTTCGGGGATGGTGCCGCTGGGAGGACGTTGCAACATCGTGGTGGACATCTTATTGACACCCATCCCATAGGTACGCATATCAACAGCGCGCATGTCTGTTGGTTGACGTTCTTTGGCAGCATTATTTGTGTACTTGATTATTTGTGTACTTGATTATTTGTGTACTTCGCATGTATACCGCTTTGAACGCTGAGCAGCGTGCGGGTAAAATACCAACGCTGGCCGGGTATCCAGCGACATATCGAACACCGAGGCCGACAACCCCGTGGCGAGGCGACCCGGCTGTCCCCACCGGCTGCTAATCGGAGTTCCCGTACCTCACGGAGGTTCTTACAATCATGTTGCGTGTTCAGCGACCGCTTCCAGAGCGGTACACTTCGGCTTCGCCTGAGCAACTCGCGCGTTTCATCGGCGATGCCAAAACAGCCCTGGGAGACAAGCTCTTCATTTTGGGGCACCACTACCAGCGCGATGAGGTTATGACGTGGGCCGATGCTAGGGGCGACTCGTTTCGACTATCGGTGTTAGCTCAACAGCACCCTGAAGCTGCCTACATCGTGTTCTGCGGCGTACATTTCATGGCTGAATCTGCCGATATCTTAACCGGCGATCACCAACAGGTGCTGTTACCCGACCTCAATGCTGGTTGTTCTATGGCCGACATGGCCGACATTGAACAAGTAGAAGATGCCTGGGAGGAACTAGCCCGGGTTACCGATATTGAACAAGTTGTGCCCATTACCTACATGAACTCAGCCGCCAACCTGAAGGCTTTCACCGCACGACACGGTGGCGCGGTTTGCACTTCTTCAAATGCCCAAGCTGTGCTCAGCTGGGCACTAAGCCGAGGCCAGCAGGTGCTGTTCTTCCCAGACCAACACCTCGGGCGCAACACCGGCTTTGCTATGGGCTATGACGAAGAACAGATGGGGGTATGGAATCCCCGCTTAGAACTAGGTGGCATAAGCGAAGCACAATGCAAAGAATCGGTGCTGTTGTTGTGGAAGGGGCATTGCTCGGTGCATCAACGCTTTCAGCCTGAGCACCTAGCGGCGTTTCGGGCTAAGCATCCCAATGGCATCGTGCTGGTACACCCCGAATGCAGCCGCGCTGTGTGTGCTGCGGCCGATCAGGTGGGCTCAACCGACTACATAATCAGTGCTGTAGATGCTGCTCCAGCGGGTTCGGTGATCGGTGTTGGCACCGAGATCCATCTTGTAAACCGTCTCAACGCAGAAACCCCCGACAAAACGGTGGTTTCGCTTGACCCGCTGGTGTGCCCTTGCTCCACGATGTTTAGAATTGACGCTGCTCACCTAGCTTGGGTGCTAGAAGGGCTGGTGCAGGGCGAGATACACAATCGCATCACTGTGGCACCTGAGGTTGCAGCCGAAGCCAAAGTAGCGCTAGATCGAATGCTGCAAATTACCTAACGCTGAACTCATTCTTGTGGGTTGCTTGTTGTGTCTGGGGCTCACACAAGTGAGAATAGGTGCTGATGACTGCAATCAAGTTGGACGGTGAGATGCTGTCCGCCGAAATCAAAACTAGCCTGTCCACGAGGATTGCCGCTTTGATAGAGCGAGGGATAACCCCAACTTTGGGCACCTTGTTGGTGGGTGACGATGGGCCCTCAGCCAACTATGTTGCCATGAAGCACCGTGACAGCGCCGAACTACAGATGGGCTCGCGGGAGGTTCATCTGCCTGCTACCGCTACTCAAGCCGATGTGGATGCCGTGGTGGACGACTTCAACTCCGACCCCTCGGTGGATGCCTACATCATGCAGTACCCGTTTCCCGCTCACCTGAACTATGAAGCAGCGCTGATGCGGGTGTTACCCGAAAAGGATGCCGACGGACTGCACCCGGTGAACCTCGGCAAGCTGGTACAAGGTGTTGATGCACCCTTGGCATGCACCCCCAAAGGCATACAACTTCTGCTAGAACACTACGACGTTCCCATTGAGGGTCGCCATGTGGTAATCATCGGAAGAGGGCTCACCATTGGTCGCCCCTTGGCCAACCTATTATCGCTCAAGCGTAAGGAGGCCAACGCTGCTGTTACGGTGGTGCATACTGGTGTTGGAGATATCTCTAAGTACACCCGCAATGCCGACATCCTGATCGCAGCAGCAGGATCACCATCTATCGTCACACCTCAGATGGTTAAACCCAACGCAGCGGTGGTTGCTGCCGGGGTTAGCTTTGTAAACAACAAGTTGGTATCAGATGTAGACGCTACGGTAGCAGAAGTAGCAGGTTGGCTTTCACCTAGAATTGGCGGGGTTGGCCCCATGACCCGCGTTGTGCTTATGTCCAACACCGTGGCCGCAGCCGAACGCACCGCAGCGTTCTAGCCGCAGCGTTCTAGCCAAGCACCCGCACAAGCTGAATATGTCGCTCTGGATTGAGCAACAACGCTGCCAACTCTTGCACATCAGCTAAGGTCATCTCGGCTAACGCATCCACCAAACGCTGGTGCGTGATCGCACCTTCGCCGCCAAACAGAGCCCATGTGTTGAGCACATACAAGAGGTCATCGTTGGTAGCCACCTCTAGGTTGTCGCTCATCACAGACCTAGCTCTTTCGAACTCCTCAACAGCAATTTGCCCAGCGTGCAGTTCGCCCACAATGCGAACCATTTCAGCTTCAATGTTGTCCATCTGTTCAGGTGGACCGGTTACCAACACCGTGGCAGTAATGTCGCCGTATGGATAGAGGCTCAAATCCACCCCAGCGGTTGCCACGTAGGTATCGCCCAAGAGCTCACGAACGTTCTCAACAAGCTTGGCATCCAAGATGGTGTTCAAGAGCCTGCCTGCAACTAGTTGGATCAAGGTGGGGTTAACGTCCAATTCGTAAATGTAGGTGGCTCGTGTGGAACTGTTGTCTGGCCCTAGCACTATCTCTTCGCGTACCACACCTTCTGGTAGCGGGCCGCGGCGATCCACGTAGGTGTCGGCAGCTTTGGTTGGGAGGGTACCCACATAGGTTTGGGCTAGCCGTGCCACCTCTGCACGTTCCACATCTCCTATTACGATCACAGTAAAGTCATCTACACCGCCCAAACGCTGGCGGTAAATATCTAGCAACTCTTGGGCTGTAAGCGACTCTAAGCGCTCTGGGGATGGGATCGGGTTGTACCAGCCATAGGCATCCCCGTGACGTGCTTGACGTAGCGCCAAAATCTCCTGCACATCAGGATCAGAAGCTGCTAGAGCAATCAAAATGTTGCCGTAGTCTTGTGCCTCTCTAAATGCTTGCTCGTCCACCCGCGGCGCAGTGATGTACAAGTACATCAGCTCAAACAAGTTGGCCGTTCCAGCAGTGTCGGAGGCACCGCTCACCCCTTCAGAGGTCTCCCCCACATAAGCACTAGCCGTAACCACGCTCTCTGCCAAAGCAGCAGTCAGCTCGCTTCTGCTGTAGCTGCCAAGCCCGCTTGAGTTGATAGCCCTGTTGCCTAAAAGCTGAGCTATAGCAAGTTCGCCTTCTGGGAACAAAGACCAACCTCCTACCCCACTGGCCTCTAAGATCACCTCGTTTTCAGAGATGTCTGAGTAGGCATAAATTACGCGGGTGCCGTTTGCAAATGTCCACTGATATGGATCATCTAGCTCATCTGCCAAAAACTCAATCGGCCCCTCACTAATTGGCTCAACCGGATCGGGAGACTCCAATGCAAACGCAACATTTGCTAGCTGGGTTGGAAGCTCACCGGGGGCGGCTGCATCTAGAGCAGCTTGCAGCTCATCTGAGCTGGGAAACTCTGCTGAATCTGAGCCCACCCCAACAATGATCGGTTCGCTAACTGCCAAAATCTCGCGATACCTAGCGCTGAGATCATCTACCGTTAGCTCATCTAACAACGATGCCACCCGGCTCAGCCTGTCTTGAGGAGTGGATATATCTTGGCCCTCCAAAAAGTGCGACACATAGTCATCAGCCAAATCAGCATCTTGGCGAGTAGCTGCCGCACCAACGCTGGACTGCAAGCTGGACAGGATTGTTCTAACTGCGATCTGCCGGTCTACTTCGCTAAAGCCCTGTTCTGCAAGGCTCAACAGCAAAGACCAATAGTCGGTGAGGGCCACAGAAAAATCTTCTGCCCGCAAGTTTGTTCCGCTAAAGCGCAACCCGCGGGTGTAAGGAAAAGATTCCCAAAATGCCCTGTCTATCTGCGACAACAGGCCCTGTTCGTAGGCATCACCTAGTCGGCTGTTAACGATGTTGGATACGACCCATTCAATCCAAAGCTGCCGGTTGCCTTCTACGGTGTTGCGATCCCAAGAGGGCAAGCGGATGTCTAAAGAAAGGTAGGGGTAGGTTTGTTCTGCAGATGTGGCATTAGCAAACATAATCTCATGGTCTATTGCTGAGTAGCTGTCTACCTCACCAGGGGACTCTCCAGCTGCAATGTCGGCAAAATGTTGCTCAACCAAACCCACCAGTTCTTCAACCGGCAGATCTCCCACCGCTACCACAGCCATGTTGGAGGGCACATACCATGTTTCGTAGAAATCTCTTAGGTCTTGTGCTGTCGTAGCCAAGATGCTCTCTACGGTACCAATGGGATTACGACCCTCATAGGGAGTGTTTTGGGTGTAGAGGTCGTTAAAGACATTAGAGATGATGCCGTCTCCGGTTTCCTCCCGCAGACGGTACTCGTCGCGGATTATGCCACGCTCTTGATCTACATCATCTTCGGTGATGGTGGCTGCATGCGCCCACTCTGCTAGCACCTCAAAGGCCGTGCCAACCGAGTTCTCTTCTTCATCAATTATCAGATCCAGCATGTACACGGTTTCATCAAAGGATGTGTAGGCGTTGATATCTGGGCCGAACTCCACACCTATTCTTTGCAAAGCCTCGGTGATCTCATTGCCCGGATACTTTTCGGTACCGTTAAACAACATGTGTTCTAGGTAATGGGCATACCCTGCTCCTGCAAAGGGCTCGTTCAACGAGCCCGCATTCACAGCCAACCGCAACGATAGCGACCCACCCGGCGAACTGTTGGAACGCACATAGTAGGTTAGGCCGTTCTCTAAGGTGCCTATCTGAACCGCAGGATCAATGGGCAATAGGTCGCCTGTTGTAGGTGTTCGTTGGCCAGATACCCCGGTATCGTCAGGCATCTGTTGGCCGTTTTGGGTATCTGTTTGGGCATCGCCAACTTGGACTGTTTCGCCGCTGGCCTCTGCTATAAGGGCTGCGCCTGCGCCACCATCTGCAGCCATCGTGTTGTGTGGAGGTAGCTGGCCTGTTACCAACACATCCCCATCGCTGCTAGCGCAGGCGCTCAGACATAACGCAGCACACACCACCAGCGCAAGTGTTCTTTTCATAATCCTGTACCTGTCATCTAGGCTCTTTTCGTTGCGCCAATAGTGCCACACAGCCTGTGACACATAGATAGTTGAGCTACCATCAACTCAGCCCACCATGATAGCCATAGCGCAAGGTAGAGTTACAGATGTGTCATCTCAGATTACGTCTGCGTGTCCAAACACTCCTCTGGCCCAACTAGAAAACCCAACCGAGTTTCAAGCCCGACACATCGGCCCCTCCCCACAAGAACAAAAAGCGATGCTGTTGGAGTTGGGTTTCGACAGCCTCAATGAGCTCATAGATGCCATTGTGCCGTCCACAATTCGCTCTCAAGAACCGCTCAATCTCTCCCCACCCAAAACCGAAGCAGCCACCACCGCAGCGCTGCGGGAGCTAGCAAATCGCAACACCGTTGTAACCTCCCTCATTGGCATGGGTTACTACAACACCATTACCCCTGCTGTAATCCGGCGCAATGTGCTAGAGAACCCCGCCTGGTACACGGCCTACACTCCCTACCAACCAGAAATATCGCAAGGCCGCCTAGAAGCCTTGATCAACTTCCAAACCATGGTTACAGACCTCACCGCAATGGGTATGGCCAACGCCTCGCTGTTAGATGAAGGCACAGCCGCTGCCGAAGCCATGACCTTGCTGCGTCGCCTCAACCGCAAGTGCCCCGAGAATCGCTTTGTGGTGGATGCCGATACCCACCCTCAAACCATTGATGTGATTCGCACCCGAGCCGCACCCTTAGGCATTGCAATAGAAGTGGCAGAGTTAGACGAAACCAACATCGCGCAACTAGCCCAAGATGCCTTTGGCCTGTTGGTGTCTTATCCTGCAAGCTCTGGGAGAATCTGCGATCTCAGCACCATCATCGCTGAAGCCCACAACGCCAACGCACTAGTAGCAGTGGCTAGCGATCTGCTAGCTCTGTGCCTTTTGACACCACCCGGCGAGTTAGGTGCCGATGCGGTAGTGGGGTCTTCGCAAAGGTTTGGGGTGCCGTTAGGCTTTGGAGGGCCGCACGCCGGTTTCATTGCCGTGCCTGAATCGGCCATGCGCTCTTTGCCCGGCAGGTTGGCTGGCGTATCGGTGGACGATACCGGCAAGGTGGCCTACCGGCTCACCCTACAAACCCGCGAACAACACATCCGCCGCGAGCGCGCTACTAGCAACATCTGCACAGCCCAAGTGCTGCTTGCAGTAATGGCCGCCATGTATGCCACCTATCATGGGCCCGAAGGACTCAAAAGAATCGCCCAACGTGTTCATCGTCTCACCGCTCTTGCCGCTGCGCGCCTGCGCTCAGCAGGCTACGAGCTAGCTGCAGATCATTTCTTCGATACCGTCACCGTCAAAACCCCTCAAATGGCCAGCCAGATCATGTCTGCGGCCCTAGATGAAGGGCTGAACCTACGTAAGGTAAACGAGCACGCGGTGGCCTTTTCGCTAGATGAAACAACCACACAAAACACCTTGTTTGCTCTGTGGCGCGCATTTGGGATCGATGCAGACACCGCCAACACAGACACCACCAACGCAAAGATCATCTACCAACTAGATGCAAGCACACCCGACGCACTCTTAGACACGCAGCGCCGCACTAGCAGTTTTTTGACGCATCCAACCTTCAACCGATACCACAGCGAAACCGAGATGCTGCGTTATCTGCAGCAGCTGTCTGCTAAAGACCTAGCCCTAGATCGCACCATGATCCCGCTTGGGTCTTGCACCATGAAGCTCAACGCCACCACCCAAATGGAACCGGTGAGCTGGCCTGAGTTCGCTCAAATCCACCCCTTTGCGCCTGATAGCCAAACTAACGGTTACCGTGCCCTGATCGCCGAGTTGGAACAAGCTCTGGTGTCCATCACCGGTTATGCAGCTGTCTCGCTCCAACCAAACGCTGGCGCGCAAGGGGAACTAGCAGGGCTTTTAGCCATTCGCGCATATCACGCAGCCCAAGGCCAACCCCAGCGCACGGTGTGTTTAATTCCCGCTTCAGCTCACGGTACCAACGCGGCCAGCGCAGTTATGGCTGGTATGCAGGTGGAGGTGGTTGCCTGCGACGAACACGGCAACGTAGACATGGCCGACCTGAAATCTAAGGTTGTACGCAACAACTCCAAGCTCAGCGCTTTGATGATTACCTACCCCTCAACCCACGGTGTGTTTGAAGACCACATAACCGATGTGTGCCACCTGATTCACCTACATGGCGGCCAAGTGTACTTAGATGGGGCCAACCTCAACGCTCTGGTGGGCATCGCTCAGCCAGGCAAATTTGGTGCTGATGTGTCTCACCTGAACTTACACAAAACCTTTTGCATTCCCCATGGTGGCGGTGGGCCGGGTGTGGGCCCTGTAGCAGTAGGGGCACATCTAGCCCCCTATCTGCCCAACCATCCGATTGTTGACGATGCTGGCCCTGTGAGCGGAGTGGGTGCAGTTTCATCTGCACCATGGGGCTCTGCGGGTATCCTGCCGATTTCTTGGGCCTACATTTATGCCATGGGTGCCCAAGGGCTCACCCACGCCACCGAGGTGGCCTTGCTCAGCGCTAACTATCTAGCTGCCCGTCTCAAAGAGCTGTTTCCCCTGCTCTACACAGGTGCCAACGGGTTGGTGGCCCACGAGTGCATTATAGATCTACGCCCCCTACATGAGCGCACCGGTGTCACTGTGGACGATGTAGCCAAACGACTCATAGATTTCGGCTTCCACGCTCCCACCGTTTCGTTTCCTGTAGCTGGCACGCTCATGGTGGAACCAACAGAGTCGGAGTCTAAAGCTGAATTGGATCGCTTCGTGGCTGCCATGGCTGCTATTCGTGCCGAAATTGCACAAGTAGAATCGGGCGAAGTGGCTATAGAACAAAGTCCACTACGTCGGGCACCGCACACGGCCGCGGCCGTCACGGTGCAGAATTGGAATCGCCCCTACTCTCGCGAGCAAGCTATACATGGTCTGCAACAGCCCACAGATCGCAAGTATTGGCCACCGGTGGGGCGCATTGATGGCCCCCACGGTGACAAGAACGTGTTCTGTGCCTGTCCACCCATAGATGATCTAATAGCTGACATAACTGGAGATTGAGCTGATGTCTGAAGTCGCCAACACATCTGAAACGTCTACCCCATCTTTAGAAGATTTCCGATACAAGGTCCGGAGCTTTCTAAACACCCACGCTGTACCTACAAGCGAACCCGCTGTGGAGTGGTCTGAAGATGAAATGGTTGCTGGGTGTCGGCGCTTTTTCTCAGACCTCAGCAAGGCTGGCTTAGGCGGCATTACCTACCCTGTGGAATATGGTGGTCAAAATCTAGACGACCGCTACCACGACGTGTTCAACGAAGAGTTGGCCAAGTATCAAGCTCCCCTAGTGCCCGCAGTGATCTCACACGGAATGTGCTTGCCGGTTATCAACAACTTTGGTACCACCGAACAACGCGAACGCTTTCAGGCCCGTAACATTCGCTGCGACGACCTCTGGTGCCAGATGTTCTCAGAACCCGGCGCTGGCTCCGATGTGGCATCTCTAGCTACCCGGGCAGTTCGAGATGGTGACGAGTGGGTGCTAAACGGTCAAAAGGTTTGGACTTCTGGCGCTCAATACTGTGATTACGGCCTCTGCATTGCCCGCACCGACCCATCACAACCTAAGCACCGTGGCTTGTCCATGTTCATCATCGATTTGTCTTTGCCCGGCGTAGACGTACGTCCGCTTCGTCAGAACACCGGCGGTGCCCACTTCAACGAGATATACCTTACCGATGTGCGTCTCAGCAGCGACTGCCTTGTTGGCGCAGAGGGCGACGGCTGGAACGTGGTGGTGGCCATGCTCATGTACGAGCGCAAAGAAATCGGGGCTAGCGGTAATCCAGTAATGTCGGCCCGCTCTTCTAGCGCGCAGCTCATTGCCCAAGCGCAACAACGCGGCTGCAACAACGATCCGGTGGTGCGGGATTCGCTGGCCGACTTCTACATCCGCGAGCGCATTCAAGATTTCATTGGCATGCGAATACGCCAATCTATGGAAGCAGGCCAAACACCCGGCCCAGAGAGTTCTATTGCCAAGCTCAACACTGCCTTGTTGACGGTGCAATCTGCCGATATAGCCATCGCCATAGCTGGTGCTCAAGGCCAAGCATGGGATTCAGATGATGATGCTGGCGGCGATTATTCCCGCTCTGTTGTGGGTGCGCCGGGCATGGGCATCGCTGGTGGCACCAACGAAGTACAGCGCAACGTAATCGGCGAGCGGGTGTTGGGGCTCCCCAAAGAACCAGACCCCTACAAGGGCAAGCCCTGGGAGTCGGTGCCCCGCTCCTAAGCAGGCTTACCGGTGAGCTTTTCCCACACCCTGTCTACAGCCGCATTTAAATCTTGAGGCGTACCATCGTTGCTAATCAGATGATCTGCTAAGGCACGGCGCTGGGCGTTGCTGGCCTGTGCTGCCATGCGTGCTCGGGCTTGAGCCTCATCTAGGCCACGCTCGGCAAGCCTGGCAATCCGCAGATCTTCAGAGGCTTCCACTACCACCACTTGGGTGTAGCCCCGCCCCGATTCAAGCTGCCCTAAACGGCTCTCGGTTAGCACCGCCATATCCAACACCACCATCTCAACTTCCATAGATCTCCCTAACGCCTCGAGCTGCTCATCTAGTTCGGCATTGATGGCAGGATGACTGATGGCCTCTAAAGCTTTGAGGCGTTCGGGTTGCCCAAACACCTCCGCTGCCAACTTGGCTCGGTGGATGTGGCCGTTTTCGTCCAATATTTGAGGCCCAAAAGCCTCCTGTACCTGTTGGGCTGCGCGGCCTTGGGGTTGAAGCACCTCCCGGCCTATGGCATCCACATCAATCACCACAGCGCCCAACTCGCCAAAGCGCTTTGCGGCAGTGGACTTACCCACACCAATACCCCCTGTGAGGCCAACAACTAGCACGCTGTGAGACTACCCACCTCTAAGCGCTAGCGTCAGGTGCAATGAAAGAACCGATACAAACCTTTGATTTGGTGGTGGTGGGTGCTGGCTCTGGCAACAGCGTGCTGACCGCCGACTTTTCTGACTGGAAAGTTGCCATCGTGGAACGAGATACCTTTGGTGGCACCTGCTTAAACAGAGGCTGCATCCCCTCCAAGATGCTGGTTTACGCAGCCGATATGGCACATCAAGCTGGCCGCACTGCTCATCTCGGCATAGACACCTCGCTAGACAACGTGCGCTGGGCCGACATCGTAGGTCGTGTCTTCGGACGCATAGACCCCATCGCTCACAGCGGCGAAGACTACCGCCAAAGCTTGGACAACGTAACCGTCTTCAAAGCCAACGCGCGCTTTGTGGGTCACCAAACCCTAGAGCTTGTCAGCCCATCACACAACCAAAGCAATGTGCGTGAACAAATTACAGGACGACACATCGTGCTTGCCGCGGGTGCTCGCCCCTTTGTGCCCCCTATTGCTGGCTTGGACAGCGTTACCTACCACACCTCCGACTCCATCATGCGTATAGAAGATGTGCCCGAACGCCTTGTGATCATAGGCGGGGGCTACATTGCTAGCGAACTAGGACACGTGTTTGAAGCACTGGGCAGCCATGTGTGTATCGTGCATCGTTCAGATAGGTTGTTGCGGGCCGCAGATGCCGGTGTGTCCACAACCTTTACTGAGATCATGGCCGAACGGATGGACTGTGCGTTGGGCTCAGACATCTTGGGGGTGTCTCAGGCGGGATCTGAGATCACCGTTACCACCGAGGCCCGAACAATTAGCGGCGATGCGCTGCTGGTTGCCACAGGTCGAGTACCTAACGGAGACCAACTAGAGCTAGCCCAAACCGGAGTGCAGCTAAACAGCCACGGCTATGTGGTAACGGACGAGTTCCTGCAAACCCACACCGAGGGCATCTGGGCATTGGGCGATATATGCCACAGCGCTCAGCTTAAGCACACCGCCAATGAGGACACCCGTGTGGTAGCCCACAACATCGCCAACCCGCAGCACCTTCGCAGCCCAAATTATTCACACATCCCTTATGCGGTGTTCGGTCACCCTCAAGTGGCTGCGGTTGGTGCTACAGAACAGCATCTTCAGGCCACCCGTACGCCTTTCGTGCGGGCCATACGCCGCTATGGCGACACTGCCTATGGCTGGGCAATGGAGGATACCCGTAGCTTTGTGAAGCTGTTGGCCCACCCGCAAACACGGCTGCTGTTAGGGGCGCACATCCTCGGCCCACAAGCCCCAACGCTCATTCAACAGCTCATTCAGGGGATGCAGTTCGGGCTAACCGTAGATCAGATGGCTCACGGACAGCTCTACATTCACCCTGCCCTAACCGAGGTTGTAGAACAAGCCCTGCTAGAACTCTGAGCCCAACGCTAGTTGCTGCGGCCCAAAGCCTCGGTGGCAACTTGTTTGGCCCAAACGTAGTTGGGCTTGCCGTTAGCACCGCGTTGCACCGCAGGGGTGCGCACGATGGATTTGGGCAGCTTGTAGGAGGCCAAACGGCTACGAGCCATGGCAAGTATCTCCGCATCGGTAGCCTCTCCGCTCAACTCAACCACTGCGGTCACAGCCTCTCCCCATTTGGGATCTGGTATGCCCACCACCAAGCAATCCGTCACACTCTGGTGAGCCTTGAGCGCCTCCTCCACCTCTTCGGGGTAGATCTTCTCCCCCGCACTGTTGATGCAAGCCGAACCGCGCCCCAACAAGGTGATGGTGCCATCTGCTTCCACGGTGGCCCAGTCCCCAGGAATCGACCAACGCTGCCCTGAGATGATGCGAAAGGTAGCTTTAGTTTTCTCTGGATCGTTGTAGTAGCCAACGGGTATGGGACCTCCCACCGCCAACAAACCTTGTGTGCCAGAGCCTGGCTCTACTGGTTGGTCGTTTTCGTCAAACACAGCAGAGTGTCTGCCTAGCTGAAAGCGGCCCGTAGCCGAGCGGTTTTCACGGTCGCTCACCTTAATGGCCGTGCCAGTGCCCTCGCTAGAACCCAGCGTGTCCACCAACTTCATGTTCTTGTGAGCCAACAGCGCCTCTTTTACTGGCTGGCTCCAAATCACCCCCGAAGACATGATCATAAAAACCGAGGATATGTCATACGGCTTGTTCTGGGCTGCTGCGGCATCTAGAGCCTCGGCCATAGGCTTGGCAAAGGCATCTCCCACGATGGTGAGAACCGTTGCGCGATGCTGTTGCACACAACGCCACACTGCGTCAGCATCAAAGCTGCGCTGCGGCATGGTTATAAGAGCGCCGCCTTGAGCAAAAGTAGCCAAAGAGATGATGCTAGCGGTGCCATGCATAAGGGGCGATGCCGCTAGCTGCCGGGTGACACGGTTGGTGTCGCAGATTGTCTGCACGTTTGCTTGAACTTCTAGGAGGTTTCGTGGAGTGGGTAACCGCAACGCCCCAAATGTGGGCTCCATGGTGCCCATGAGCGAGCTGTGGGGCCACATAACGCCTTTGGGATGCCCGGTTGTACCACCGGTGTAGAGTATCCACAGGTCATCGGGGCTGCGGCCAATAGGTGGGGCTGGAGCGCTGCGGGAGATGAGCGCCTCGTAATCCAGCGCCCAGTCGGGCACCTCATCTGTGGGATTTGTGGGATCTGTGGGCTCACCTACGCAGATACAAGCCCGCAAAAGCGGCAAGTCGGCTCGAGCCTGTTCCACCTGTGAGGCTAGTTCGGCAGAAAAAAACAGCACTTTGGCCTCAGCATCTTGAAGCAAGTAGCGCAGTTCCCCTGCGGTGTAGCGGTAGTTCACGTTGCAGGGAGCGGCCCTTGCCTTAAACGCTCCAAACGTGGCCTCGCTGTAAGCGTTGCCGTTGTACAAATACAAGCCCACATTGTCACCAGCGCCAATGCCCAAGTTACCTAACACCGCAGCTAAACGAGCCGACCTGTCTTCAAACTCTCGCCATGTGCGCGTAACAGGCCCACAAACCAGCGCATCTGCCTCAGGCACCACCTTAGCTACAGCTTCCCAAACATCAGCCAAATTCAAAGACATACCCCCGCACCCTACTACCCCCACCCCACACCCGTAAGCACTAGAGTCCACAGCAGCAACATTAAGCATTCAGAATGCGGGCATCTAAGGGTTGCGGGGATGATAGAACGCCGTAATACAGAAGAACCCTACCGCAAACTGTCATACCCCCTTTGTAAGGTGTAGGCATGGTTAAATTCATTCATACCGCCGACTGGCAGTTAGGCATGACTCGGCATTTTCTAGCCGGTGAGGCCCAAGCCCGTTTTGACGGTTCCCGCATAGACGTAATCAAAACCATCGGCAAGCTAGCTACAGAGCAGGATTGCAGCTTCGTGGTGGTTTGCGGTGATGTGTTCGAGCACAACCAGGTGTCTTGGGAAGTGGTGGGCCGGGCTCTCGATGCTATGGCAGCCACCCCGCAGGTTGTCTTCTACCTGCTAGCTGGCAATCACGACCCTCTTGATGCATCCTCTCTCTACACTTCGGGAACCTTTCTGGCACACAAACCAGACAATGTTGTTGTGCTAGATAGCTCTGTTCCCGTGGAGGTAACCCCTGGGGTTGAGTTGATAGCAGCCCCCTGGTACACCAAGCGCCCGCTAACAGATTTAGTTGCCGAAGCTTGCGCCCACCTGCAACCTAATGGCACGGTTCGCATCGCAGTGGGCCATGGCGCTGTCGACTCATTATCGCCCGATGACGCTAACCCGGCCCTTATCGGTCTTGGCCCCATAGAAGCAGCCATAGCTGATGAGCGCGTTCACTATGTAGCATTGGGCGACCGCCATTCCACAACTAATGCAGGAAACACTGGCCGGGTGTGGTACTCGGGCGCCCCTGAACCCACCGACTACCGCGAAACCGACCCAGGCAAGGCCCTGGTGGTAACTCTGGACACACACGAATGTGCAGTTGAACAGCACTCAGTTGGCACATGGCGTTTTGTCAGCCACGATCAGGAGCTAACAAGCGCTGACGATGTAGACACTCTAGAGGGTTGGCTTAACAGTCTGGAGCGTAAGGATCGCACAATCGTGAAGCTCTCTTTGGTAGGACAGCTATCCCTGTCCCAAAAAACCCGTCTAGAGGAGATGCTCAACCTACAAGGTCTGGTGCTTGCGTCTTTGAACACGTGGGAGCGTCATAGCCATCTTGTGGTGAAACCCACCGATGCTGATCTCGAAAACCTGTGTTTGTCGGGTGCCGCCCAACAAACGCTCCACACGCTGATGGACATGTCTAATTCTACGGGTACAGCAGCAGAAGATGCCCAAGAGGCCCTGGCGCTGTTGTACAGACTAACTCAACAAGGAGAACAACGATGAGGCTACACAAGATTCAACTCAAGAACTACCGAGGGGTTGCTGACTGCACGGTGGAGTTCCCCGAACACGGCGTAACCGTGATTGAGGGTGACAACGAGGTTGGTAAAACCTGTATCCCTGAGGCACTGAGCTTAATCTTGAATTATCGGGACGACTCAGAGCACAGATCAATCAAGGCAATAAAGCCCGTGGGCCGCGATAGCAGTCCCGAGGTAACGGTGGAGTTTTCAAGTGGCAGCTATCGCCTCAAGTACTTCAAGCGTTGGCACCGCAAGAACGAGACAGCCTTAGAAGTCTTTGCACCGCAACGCCAACAACTGAGCGGCCGCCAAGCCCACGAGAAGGTGGAAGCCATCTTAGATAAAACCCTAGATAGAAACCTTTGGGATGCCCTCATCATTAAACAAGGCTCAGGTGTGGGGCTACCACAATTTGGTTGCTCAACTTTAGGTGCAGCCTTAGATCAAGCTGCGGGAGGTGAAGCTTTTGGCGGCGACGGCGAGGACGATCTGTGGCAGCGAGTTGAAGGTGAACGCGCCAAGTACTTCACACCTACAGGACAACCGAATAAAGACCGTAAAGACCAGTCCAAAGACTTAGCCGAACTCCAAGCCAACACAAGCAGCCTCTCCAACAGTCTAAACCAAATACAGGCCAACGCAGACGAAGCCAACAGCCTGCAACTAGCAGAGGCCAAACTTGAAGAACGCTATAAGCAAGCTAGCCAAGATGTAACTGATCTTTCCGAGCGTTGGCAGGCCACTGAGGAGCTTCGTAATCAAGCCAAGCACCTAAAATCAGATCATGGCACTGCTCAGGCCAAGCTCAAAATGGCTGAAGATGCCCACAGCCGTCGCCAAGAGCTTATTCAACAAGTGCAGTCCCATGAACAGAACCAAACCCAACTGCAAGCTGAAGCGCAAAGGTCGGCTCCTAAGCTAGCTAGAGTTATGCAACGCAATCAAGAAGCTAAGCAAGCTCTTGAAGCCACTCAAACTTCTCTAACCAAAGCACAGGATGCTTTGCGGGAAGCTAACGAAGATCGGGATTACCTGCGGAACGTGATTGAATACCAGCAGCTTGCCGAACGACAAAACAAGCTGGTTACAGCCGAGCGCACTCTGGGCGAAGCCGAAGCCCTTTTGGATGCCTCACAAGTAGACGAAGAATGGCTAGAACAAGTTGAGCAGGCCAAGCTACAGGTGGTAAGCCACCAAGCGGGACTTCAAGCTTCGGCTGTAGCTGTTGAGGTTACCGCTTTAGCTGCCACCGCAGCCTTGCTAGATGGTAAGCAGGTTACCTTAGCAAGCGGAGAGGTTACCCAAACAGATGTTACCGACACGTGGGATTTTCAGATTCCCGACACAGTACACATCAAAGTACAACCCGGTAACAGCTATCAAGAACTAGCTGCTGCGGTGCGTTCATCAGAAAACGACTATGAACGTCTGTGCCAAATAGGCGAGGTGTCCACTGTTGAGCAGGCTCGCCGCAAGATAGCAGAACAACAGGAGGCAGAAATCCGCCGTAAAACCGCGCAAGCTGAAATCAAAGAAAGCCTACGAGATCTCACCCCAGAGGTCTTAGCCCAAAAAGCACAGAACTTGGAAAAACGGGTAACCGAGTACCCCTCTAGGCGATCTAGCCTCACGCCCCTGCCCGATGACTTTGAACAAGCCAAACAAATCGCAGCAGTTGCTGAAGAAGCCGAGAAGAAATGTCGGGTTGCGTTTGAAAGCGCCCAAGCATCAGCTAGCCAAGCTAACAATGAAATCATAGAAGCACAGATAACCGAAGCTACAGATGCCCAGAAGCTGAAATTGGCTGGCGATGCCCTCGAACTTGCTCAACAAAAGCTAAAAACAAAACGGGCATCACAGCCTGACGACGAACTCCAAGCTGCCCAAGATGCTGCTACCGTCAACTTGCAGGCTGCTACTAGCGCACTCCAACAGGTGAACACGGAGCTTCAAGCCCTAGACATAAGCACTCTTGAAGCCAAGCTAGAAAACGCCAACAACGTGCAAGCCAAAGCAGAAAAAGAGCTGCAAACTAATCAGAACCGCCAAGTAGAGTTGCGCGGTTGGTTGGAGGCACAAGGCGAGGCGGGACTACATTCCGAACTCAACCAAGCCGCAAGCAAACTTGAACACACTACCCGGCAACAAAACCAGACTGAGAAGCGAGCCCGGGCTGCTGCGTTGCTCTATCAGGTCTTTCACCAAGAGCGCCAACAAGCCCGACAACGCTATTTGGCCCCCTTCAAAAGCCGTATCGATCAGCTAGGGCGCATTGTGTTTGGGCCCAGCTTTGAGGTGGAACTAAATGAGGATCTCAAACCAGTCAAAAGAACTTTAAACGGCACTACGCTTGATGTTGAACAGCTCAGCGTGGGTGCCCAAGAACAACTCAGCGTGATCTCTCGGTTGGCCTGTGCAGCTATCGTCAGCCCTTCGGGTGGCGGTGTGCCTGTAGTTATAGACGATGCCTTAGGCTGGAGCGATCCCTCTAGGCTTGCGGCAATGGGCACAGCCATAGCTACCGCTAGCACGCAGTCGCAGGTGATATTGCTCACCTGCACACCAGATCGCTACAGCCATGTGGGTAACGCCAGCGTTGTACGTTTGCCTATTGCAGATAGTGTTAGCAACCCATGAGCAGTTCTGTAGGACGATTGTTTCGAGTAACCACCTTTGGCGAATCACACGGTGGTGGCATTGGTGCTGTGGTGGATGGCTGCCCGCCCAGGCTGGCGTTGAGCACCGAGATGATTCAACAAGACCTAGACCGTCGCCGCCCCGGTCAAAGCAAGCTCACCACACAGCGTCAAGAAGCCGACCAGGTAGAGATCCTCTCTGGTGTGTTTGAGGGTCTAACCTTGGGCTCACCCATAGCGTTGTTGGTACGCAATAGCGATGCCCGCCCTAGTGCCTATGACCACCTCAAAGATGTTTATCGACCCTCCCACGCCGACTACACCACCGATGCCAAATACGGCATTCGCAACTGGCAAGGTGGCGGACGCGCCAGTGCCCGCGAAACCATCGGCAGAGTAGGCGCTGGCGCCATTGCCCGTCAGTTGCTCATAGCCGTGGCCGACATAGAGGTTGTGGCGTGGGTGAGCCAGATTGGAGATGTCTCTGCACACATAGACCCTGCGTTGGTCACGCTAGATGCAGTAGAAGCTCACCCCACGCGCTGCCCGTTACCAGAATCAGCAGAAGCTATGGCCCAAGCCATTGATGCCGCCCGCCGAGATGGAGACTCTTTGGGTGGAATAGTGGAGTGTGTAGCCCGAAACGTACCCGCCGGTTTGGGTGAACCGGTGTTTGACAAGCTTGAGGCCGATTTAGCCAAGGCCGCCCTGTCTTTGCCTGCCACCAAGGGCTTTGAGATCGGTTCGGGCTTTGCAGCCACAACGATGACCGGCAAAAGCCATAACGACCCTTTCATCGCTGGCTCTAGCGGAAAACCCCGTACCGCCTCCAACCGTTCTGGAGGCGTGCAGGGAGGGATTAGCAACGGTGAAGACATCCTGCTGAGGGTGGCCTTCAAACCAACCGCCACCATCGCTGCTGCTCAGCAAACGGTGGACACCAAAAATAATCCAGTTTCTCTGCAAGCCAAAGGCCGCCACGACCCCTGTGTGCTGCCTCGGGCTGTGCCCATCGTAGAAGCGGGGGTGCTGTTGGTGCTAGCCGATCACTGGTTGCGCCAACAAGCCACCGATGTGCTCCACCAACCTCGCTGATGCCCGGCGATTTCACGTGCTAACACACCGCCACACCCACCATGTCCCTACACACTAAGCCAACCGAACGCTCAAAGCCGCTAGGTCGCTTCAAGCAGGCCCTGATAGCCAGCAACAAGCTGTCGATCATTGCCGAAGTCAAGCGTCGCTCGCCTTCTCGGGGCAACCTAAACACTGCTTTAGACCCAGCTCAGCTAGCTGTGGCCTATCGCGACGGCGGGGCAGTTTGTTTGTCGGTGCTCACCAACCAAGCTATGTTTGGCGGCAACAGCAACGATCTACGCACAGCAGCTACGGCTTCTGGGCTGCCGGTGCTAAGAAAAGACTTCATCACGACTACCCAAGATGTTTACGAATCCCAAGAGATGGGTGCCGATGCCATCTTGTTGATTGTGGCAGACCTTGCCAACCCCGCCCCCTCAGACCCAGACCTCAAAGAACTACACAGCCTCGCCTTGTCGTTGGGAATGGATGTATTGGTGGAAGTAAAATCGCCCGATGAGCTAGATCTAGCTCTGGCAGCTAATGCTGAGATCATAGGTGTAAACCAAAGGGCTAAGCCCAAAAGCCAGGCATACACGATGGACTTCCAACGGGCCCAACAAATGGCACCACTGCTACCCAACAATGTGGTGAAGGTGGCTGAGTCTGGTATCGGCGTTGCTGGCGGAACTACCATAGACGCGGTTCGCCAAGCTGGATACGATGCCGCGTTGATCGGCGAGGCTCTGGTAACTGCCGATAATCCAGTTCTGCTACTCCAAGAGTTCTTGGCATAGACTTTTGGCTTAGACTGGAAACGATGAGGTTGTCGCCCATGAAACACCGCACCATCACCTCGCTGTTGGCTTGTGCGTTGATTATGGCCTTGATTGGTGCAGCCTGCGGCTCGGACAGCTCCAGCACCGCCAACGACTCTGCAACACCCGCTAGCCCTAGCGCAACGGGAGTACCCGCCACAGCCGCCAACACAGCAACTCCGAACTCAACAAACCAGCCAAACCCATCCAATCCAACCGCTGCACCCGCATCTACCAATACCACAACAGCCCCAACGCAGGCCCCCGCTTCCCAACAAGAACAATCGGCCAATCTCACAGCTACCCAAGCCCCTGCGGCTGCTTCCACCACCTCGCCCGCCCCGCAACAGCCCGCGCCCACTGCTACCCAACAACCTGCACAAACAACCGCCCCCCAACCCAACCAAACCCAAGCCCCTCCACCACAAACACCTCAACCACAAGCAACAACTAGGCCAACCCAACAACCTGCACCAGCACCCACCCGGCCACCCGCACCCACCTCTCCAGAACCCACAAGGGCACCAACACCCACCCAAACACCAGCACCCACCCGGCTACCAACTCCCCCGCCAACCCCCATTCCCGCATCCGATCTTCCTTCGGTGCAGGTGACCAACGTTGCCACCGGCAACACCGTCAACCTGGCCAGCTACGCCCCCAGCAAGAAACCCATCGTTTTATGGGCTTGGGCACCACATTGATCAACCTGTCGCCGGGAAGCCCCCGGCATCGAGCAGTTGGCTCGAGAACACAGCGATAAGTTCACCATCATCGGGTTGGGCACCCAAGACAGCCTGTCCTACGCCGAGAACTTTGTAAGCTCCACCGGCACAACCTTTACCATGCTGTGGGACTCTTCAGGTGCATCGTGGCGAGCGCTAGGCATCTTCGGTCAGCCCAGCGTAATTGTGATGGATCGTTACGGCCGTGAAACCAACAGGCGCGGTAGGGTATCAGAAAGCTGGCTGCTAGACGCGGTGGCTGATATCAGCTAAAGCCACACACAAAACTAGCGGCTAGCCAGCTACCGGCTCTTAGCAACACCCTCTAGCTAAAAGCTTACAAACGGCAGCTTCACTACTGTTGCTGCCACCTCGCTGCTCCGCATCTGCACAGCCAACACATCGCCAACCTGAACATCGGGGGGCACAAAAGCAAGCGCTATGCCAGCTTCCAAACCAACCGAGAAGTTGCCAGAGGTAATCTCTCCTACCGCTTGGCCGTCGCGCAAAACTGCTTGGCCCTGCCGAGGCGGACGCCGGCTTTGCAACACCAAGCCTCGCAAGCGGCGAGCCACACCGCGTTCTTTCTCAGCCAAAAGGGCCTCCCGGCCAACAAACGTTGCCTTATCCCAGCTCACAACCCAACCTAAACCTGCCTGCAAAGGCGTGATGCCTTGTCCTAGTTCATGGCCGTGCAGGGGAAACCCCGCCTCTAAACGCAAGGTGTCGCGCGCTCCCAACCCCGCCGGTGCAATATCTGCTGCAAGCAAAGCATTCCAAAACGCCACAGCAGCTTCAGCAGGTACTGCAATCTCCACACCGTCTTCGCCGGTGTAGCCGGTGCCAGCCACGGTTAGATTGACCCCTTCCCAGCCAACTGTGGCTACGCAGTTGCGCTCCACGCTGGCCGCATCTGCGCTAACCTCCGCTAGGCGTTTCCTAGCATTAGGCCCTTGCACAGCCAACAGCGCCCGAGTGTGGGTTACATCGGCAATCTCCACATCGACACCGCCTAAGGCATCGCTTACCCGCAAGGTGTTAGAAGCATTGGGCATCACCTCAAAGGCTTGGTCGTCTACCCACCACACGATGATGTCGTCTAGAACCGAAGCATCATCTGCCAACAAGTGAGTGTACTGAGTGCGCCTAGGCCCTATCTTGGTTAAATCGTTGGTTAGCGTCTCCTGCAAGCGCTCTAGGGCTTTGGGGCCACGCACTCGCAAAGTCCCCAGATGACTCACGTCAAACACCACAGCATCGCTGCGACAAGCCTTGTGTTCAGCAAGGGTGCCATGAGGATACGACAAGGGCATCTCCCAACCACCAAAGGGCACCATCTTGGCCTCAAGCGCGCGATGACTACCATCTAGCAACGACTGCTGCAACGAATCTGTCATCGCTGATCTCTCATTGGCAATCTTGCATCAACCTAGCTGCTCCCCACCCTAGTTACCCTAGTTGCGCCCGACTCTGGTCAAGTCGCCTTGAATGCCAGAGGTGTCTTCAAACCCATACTTTGTTAACAAACTGTTGTAGTCACGCTGGCACAGCACCACCAGATCTACATCGGGATACACATCACGCAGCTGTCTTACCTTGGCGTTCTTGCGGGTTATGTACTTTTGGCGGACGGTGGTGATTTCCACATAGCGATTGAATGCAGGCAGATAAAAGTCGGGCGTAAAAGCCTCGGTAATATCGCCTGCTTCATTGCGAGACAACACAAATGTTGTGGGCTCATAGCTCCACTCAATGCCGTAAAAATCTAACAAATCGGCAAACTGACGCTCAGAATGGTGAGCAAACACGCCAGAGACTTTTGCCGTGGCTGTTGCGGAGCTGATGGGGCTCACCCAACCTGCGGTTGCTTAGCTGCCTGTCTGGCTGATTGGGTGTTCAACCACCGCCTCAGGCTGCTCTAGTGCCGGGCCCGCATACCTGCGTTGCTGCTGAGCATCGGTTTCAACAGGCAACTCGCGAACCGCCGCTTGTACCTGCTGCACCAGTTCGTCCATGGGCAGATAAAAAGCACCCTGACCTTGACGCAACGCATCCAAAAGCTGCTCTTCGGTGCGTACCAACAAAGATTTGTTGCCCTGAATCACCAAATCAGCGCTAGCTAGGTCTTCGCCAAGCTCATCTCGCACAAAGTTGAACACCTTACGAATCTTCTGTAGCACGATGCCCTCATCCAAGAGCCGCTTGATCAGCTTGAGCTCTAGCAAGTCTCGATAGGAATAGCGGCGCCGACTACCACTGCCCGTTGCTTGCTGAGCAGTTGCTGTCACCAAACCCATTCTGGTCCAGTGGTCAAGCTGCCGATAGGTGATACCAACAATCTCTTTTGTTTGCTCTGAGCTGAAGTCGCTAGCGATTTGTCCTTGAACGGTCATTTACACTCTCCGAAGCTAAGGCAAGCCCCCTAATGTTCTTGGCTACATCAAGGTAACTACGCCGATGGACTTCCACAGGCTAAAGCCCAACCTGTGGATTGTCAAGCCCAGATTTTCAAAAAGCTACCGCTCAACCGTTGAAGTCTTCAGGGTTGACCTGATCCAAGAACTCCCGAAACTCATCTAGCACCTCTTCGGGGGGTTTATCGTCCGACCCCGTGGTTTCCACATCTGGAGTGTGCCCTGCAGCAGCTAGCACTTCTTCAGAGGCAAAAATCGGTGCTCCCAACCGAACCGCCAACGCAAATGCATCAGAAGGACGACTAGATACACGCCGTTGCCCGTTGCGATCGGCAAACTCCAACTCAGCAAAAAAAGTGCTGTCCCGCAACTCGGTTACGATGATGCGCTCCAAACGTACTCCTAGCTGATCCAACACGTTTTTGAACAGATCGTGGGTCATGGGACGAGGTGGTTCAACCTCGTCTAGAGCCAAGGCGATGGCTTGAGCTTCAGTGCCTCCGATGAAGATCGGCAACAATCGTTTGCCTCCGTTAGCCTCACGCAACAAAACAATCGGCGCGTTGGTTGGCATCTCCACACGCACCCCGATCAACTCCATCTCAATCATCGCTATCAGGTTAGTAGAGCAGAGGCACAAAGGCATCAGGTTCTAGCGTCAAACTCTTCGGATCACAGATGAAGAGGTCTTGCAGGTTCCGATAGCGGCCCGACCAATCCAACCCATAACCCAAGAAAAACTCGTCTGGTGCTTCAAAAGCCACATAGTCGGGCTTTATCGGCAGGATGCGACGCGCCCGGCGATCCAACAAGGTAGCAACCGACACTGAAGCGGCCGAGCGACGAAACATCTCCCCCATCAAGTAGTTCAAGCTTAAACCGGTGTCCACAATGCCCTCCACTAGCACCACATCTTTGTCTGCCACCTCATGTTCCAGATCCTTTAGAAGGCGCACCCGCCCCGAATCTGGCGCAAAACGACTCAATGCCAAAAAATCGATCTCCACATCAATGTCAAGGCACCTAACCAAATCAGCTACAAACAACAAGCTGCCCTTCAGCACAGCCACCAAGACAGTACCATCTGCACGTTCCGCCGAAATCTGGCGCGCCACCCGCTGCACAGCATGGGCTATCTCGGCTCTACCAGCGAAGCGCTCTAATGGCTTTGCAGGCACGAACTAACTACGACCCTTGCAGGTGGTTAGCCAAAGCCATGCGTAACAACGCAAGTCGTAGCTCCGAGCCCAAATTCACCAACTCGCCCAGCGCATCTTGAGATGCTTGACGAGCCGACGGGGTGCGCTGCATCACCAACGGCATGATGCGTTGCTCCAACAAACCAACCTCTCGCTCCACTGCCGACTTATACGCACGCAGGTGCCTGGGTTCAACCCCATGCCCCAAAAAACCCGCCGCTACAGTAGCCACCACCACCGCTTCATGACTGTAGTGGGATTGGGTGCCATCAGCTACGCACTGGATGAGACCAAAGCGTTCCAAGTCGGCAATATGTGCAAAGCTCAAACCGCTCTTCTCTGCCACCTCAGCAGCGGTCAGCGATCCTGAGTTGGTTTGTGCTTGCAGCAGGTTGTGCTGTTGCGAGCGCTGGTTGTTCCCCCCCGACAAGTTCTTTGCAGACGACGGGCTCTTAGCGTCCTCGCTCTTGCCTGTTGTATCTGCTGTATCTGCTAGATCTGCTATTAGCTCTGCTACGTCTGCGGAATCTATGCGTTCTTTGATTACCTTGAGCGGCAGAAAATGGTCGCGTTGTTGCTCTAGTATCCAGCGCAGTCGCTGCACATCTGCTTCGGTGAACTTGCGATAGCCAGATCGACTGCGCTCTGGGTCTATTAATCCCTGGCTCTCCAAAAACCGAATTTTGGAGATGGTGATATCGCTGAACTCATCCTTGAGCAAATCCAGCACCTGCCCAATGGAACGATTGGTGCTGCTCACCTGCCGCTCCCATCGTGAAATACCAACTTGAAACGACCCACCTGTAGTACATCACCGTTTTTGAGGCCAGTATCTTCCACCCGCCTGCCGTTCAGGTAAGTGCCGTTTAGCGATCCCATATCCTTCACCCGCCACACCAAGCCGTCTCTGTAAAACTCGGCGTGACGACGCGACACGGTGATGTCATCCAAGAAAACGTTGGAATCACCATGTCGGCCAGCCGTTACCAAATCCTGCGACAACTCAAAGCGGCTGCCCGCAGCTGAACCAGCCGTCACGATCAACACTGCCGGATGACGGAACAAATCCACAGAAAGCTCAAGTTCTGTTGTGGGTTCCCCTGCGGCGGCTCGCAAGGCTTCATCTGAGCTGGCTTCCTTGAGGTTCGCGCCACACTCACTGCAAAAGTTGGCTCCCGGTTCATTCTGATAACCGCAAGCCGGGCAAACAACTTTGCTTGCCTCCCCTAGTGGCAAGTCGGATGTCAATCCGCACTCTCCGTTAGCTGGGTGTACGCAACACCATCCATCAGCTGTTCTGCTTCAGCTAAGTCGCTAGCCTCAATCACACAGATCCAACCCTCACCATAAGGATCCTCGTTGAGGCGCTCTGGGTGGTCGGCCAAATCGGCGTTAATCTCCGCTACCACTCCCGAAACCGGAGCGTATATCTCCGATACCGATTTGGTGGACTCCACCTCGCTAAAGGCCTCGCCCTGATTCACCGCTGAGCCCACTTCAGGCAGATCAACATAGACCACATCGCCGAGGGCATCTTGGGCGTAGTCGGTGATGCCTAGCAAAACACGATTGCCCTCAATCTTGGTCCATTCATGATCTTGCGAATAACGAAGCTGACCGGGAACATTGAACCTCTGCATGGTCTACACAATACCGCCTACAGCTGGAAGTCTCAACCACAACTTGAGACATAATGTGCGGAATGCTAAGTGGGCTCGCTGCGTGGGCTTGCTGCGTGTGACTCACTGCGTGAGGTCGCTGCGTGGACTCGCTGCGTGGCGATGATGCGAGGAGGAGCACCCTACGGGGTTGCGCGGTCTGCTCTTCCTGCGGCTAGAGCTTGGCGGGCTCTAGGGATGTACTCAACGGTGGCGTAATAGCTGAGTGCCAAAGATGGGATGCCGATACTCCAGCCCACCGCACGCAGCGCTGTACCACCACCTACGCTAGAGTCGCCCAACAACAACAGGGGCAATGCAAACATCAAGCCGAAGGTGGCTGTCTTACCTGTCCACGTAACGTCTATACGCCGAGCACCCATTGCACCTAGAACTAGGACAGCAACAGACACTGCAGATTCTCGGGCCAACATGGCAATGCCAAAGCCAATGTGCAGCGAGCCGTCTACCATCATCGTTAGCACTGCGGCCAGAAACATCAGCCTGTCGGCCGTGGGATCCAATATCTTGCCCACCTCTGATACTTGGTTGTAGCGCCTAGCAATGTAGCCATCCACCCAATCTGTTGCCCCAAGCGTGCCCAACAAAATGGCAGCGCCCGCCCGATTGCCCATACCCAACAACATCACGCAAAACAGGGGCACACATCCCAACCGGAGCACCGATATAAGGTTAGGCACCGTCCATATCTGCCCTCGCAATATCTGTCTTCGGCCATCGCTCATCTTTACAACCCTAGTGGCACCGCCCCCGCTAACACCGCCTCATTGACACCTCTAGCGAGCCTGCGTGTGATCAACCTAAACTGGCTAAGGGCCAGATCACCTAAAAGCCAGATAACCTAAAATAAATGTCAAGCGTCTTTACCAAGATTATGAACGAAGAACTCCCAGGCCATTTCGTGTGGGAGGACGAAGATTGCATCGCCATCTTGAGCATCAACCCCATCCAAACAGGACACACCCTAGTAATCCCCCGAGAAGAGATCGACCACTGGCTAGATGTGCCCCCAGATCTAGCGGCACAGCTGTTTTTGGTAGCCCAAAACATCGGTCATGCACAAAAGGCGGTCTTCAACCCACCTCGGGTTGGGCTAATCATTGCTGGCGAAGAGGTGCCCCACACTCATCTACATGTAATCCCCATGTTCAGCATCGACGACCTAAACTTTGCCAATGCTCAAGCCTCAGTTCCCCCCGAACAACTAGCCGCCACCGCCCAACAACTAAATACCGAACTGCTCTAGGGCCGCTGCTACTCCATCAACTCGTTGCCAGCAAAGTGAGTGGCCTTGAACTTGTCTAAGGTTGTGGTTCCCTCACTCCATGCCAGAGCAAGGTTGCTCAGATCCTCAAAACCGCCTATCAGCCGACCTGAAGCAACATCCTCAATCAGAAAACCCTCGGTATAGGGGGCCAACACAGGCGCACCTGCTGGAATAGACGGGGCCTGCTCCACTACGGGGAAGGCTCTCAGACCTGCTGTGTAGTCATCTAGAAACAGCAAGAGTCTCTGGTTCTTGGGTATGGCATCTTGGAACGACTTAACCGAATGGGCTTTGGTTCGTGGGATCTCTACGTAGACACGCCCATCCCGCACAAGCGATTGATCACCCTCAACCACGCTCTCCACTTTCACCGTATATGTGAGGTTCAAAAATGCTGGCTCAGTTTTGCGCGATTCACCAACACCAAAAACCCTACCATCAGCCACATCTACAACAGTCCCAATCACAGTTATCGATGCGCTATTACCAAGGACGGCAGGCGAACTATGCGGCTGATAGTCAAAACCCTGCCCGATATCACGCATCAAAGAAATAAGTCCATCCGAATCAGCAGCAACAGGCGAATACACACCCACCGATTCATCCTGCCCACCCCCACAAGCAGTAGTCGCCACAATTACAGCAATCATAAGGACAACACACTTCCAGAAATAGTACATAAAGCATCTAGAACCAAGCATCAATATGACCCTTGTGGTGACCAGAGTATCGTTCATATTGACTATGCAAACTAGGTCTTTCGCCTGAAATCATGCAGTCGTCTGCCCCTCCATCACCTCCACCCGGCCCATGGCTGAGACCTACGGTATGACCAAGTTCGTGGCAGATAGTCTTATCAGTGTCTGCATCATCATTAGGGCCAACATTAATTGCAGTAGGGTCTATAGTTACATAGAATTGGTCGCAGTGGCCATGGTCGTAGTCTTCACAGAATATTTGACCGCGAACTAACCCTGGAAGATCAGCATCCATCCAAACTACATCGGTTTCACCTGAGCCAGAATACTTGCACTTGGATTTGAACTCAGCGGTTGCATCAGTTGGGGTATCAAGAGCATCCTCAAACATCTCGTCTACGTTGTCGCGCAGGTTTACATCAAATCCAGCACCCCAACAATAATTATGAGTAGAACCATCTGGATGTGCTCCAGTACTTGAACTTGCTGAGCCCCACACGTCAGCACCTACTGGCAAAGCAAGAAACGATATCACAATAACCCCTAACCCAAAGATACATGCACAATAGCAACAAACTGCAATCCCTGCTCGCACCCTGTCAGAAGCAAATTTACAGTCATCTTATACAGGAATTGATTCGGGCGTTAGCTAAATAATCTCACACATCTGATCTCAACGCAAGCGAGATTCCTTGTTTGTGGAGACACCATGGGTTATATTGAGGAGGCAACAGATCATCAATGATGACGGAACGCATAGTGATAGTGTAAGGTGACATTCCCTACTAAAATATCACATCCAGGCTGAGGAGTAACCATGAGCCGAGAGAGAGAGAGAGAGAGAACGGGATTCCCAACTGGGAAAACCGCACTCTGTTCCACGGTGACAACCTCAAGTTCTTGAGGGGAATGAACTCTGGCACCGTCCACCTAATCGCCACCGATCCGCCATTCAATAAAAATCGCGATTTCCATGCTACACCCGACAGCATCTCAAAGGGAGCCAAGTTCAAAGACAGGTGGAGATGGGAGGAGGACATCCACGAGGAGTGGGTAGACCAAATCCAAGACGACTGGCCTGCAACTTGGGCAGTGATAGAAGCATCTAAACAAGCATTCGGCAGTGACATGGCAGCGTTCTTGTGCTGGCTAGGTGTTCGCCTAATGGAGATGCACCGAGTACTCAGAGACGACGGCAGTATCTACCTTCATATCGATCACACCGCCCACGCTTACGTCAAAACCTTAATGGACTCCATCTTCGGGCGCGAGAACTTTCGCAATGAGATTGTCTGGCACTATGGAAAAATGAGCAACACAAGTCGCAACTTTCCTTCTAACCATGACACCATACTCCGATACACAAAATCAGATACATACACTTTTCATCCATTAAAGGGTGGCGAATCTGAATACAGAGAACGGTTCAAGCGGTACTTGAAAAATAATAAAATTCTATATGGTGCAGTTAAGAACTCTAGAGATAAACTTATTTTAGGACGAGCCAAAAAAGTGTCCAAGGAACTTGGCAGACAGCTAGTAGATTCAGATGTGTTATTCGATTTTGACAAAGAATACAAGATTCAGTCTGATGTCATCTATGTATCAATTATTAAAGGAAACTCATCCGAAAACATGAACTACCCCACGCAAAAACCGGTGACACTGTACAATAAACTTGTTACCGCGTCTAGCAATCCAAGAGATATTGTCTTAGACCCTTTCTGTGGATGCGCTACCACTCCTGTCGTAGCTGAAACCTTAGGAAGACAATGGGTAGGTATGGATATTTGGGAAGGGGCACACAAAATGGTCATGCAACGTCTGGTGCAAGAAGGATTAGCTACAAACGCAGTTGCATCTGATCGATTAATAACTTTTGGTGACGTTACATTACGTTCAGATATTCCGACCCGAACGGACGATAACGAAGTGGCCGCCCCTAAGTTTGAGTTGAGAACTCAGAGAGCTGCTGACCCTTGGCAGCGCTTAGCAAACAAAACTATCAAGAATATTTTGGCAGAAGCTCAGAAAGCCCCTAATGGAAAGATATGGTGCGCTGGATGCGGTCGCAGTTTAGAGATTGAATTCATGCACCTCGATCACATTCTCCCTAAATCTGATAGAGGTGATAATTTCATCACCAACCGCGTTTTGTTGTGCGGCCCCTGCAATATGAGGAAAGGTGATAAGCTTACAATGCGAGGACTACATGGCGACAATAAAAAGCAAAAATGGATGGCTAACGAAACGAGAGCAAAGGACGCTGGAAATAATGCGCGCGATCTAGCGTATAAAGTGAAAGATGAATGGGGTTCAATGGAGATTGAACTGCTAAAACATCGAGCTGTAGAGTAGGGCTTTTGTGTTACTTGGTTGCTTAGGTGCAGCGCTATATTTCTAAGATTTTTGAAAAAATCTTAGAAATATAGTTGTTTTTGGGTGGATATGTCACAGGGTGCTTGTATACTTACAAGCATGGATTTTCGGGATAGTTCAACTGTTAAAACTGAGCCAACCACTACAGAGTGCTTGAACGATCAAACCCAAACATTTGCGGGTTTTGATTTTATTGATTTTGCTGGTTGTGGTGCTGGTGATCTTGTGATGTTGGCTGTGCGGGCTAATGCTTTTCGCCAGCAGGTTGAGAGTTATTTGAGTGCTGTGTTGGTGCGGTTGGGTGAGTTGGAGGGTGAAGACGCTGTGATTTCTGTGTGTAAGCAGTTTGATTTGCCTGCGTATAAGGCTCGTCGTCAAGCGCGTACTGCTAAAGGGCTTAGGGTGCTGCCTGATGTGATGCGGGCCGCTAAGGATGGTTGGATCACCATGGATCATGCCGAGTTGATGGCTGCGTCGCATGGTCGGGCTCCCATGAACACTGATGAGCAGTTAGACCTGCTAGCTATAGGTGTGCAACAAGGCCCTGATGTGTTCAAAGATACATTGGCTAAGTATGAGGTGAAACGCTTAGCAGATACAGGGCTGAACCCCACAGAACAACAACGCGCCCGGCGTACCGCCAAAATATTCAACGGCGATAACGACATGGTTATCCTGCACGCTGAACTAGACCATGTTGCTGGTGAGCGGGTGAAAACCGCTATGGACGCGTTAACCACGCGCATGCTCAAACGCGATTTCCAAACCGGTGTAGAACGCTCCTTTGAACAACGCAACGCCGACGCTTTAGTGCAACTCATCACAACCCACACCACACCAGCGGAATACGGTTCTGGGATTGGCAAGGCAAGCAGCACCGATAGACGCAACACAGGTGACACCAACAACACAAGAAACAGCCATGCTCACCGATCGCAACAAACCGCAAAACACCAAAACACCTCTGACAAAACCAACAGAGCATCAGACAGTGATCGCCCCAACCAAATTGCCGAAGACGACAGACATGCAGGCAATAGTTGCTACGAAGGCTGTACCGACACAAACACCGGCTGCGAGCCAGCCCCAGAACCAACCCCGCAGGCAACCACCATCATCCTTACGGCTGATTATGATACCATCACCGGTCAACTAACAGCCGCAGGGCTTATAGACGGCACACCCATCGGGATAGACGAAATCCGCCGCCTAGCCTGCGAAGCGGAGATAATACCGATGATCTTCAACAGCGAGGCCCAACCCCTCTACTTGGGTCGCACACGCCGCAAACACACCAAAGCCCAAAAACTCGCCCTCTACAAACGAGACAAACGCTGCACCTCATGCGGAATACGCGCCAGCAGCTGCGACGTACACCACATCGTACCCTGGGAACACGGCGGCACAACCGACATCTCCAACCTCACCCTGCTATGCCCCACCTGCCACCGCCAAACCCACAAACACCCGTCACACTCCCCCCCCTCCCCCACAACCAAACAGACTCTAGAGCCCCATAGCTAACTAAACACCACCCAACCCCTCCACGCTTATGGGGAACCTCAGCGAGTTCAAGAACAGCAGGTATACCAGCGCTCCAGACGTAACTGCTCTGCCTCAACGTATAACGTTATCGGCAATTATTGCTAGCGCTGGGTGAAGGCTGTGGCTAGCCAGCGCTCCTTGATGGCAAAGTTCACTAGTTGCGACATAGCATCCAACAAAAACAGCAGCACATCTTTTGGTTCTTGGCCTTCGGGCAGGTCGTACACAAGCCCTCGTTTGATGTGGTCTTGCTTGCGAACCCAGCCCTGCGGCTCAACCACACCCCGTTCGGCTAACAATGCTGCGGCTTTACCCCCTGCCCCGTGCTGCAAACCCACCGAGGCAGCTTGCCACTTATCTCGTTTATGGTGAGCGGGCACCCACGTCCCCAATGGCACAGCCGGGCCTTTAGCCGTGAACAGCTTGAAAAGAGGCGACTCCACAGGGCGATTTTCATCAGCCACCATCGGCTGTAGGTTCAGCCAACCCGACCCATCGCCACGAGCGGCAAGGGTCATCATTTTATGCACAACCTGATCCAATTCTGTGCGCTCAAACCGGATTTGGTTCTTATCTAATGCCACTTTTACCCCCAACAAACCGCACGGCTCAACCGGTTATTTTAAGCGCCACCATGCTCATTGCTGTAATTGCCACACAGCCAACGCCAAATCTGTCTCACTTGGCCGGTAATGTCAACACTCATGGTAAACCAACCAGAACTAGCCCCACAACCTGCCATTGCAGAACCCAGCAGTACAGAACCTGCCAATGTGATCGCACCTGATCGGCCTCTGCGAGTAGCGGTGTTGGCCAAGCAGATCCCGGTGGTTGAGAACATGCAGTTAGGCCCCGACGGTCGCTTGGTGCGTGACGGCCTAGAGATGCACATGAACGACTACTGTCGCCGTGCTGTAGCCAAAGGCACTGAAATCGCCCATGCCAGCGGCGGCACGGTTACCATCTTCACCCTCGGCCCCCCGCTCGCTGAAAACGTGTGCCGCGAGGCAATCTTGTATGGGGTAAACAACGGCATTCATATTTGCGATCCTGCCTTCGCTGGTTCCGACACTTGGGCCACCGCCAAAGCCCTAGCCGCCGCCCTAAAGCGTTTCGGCCCTTACGACTTGGTGCTGATGGGCCGTAATTCGGTGGATGCCGATACCGGTCAGGTGCCGCCGCAGGTAGCGGAGATGCTGGACTTACCGTTTGCTACCGGTGTGCGCTACTTCTCACTGCAAGGCGACCAAGCCCAACTACGCCTCGAACATGACGATCAATGGGTGGATGTATCGGTGCAACTGCCAGCGGTGCTGTCTTGTGCCGAACGACTGTGCGACCCCTGCAAAATCAAAGACCCAACAGCTTGGGCCACCGTTGATACTGCTCTAATTCAAACCGTGAGCGCTGCCGAACTCGGCGATGGACCTTGGGGTCAAGCTGCTAGCCCCACCTCAGTTGGCCCGGTACACACCATACAGGTGCAACGCCAGCGCCAAATGCTCACTGGCACCCTGGAAGAACAAGCAGACCAAGCAGTAACACTGTTAACTCAGATGGGTGCCTTAGATGACACTCCCACCCACACCGCTGACACTGTGGTGGATTCACGCAGGGTGGATACACACGGGAACGCAATTCCATCACAGCCAACAAACCCAACCCAACCAAACAGCACCCTGAGCGGCCCAGCAGTTGGCCCAGCAGTTACGGTGCTAATAGAACCCGGGCGAGACCGCATCAACAAAGAGCTTTTGGGCACAGCCGCGGCACTAGCAGCCAAGATTGACGGATGGGTGGCGGCGATAGGCCCAAACCTAGATGAAACCAACTCAGATTTAGGCCAATGGGGTGCAGATCAACAAATCAGCATCAATGCAAGCGCAACTGGCAACATCACCGACACCGTCACTGCCAACGCACCTAGCAACATGGTTAACAAAAACCCAGCTACACAACCCACACCACAAGACATAGCCTCTGTAATTAGCACTTGGGCTAACAACACGCAGCCGTGGGCAGTGCTGGCAGCTGGTACTGCTTGGGGCCGAGAGGTGGCAGCGCGCATGTCTGCCACCCTCAACGCCGGGCTAACCGGCGATGCTGTAGAGCTAAAAACAAACACCGAGGGCAGGCTGATTGCTCTAAAACCCGCATTTGGAGGCCAGATGGTGGCCGAAATCCTGTGCTCCTCGCCCATTCAGATGGCCACGGTGCGCCCGGGAGTGCTGCCGCTGCTTGCCCCAAACCCAAACCGTCCCAAAACACACCGTGCCTCGCTAACCTCACCGCAAAACAGCCGACTCAAGGTGATTGCTACACATCAAGAAGACGACAGCAACGAGCTAGCCAACGCTGCGGTGGTGATCGGCGTGGGTCAAGGGGTTGACCCAAACGATTACCCCATCCTAGAAACACACCGAGTGGCTATCGGAGCTGCTATTTGTGCTACCCGCAAGGTAACCGATTACGGCTGGATGCCTCGTGCCCGTCAAGTGGGCATTACCGGTCATAGCATCAGCCCGCAGCTATATTTGGCCATCGGCACCAGCGGCAAGTTCAACCACACCGTAGGGGTGCGTAATGCAGGAACTATCCTGGGTATCAACCCCGATCCCCAAGCCCCGTTGTGGGATGTTGCAGATATCGGCATTGTGGGCGACTGGGCCCAAGTGTTTGCTGTGTTGATACCTCGTTTAGCAAAAGCTCAATCCTCCAATACCCTCAATCCTCCAATACCACTGTCATAACCAAATGACCACCACCGACACACCAGCCGATCAACCAGATCACCCGAATCAACCAGATCAACCAGATCAACCAGATCAAGCCAATCAAGCCGATCACCCAGATCAAGTAGCAGCATTGGTGCCCGCAGCCACTGTGGTGTTGTTGCGCGACGGCACTAACGGTTTGGAAACCCTTATGATGAGGCGCAACTCCAAGCTGAGCTTCGTGGGCGGTATGTGGGTGTTTCCAGGTGGTCGAGTAGACGATGCCGACTATCCCCCTAACAACCCCAGCGACGTATACACAGCTAGCCTCAACGCAGCAGTGCGTGAAGCAGCCGAAGAAGCCAACCTAACCATCCCCCCTGAACACCTAGTGCCCTACGCCCATTGGACACCACCTTTAGATTACCCCAAGCGCTTTGCCACTTGGTTCTTTTTGGCACCAGCACCACCGGGCGATGTCACCGTAGATGGAGGCGAGATACACGAACACGCTTGGTGGGCACCCAAAGAAACGCTAGCCCTTCATGCTGCTGGCGAAATTGAGATGTTGGCACCCACCTACATAACCCTTATGGAGCTTGCTCAACAACCCGACACAAAAACCGCCCTAGCTTCGGCTCGCAACCGGGCCGACAACATTCCCCACTACGCCACCCACACAGCACATGCCGCCGATCATCCCGTAGCGCTGTGGCAACAAGATGCGGGCTACGACTCTTACGATGCAGATGCTGTAGGGCCGCGACATCGCCTAGCCATGAAACCTGGTGGCTGGCGGTTTGAACAAACATGAGCACATGAACCGCCAACGGCTAGCTACTTTAGCCTTGCTGGTTATCCTCAGCACGACAGTTGTGGCTTGTGGGTCTGAATCCACCAGCGTTGCCCCACCAACCCGTATCACCAGCACAGCTGCGCCCGTCCCTGCGCCAACACTAAACCTAACCCCAACCTCAGCCCCACCGCTGCCTGCTAGCTCTAGTACGTTTGCATATCCAGTATTTCAGCCCACTGGAAACCGCCTGGCCCCAGGGTCGGGATTGGCAACGGGCTTCATAGAGGAGATCACCACCAAAGATATAGAACTAGGCGGCACCCCCACATGGATAACCGGTGCTAGCACCCCAGAAGGCGATGTGTGGGTTGTGGCTCTAGACGATGGCTCAACCAAAAGCTACCTGATACCAATCGGCGCTCAACCCATTCCCCTAGATATCCAAAGTGCTTACTTAAAACCAGACCAACCTCCGGTGTTAGCCATTACGGGAAACACGGTTAGCTTGGCCACCACGCCCGCAAACGCATCGCCCAACAGCGTGCCGGTGCATCTAGCCGGACAGCGCACCGCCTACATAGACAACCTACAGCGCCTCACCGTGCTAGAACCCGATGGCAGCTTATGGCAACCCGATGTGAAGGTGCTGCCCGACAGCAGACTAGTGCAGCTAAACGACAACCAAATTCTGGCGCTGGCTGACCCAAGCAGTCGACATCCCTACTCCACTCTAGGCGATGAGCTAGAAGCCACAACCGTGGTGGTGCTAACCGTTGGGGTGAACGAGGTAAGCACCATCTACAACTCCGATGAAGCCGTAATTGAATCTATTGCCCCATTGCTAGCCGACGTTGATGGCGATCAGACAACCGATGTGGCTCTCACCATAAGCAACGATACGCACACTTGGTCGGTGGTTGTGTCTACCTCTGGCCAAGGAGTATTAGCGCAAAGCGAACCAACAGATCGATTGCTGGGCTGGCGCCAAATCATCGCAGTAGGGCCCCTCGGCCCCAACAATGAAACCCAACTCGCAGAGGTACTGCATCCCGACGGACAAGGCTCGTTGTTGTTCATGCAACAACAAGACAACCAACTGCGCGTGGCGGCATCGCTAGAGGGGTACCGTTCCCACGAGTTTGGCTCTCGCAACCTTGAACAAGCTGTAGCTGCCGATATAGACAGAGATGGTCACACCGAGGTGATACTACCCACCTTAGATCGCCAAAACATTGCCGGGGTGCGCCACAGCCCCCAAGGTGCGGTTGAGGTATGGAGGCGCTCGATGGGTGGAACCTTGGCCACCAACATCGCTGTGCTGCAACGCCCCGACGGCACCTTATCTTTAGCAGCAGCCAACAAACAGGGCTCGCTTAGGATATGGCAGTGACCACGAATAGCCCTGACAACCCTACAAGCCTCGACCCACATCAGGGTCTCACGCAACAACAGGTGGCCGAACGACAAGCTAGCGGTCAAACCAACCAAGTACCCGATGCCCCAGTTCGTAGCCTGTCGCAGATACTGCGAGCCAACGTATTTTCCCCAGTAAACGGCATCATGTTGGTTTTGTTTGCCGCCATCTTAATTGCAGGCCACCCCCGAGACAGCCTCTTTGTGGGGGTTGTGCTATCCAACGCCATTATTGGAGTAGCTCAAGAAATAAGAGCGAAACGAGAACTAGATCGTTTGGCTGTGCTGAGTGCTCCTAAGGCGAAGGTGGTGCGAGATGGCAAAGTCTTAGAACTCAACATAAGCGAGGTGGTGGCCGATGAGGTGCTAGAGCTTGCCCCCGGAGATCAGGTAGTGGTGGATGGCCGTGTGCTCATATCATCAGGCTTGGAGGCCGACGAATCGCTGCTCACCGGTGAGGCCGACCCCATCGATAAACTACCGGGCGATGAGGTGCTTTCTGGCAGCTTCGTGGCCGCAGGCAGTGGCCGTTTCCAAGCAACCCGTATAGGAACAGCTTCCTACGCTACCTCGCTTGCAGAAGAAGCCCGACGCTTCACTCTGGTGAACAGCGAACTGCGTCGCGGCATCAACACCGTGCTGCGTTGGCTCATCATAATAATTCCGCCTGCTTCGGCATTGTTGATCTTGGTTTTGCTAGATATAGAAGACCGTTGGCAAGAGGCACTGCAAGGCACCGTAGCTGCGGCGGTGGCCATGGTGCCAGATGGCTTGGTGCTGCTCACCAGCTTGTCTTTTGTAGCAGGTGTGGTGGCTCTGGCCCGCCGCAAAGCCCTAGCCAAAGAACTAGCCACCGTAGAACTATTGGCCCGAACCGATGTGCTGTGTCTAGACAAAACAGGCACCATCACCACCGGACAAATCAGCTTTGGATCTCTAGAGGTTCTAGGTTCAACAGACACAGACATAACCACAGACGCAGGCACCGCTTCTTTCGCCTTATCTGCTATGGCTCACGCCGACCAAGCCCCCAACGCCACAATGCTGGCTGTGCGCGATGCCTACCCCGCCCCTGAGTTGCTGCCCGCATCTAGCGAGCAATGGCAGGCAACCAACGCCGTTGCTTTTTCTAGTGCTCGCAAATGGTCTGCTATGGAGTTTGCAGAGCACGGCACCTATTACTTCGGCGCACCAGATGTGCTGGCCCAAAACCAGCCTGCGGTTATGCAAAGCGTGGCCGAACATGCATCTTTGGGTCGGCGAACCTTGCTGTTGGCCCACAGCACCGAGCCCCTCACAGATGAAAAGCTATCTCCGCGCTGTGAACCCATTGCCCTTGTATGCCTAGAAGACACCATCCGCCACGATGCTCCCGAGATACTGTCTTACTTTGAGCGCCAAGGTGTGAGCCTCAAGGTAATCTCAGGCGACCACACAGAAACAGTGGCCGCGGTAGCCCAACGTGCTGGCATCCCCAACGCACAAGCCAGCATGGATGCACGAGAACTCCCAGAAGACCTCACACAGATGGCCGATGCTTTGGCTGCACACTCAGTATTTGGCAGGGTCACCCCCCGTCAAAAGCAATCTATGGTGAAAGCGCTGCAATCTAAGGGTCACACCGTTGCTATGACCGGCGATGGTGTGAACGATGTGCTTGCCCTCAAAAATGCCGACATGGGCATCGCTATGGGCAGCGGCTCAGCTTCCACGCGGGCGGTGGCACAGCTTGTGCTGCTAGACAACTCCTTTGCCACCTTGCCCGAGGTGCTAGCTCAGGGTCGCAAGGTGATCAACAACGTGGAACGGGTGGCAAACCTGTTTGTTACCAAAGCCTGCTATGCGGTGCTGCTTAGCATCATGGTGGGCCTTTTCACGGTGGAGTATCCCTTCTTGCCACGTCATTTAACCTTGGTGGGAACTTTCTCCATCGGCCTGCCTGGGCTGTTCTTGGCGCTTGCACCTAGCACCGAGCTAATCCGTGCAGGGTTCTTGCGGCGGGTGCTTCAGTTCTCGGTTCCTGCGGGTATGTTGGCCGCATCAGCAGCCTTTTTTGCCTACGAGATAGCCCGTCGTCACCAAGAGGTCACCTTGGCCGAGGCTCGTACTGTGGCAACGCTCACCTTGTTGAGTGTGGGGCTGGTAATTCTGGTGGTTGTGAGCCGACCGTTGCGCCCGTGGAAAATCGGCTTGGCTACAGGCATGGCTGGCTCCTACTTGTTGGTGATGGTGTGGCCGTTTGCCCGCAACTTCTTTGAACTTGACGCTCCCCCAGCGTGGATGTGGGGCCCAACCGCAGCTGTGGTTGCCATAGCCGCTGCCGGGGTGATCACAATTCCTCGGGCTCTACGGCGTTACCAAACATAAGCTCCCCAAGCCACACACGTTCAGCCACACACGTTCAGCTAACCACTGTGCCAGCCACTACAGTACAAAGCATGAAAGCAGTAGGCGTAAACAACTTTGGCGGCCCGGAAGCCCTAGAGGTAGTGGAATTGCCCACCCCAACACCTGGGCCCGGTGAGCTGCTAATGAGGGTACACGCTGCGGCGGTCAACCCTGCCGATACCCACTTGCGTTCGGGTTCCAACACAAGAAGGCGAACACAAGATAGCTCGCCGCCTTACGTACCTGGCATGGATGCGGCTGGAGTGGTAAACCAAATCGGCGAGAACACCCAAACCGATTTGCAGGTTGGAGATCAGGTGATGGCTATCGTGGTTCCCCTAAACCAACACGGGGCCTACTCTGAGTACCTCGCCTTACCTGCAGAGTCGGTCACCAAGATACCTCAAGGTGTCTCTTTCGCAGAGGCCAGCACCCTGCCAATGAACGGGCTAACCGCTAGGTTAAGTTTGGATCAGCTAGCGCTAGAGCCCGGCCAAACACTAGCTGTTACTGGTGCAGCAGGCTGCTACGGGGGTTACGTGGTGGAGCTAGCCAAAGCCGAAGGTTTGCAAGTAATTGCCGATGCTTCGGAGGCCGACGAGGGTTTGGTGGCCTCTTTTGGTGCCGATGTGATTGTGCGCCGTGGCCCCGATGTGGCCGAGCGAATCCGCCAACACGCCCCAGATGGGGTAGACGGCTTAGCCGACGGGTCGGTGCAAATGGAACCCCTTGTTGCGGCGGTAAGAGACGGCGGAGGTTTTGCTTCGGTGCGTGGCTGGAAAGGCAACGCAGAGCGCAACATCGTATTCCATGAAACTTGGGTGGCTCAGTACCAAAAAGAACAAGCCAAGCTAGACCGGCTGCGTCAACAAGCCGAAGACGGGCAAATAACCCTGCGAGTGGCAGGCATAGTGCCAAAAGAAAACGCAGCCGAAGCCCACGCCCGCCTAGAAGCAGGCGGCACCCGCGGCCGCTGGATAATCCAACTCTAACCCCCAGCACTCCCCTGCTAGAACTGCTAGAGATCAAGAAGCCAGCTGCCATCGGTTTCTGCGGCTGCGGGGATTCGACTCTGTGGCACGCACTAAGCCGCTGTCAGACATAATCCGTAACCATCGCAATACAGCTTGCTGAGAAATGCCCATACCCAAAGCCAGTTCGCTGGAACGATGCGGGCCATCCGTTAGAAACTGAAGTATTTGTTGCTCGCGCTCAGATAAATCATCAGACACCGAAACCGAAGTAGTACCAGCCCTACGCGATGCTGTGGCCTGCTCGTTGTCCAGTAGATCACCGCGGTTCATAACAACACGCATCTCCGAAATGTTGTCGAACACTTCCAAAGCAGGCATGTTTGCTTGACGCAAAGCTGCTACTGCGGCGCGTAGACCAGACCCCCTGTTCTCACATACCGGGCGACCAGAGCCGGGGATTACAACATCTTCTAGCAGCTTCGCAAGTCGAGTATTGCGCGTCGCTGTGACACCTCGCCTAATAAGTTCATCTACGTCGATCTGCCCAGCGTTCGGGCCATGTAAACCACCGATATTGGCAACCTCTAGTCGATCTGGATAGAGGGTAATACGAACATGGCTACCATGAGCTGTCGGATGATAGTCACGATGAGTTAAGGCGTTAGCCACAATCTCCCGAACCGCTTCTGTTGGATAATCCCAAATATCAGACCGTCCTGCCCCAATGATAATGGAACGTCTTCGCATATTATGGCGCAGGGCATCAAGCGCACCCGACACTATGGCAGGAATCGGCCCGTCCAAAGGCCGATTGTCAAGAAACCGTGTTCCATCTGCGGTTGGCTCTCCGCTAATGGTGGGCAACGCCACAAAAGAAGCACTTAGTTGAGGGAAGAACTGCTGAGGGTAACGCCCAAGACCAAGCAAGCCAGCCAACGTAACCGGAGCATCATCCTTCGGCGCAGTCAACACTCCAAGCATGTGAAGAACCTCGCTGTCTGTAGCATGCTGAAAGACAGGGCCACGGCGCTCCCGCAGCCTGTGGAGCAATGCCGCTGTCAACTCTGAGTTGAGGTCGCCGAGACGAGCATCCTCTACTGTAGCCATATCGTCCTCGGGCTGTCCTCTGCCCGACACCATGATCCGCAAACGCGCCACAGTAGAATCCAGAACCTCTTGCAATGGGCAGGCAGCCAACGCTGATGTCTTTTCCATAAGACAAATGCTACAACTTACTTACAACTTTGCTGCAACCTACTTGCACTCTAAGAACTCCACCGCCACAGGAAAACGCCCACTCACGATTACCTCTAGGTAGTCATTGCGAGCCCACGAAGACTGTCCAAACTTTGTCTCGGTGAGATTGAACATCACATCAACAGGGTTATACCGCTCGTTGTGCTCCATCTCTGCTCTGGTCAAACCGTGCATCCAAACTCGAATCAAGCGCCCTGTACCTGGCCAAGTAGCTGCCTGTTGAGCCGCCCGAACCGACCCTGTGACGATAAACCGCCCAGGTAAATCCTATATCTGCCGGCTTCTTAATCCCATGATTACGGGAGTTTTATTCCTGAAATTGACGTGGGTTTAATCCCATAATTGCCGAGCTGTGTGTCGAGGGGTAATCGCCCTACAGCAGGCTGCTAGACGGTGGCGAGGGTGGGCACTTGGGATAAGGCCGCGGCCAAAGCCTCCTCGCTGAGGTCTAGATCCACCATTGCACCTGAGAGGTAGCTCTCATAAGCGGCTAAATCTAGGTGGCCATGACCGCACATAGCGGTGAGGATCACCTTGGATTCGCCAGATTCCTTACAGGCCAGAGCTTCCCGCACCGCGGCGGCGATGGCGTGGGTGGGTTCTGGTGCAGGCACAATACCCTCGGTGCGAGCAAACTGAAGACCCGCCGCAAAGCACTCCGACTGCGAGATGGACACCGCCTCCACCAAACCCAAATCGTAGATGTGCGACACCAACGGCGACATGCCGTGATAGCGCAAACCACCAGCATGAATGGGGTCGGGAATGAAGCTGTGACCTAAGGTGTGCATCTTCAACAAGGGGGTCATCTGAGCAGTGTCGCCAAAATCGTAGCGGTACTCACCCTTTGTCAACGTGGGACAAGCTGCCGGTTCCACGCAACGAACCGTTGGGTTCATGCGCCCCGCTAGCTTCTCCCGCAAAAAGGGAAACGACAGCCCCCCAAAGTTAGAACCACCACCGGTACATCCCACCAACACATCAGGGGTTTCACCTACCAAAGCTAGCTGCTTGAGGGCCTCTTCGCCGATGATGGTTTGGTGCAACAACACGTGGTTCAAAACGCTGCCTAAGGCATAGCGCGTGTTGGGGTCTGCGCCAGCAACAGCCACCGCCTCGCTAATAGCAATGCCCAGCGAACCATCGTGATCTGGGTTCTCGGCACGCAGCTTACGCCCGTAATCTGTTACATCCGACGGGCTGGAATGCACCTTAGCGCCCCATATCTCCATCATGGTTTTACGGTAAGGCTTTTGACGATAAGACGCTGCCACCTGCCACACCTCACAAGCCATGTTGTACTGAGCACAGGCAAACGCCAGAGCACTCCCCCACTGTCCGGCTCCAGTTTCAGTGGTAAGGCGAGATACCCCCTCTTGGTGGTTGTAGTAAGCCTGAGGCACCGCTGTGTTGGGCTTGTGAGACCCTGCGGGGCTGACACCTTCATACTTGTAGAAGATCTTGGCTGGGGTGTCTAAGGCTTTTTCTAACCTTCTAGCCCGAAATAATGGGCTGGGTCTCCACAAACGCAGCACATCCAACACGCCACCGGGAATATCCACATAAGACTCACCGGTAACCTCCTGCATGATTAGCTCCATCGGGAACAACGGAGCCAGATCGTCTGGCCCGGCAGGCTCTAGGGTTCCCGGATGTAGCGGCGGAGGGGGCGGCGATGGCAGGTCGGGAATGATGTTGTACCACTGCGTGGGCAACTCAGAATCTGCCAAACTCACCCGATAATAATCTTCAGCCATGCGCTTTCTCCTTACAAGATATGGTCAGAACAGATATGGTCAGAACAGTTATGTTCAGAACAAATTGTGGTCAGAGCTTACGTGCCATAAGGGGAGACTCCTTGAGCGTACTTGGCCCCAAAGAGTTCTAGCACCTCGCCTGGATGGGCATGCCTGCCGGTGACACCTTTGGAATAGAGCAAATCCCCGTTTACCGTCACATCAAAGATGCCCGAACCACCCGTTGTGAGGATTAGGGATTCAATGATGTGCTGATAGGTTTTCAACAAATCCGTAGCAGCGCTCACGGCGTGCTCTGAATAGTCTCAAGGGACACAGTAGGTTATAGAGATAGTGTGTTTTTGAGTCATGACAGCAGCGTAGCGCCAAGTCGTTCAAATTGACGACGCAGCCAGTCTTTCTGATCGGCGTTGTAGCGTTTGGCAGCGTCTAGATGGCTAAACAGGTTCATACCATGTGGCACCCCAGAGTACACATGCAACTCGGTTGGCACGCCTGCGCCATAAAGCCGCATGGCGTACTCGGTAGCCTCGTCACGAAACCCATCTGCACCCCCCACACACACATAAGCCTCTGGCAACCCACTCAAATCTTCGGCCCTAGCTACAGCCGCAGTACCAGCGATGTTGTCGGTGCCATACAGATCGCCTAAGTAGTATTTCCACCCAAAGGTGTTAGAGGTTTTGGGCCAGATAAGCAGATCGTCTAGTTGGCTAGACGGGGTAATCTGACGGTCGTCCAGCATTGGGCTGTCTAGTAGCTGAAACTGCACTGACACCTCGCCCCTATCGCGTGCCAACAACGCTAGGGCCGCACACAAACCACCTCCTGCGCTCACTCCAGTTATGCCAATTTTGTTTGGGTCGATGCCTAACTCCACAGCGTTGTCGTAAGTCCACTTCAAACCGGCATAGCAGTCTTCCAGCGCACCGGGATACGGGGTTTCTGGGGCGAGACGGTATTCCACAGATACCGCTGCTATCTGAAACCGCGCACACCACCTTTCCAACTTGAGGTTGTCCATATCGCAACTTCCCAACACATAGCCACCACCATGTATGGAGTACACACATGCCAACCCCTCAGACTCCAGCGTCGAGCCCACCGGGCGATGCACCCTAACGAACACGCCGTTGGCCTCATCCACCGTGTAATCCGTGCGTTCCACCGCATCGCTGAGCGCTGGTTGCTGCACTGAAATCAAGTTGCGTAGCTTGGGTAGAGCTTCAACGCTGAGCGGGAGCAAGGGGGCAGTGTGCTTGAGCGCTTCAATTTCGGGAAGCAAACCTACCGTTGCCATATCCACTCCTGTACAACAAATCCGCTACAACCAGCGCACACCAAACATAGCGCAGCAGTGTAATTGAGCTTTAGTTGACGCTAAGCCCGGCCACATTTAGGCCCAAGGTGGCCGATTCTGTTAGCTCAACCAAATTATCTGACTCACAATCCATGGTGCCAGCGGTGGCAGGGTGACGGCGGATCCAACCGCTTGTGGTGGGCGTAACCAACATAAAACAAGACGAAGGCAAACCCTCTGCGGGGTTGGTAAGGCCGTGAAGCCCCTGCCCATCCCACTCGGTAATGGTGTTAGCAGCCTCAATCACCAACTCTCGGGTTAAACCTCCGCCGCTAAGGAACCTGGCGCGGTTCACCGCCTCTTCAAACAAAAGCGCTGAAGCCCAACTAGACAGGCCCACCAAGTTCAACTCGGCATCTGGGTTTGCTAACTCCCGTAGCGACAGCACATAGCGAACCAACTCCACATTGTGGCCCGCTTCTTCAAACGGCAACATGTTGATGCTCACCCAAACATCTTCGCTTAGCTGCCCGGCTGGTTCGGCCCAATCTTGGGAATAACAGTCGGCACCGCACTGAAACAACACACCCGAGTTACCTGGCTCATTCTGCCTATCATCATCACCGGTAGCATCACCTGTAGAATCACCGGTAGCATCACCTGCAGCGCCCGCACTGCTAGAACCTGCATCAACAGAGCCTGCATCAACAGAGCCTGCATCATCTGCAACACCATTGTTCAAAACACTGTCCACAACATTGTCTAGGCGCACCCAAGCATCCAAAAGCTGCAACATCCGCTGGCCGTCTGCAGTCCAAGACACGGCCTGCGCGCCGCTGCTTTGCAACTCTAGGGCAAGGTCGTCGTAATCTTGATCCACCACATCGGCGGTAGCCTGATGTACATAGACGTAACCAGCGCTAGTGGCTGCTTCAATCTCACGCTGAGCCTGATAGAAGGCCACCGGCAAATCCAATATCACCGTTGCCACGGCGTTTGTGGCTTGCCCAAATCGCTGTTGCAGGTACTGGGCAGGTCCGGCATTCCAGATCAGGTTGGAGGTGGGGTTAGACACGAAGGTCACCTCTGATTCCCGCCGGTCGGGACTAAGGGCTGCTGCTGGAAAATCCGGCAGACGACAAGACGGAGCGTTCAACAAATCCACCCCGTTGCCGTCTCCCAACGCGTAAGAACCTACCAAAGCAAAAATATCGCTCGCACAAGCCTCACGCACAGCGCCCCGGTGGTCAAACACGTTGGCATCAAACAACACCACCTCCACATTGCGCCCGGCTAGTCCACCCCGCTCGTTTACCGACACCTCCCAAGCCTTCATGGCTAACCAAGCAGCCTCGCTACCGCTCGTAACGGCGTTGTCTTCGTTGAGACCAGCAATGTCAGCCACAACACCTAAACGAATCAACTCATCGCTAAGCCCAGGGGTGGTTGGTTCTAAAGAACCACCACCCAACCCGTTTACACCATCGGCCGACAAAGGCGTGGGAGTAGGCACCGCAGGCGCAGACACTACCGGGCCCTCCAAATTGGGTTTGTCACAAGCAACGGCCAACAGCGCCAACGCCACAAATAACGCCAGCGCTCGCTGCCCCGACTGCCCCAGCCATCCAGGCTGCCCCGACTGCCTCAAACGCCACAGCCGATCACCTGCCGACATCTAAAGGCCCAGTAGGTACAAACTTATGAGTGCAAAGTTACGGGTGCAGGGTTAAGCCTTAGCTGCGGCGAAACCCAACTCTAAGTCGGCGATGATATCGTCTAGCGTTTCCAACCCAACCGACAGCCGCACAAGGCCAGGGTAAACCCCGGTACTGCTCTGTTCTTGTTCGGTAAGCTGCGAGTGCGTGGTAGAAGCGGGATGAATCACCAAGCTTCGCACATCACCAATGTTGGCAACGTGGCTGTGCAAGCTCAGCGCGTTCACAAACTTCTCGCCAGCCTCACGCCCACCAGAGATATGGAATGCTGGCACCGAACCGTAACCCTTATTAGCGGTGTAATGGCTCATGCGCTCATGCCACGGGCTGCTAGCAAGACCACCATACTGTACCGCCTCCACCTGATCGTGGGCATCTAGGTACTCGGCCACTGCTTGAGCGTTAGCGCAGTGCCGCTCCATGCGCATGCTCAGCGTTTCCACTCCTTGCAGGAAATAGAACGCATTTTGCGGAGATATGGCTGCGCCAATATCTCGCAAAAGCTGCACCCGAGCCTTGATTATGTAAGAGCCGTGGCCCAACGCAGGCCAATAGCTCAAGCCGTGGTAGCTAGGGTCGGGTTCTGTGAAGTTAGCGAAACGACCGCTAGCCCCAAAGTCAAAGCTTCCACCGTCCACAATCACCCCGCCGATGGAGTTGCCGTGACCTCCGATGAACTTGGTCATGGAATGCACCACAATGTCAGCCCCATAAGCAAGCGGTTGAATCAAGTACGGCGAAGGCACTGTGTTATCCACCATCAAGGGAATGCCCTCGGCGTGAGCCACTTCAGCCACCCCTGCGATATCTAAGCAATCGTTTTTGGGATTGCCGATGGTCTCAGAATAGAACACCTTGGTATTGGCACGAACCGCGTTTTTCCAAGCATCCAAATCGTCGGGATCTTCAATGAACGACACCTCAATACCCATCTTTGGCAAGGTGTAATGGAACAGGTTATAGGTTCCCCCATACAACGAGGCAGACGACACCACGTGATCGCCAGATTCTGCCAAGTTCAAGATGGCTGTCATCTCGGCTGCTTGCCCAGATGCCAGCGCCAAAGCCCCCGGAATGCCGATAGCCGTTGCGGTGCCGCCTTCTAGGGCAGCAATGCGAGCCTCCAGCACCATTTGAGTGGGGTTCATAATGCGGGTGTAGATGTTGCCCACCTCAGTTAGCCCGAACAACGCTGCAGCATGCTCAGTGTCGCGGAACACATAAGAGGTTGTCTGATGAATGGGCACCGCGCGCGACCCTGTAGTGGGATCGGGTTCTTGCCCTGCATGGATTTGCTTGGTTTCAAATCCCCAGTTTTCGCTCACTTGCGCTACCTACTTTCAATAATCAAGCTGTGAACAATGCAGTCGGGTTAGTCTACCCCTGTCCACCAGATGTTGCCTGTACGCTCTGGCGACCTTGCGATATCCACGGCATCATAGAACGCAACTCAGCGCCCACCTTTTCGATGGGATGGTTTTGCCCGTCGGCTTCCATCGCCAAGAACCTGCCTCGGCCACTGCGACTCTCTGCCATCCACTCTGAGGCAAACGCCCCACTTTGAATCTCGGCCAGAATATTTTTCATCTCAGCGCGGGTATCTGCGTTGATGATGCGATCCCCACGGCTCAAATCGCCGTATTCGGCAGTGTCGGAGATGGAATAGCGCATGCCACCAATACCCTCTTCATACATAAGGTCTACTATCAGCTTGAGTTCGTGCAGGCACTCAAAATAGGCCACTTCGGGCTGGTACCCCGCCTCGCACAGCGTTTCAAACCCGGCTGTTACCAGCGAGGTAAGCCCTCCACAGAGCACAACTTGTTCGCCAAACAGGTCTGTTTCGGTCTCCTCGGCAAAGGTGGTTTGGATAACCCCCGCACGAGCCCCACCGATGGCATCGGCATAAGCCAGTGCCAAATCCCCCGCATGGCCTGTTGCATCTTGACCCACAGCTATCAAACACGGCACCCCGCCACCTTCAACATACGTACGCCGCACTAGGTGGCCGGGGCCTTTAGGGGCCACCATTGCCACATCTACCTCTGCTGGAGCCGAGATCAAGTTGAAGCGGACGTTGAAACCGTGTGCAAAAAACAGCGCATCGCCAGCTTGCAGATGTGGTGCCACATAAGCCGCATAAACGTCTGCCTGTTCAGTGTCGGGCAACAACATCATGATCAGATCTGCTTCAGCACAAGCATCGCCCAAAGACAGCACCCTCAGGCCAGCTTCTGTTGCTTTGGTGGCTGAGGAGGAGCCCTCGCGCAAGCCCACCCGCACATCAATGCCCGACTCTTTAAGGTTCAGCGCATGGGCATGACCCTGCGAACCGTACCCCAAGATTGCCACCTTGCGGTTAGCTATCTGAGCGCGATCGGCATCTTTTTCATATAAAACAGTTGCCACCTGTTCTCCTTTTTAGTTCTGGGTGTTTTTTTAATTGCTGATAAGCGGATCGGGGGTTGTCTTAGACAACTTGGGTAACGCCACCTTGCCAGTGCGCTGCACATCTACGATGCCGTACGGTCTCAAAAGGTCTTCAAAGTCATCCACACGATTCAGCGAACCGGTTAAAGACACCATTATCTCGTCTTGGCCCACGTTCAACACGGTGGCTTGAAATATCCGCACCAAATCCAAGATTTGGCCCCTAATCTCAGGCTCAGCGCGCACCGTGGCCATCATCAACTCCCGCTCGATACTAGATGCAGGGTTCAACTCTTGAATCTCCACTACGTTCACCAGCTTGTCTAGCTGCTTAACCACCTGCTCCATAGGCGCAGAGCTAACCCCCACCACGATGGTTAAGCGACTAAAGCGCTCATCGTCTGTGGGAGCTACAGCCAAAGATTCAATGTTGAACCCCCGCCGGGCAAACAACCCGGCCACACGGGCCAACACCCCTGCTTTGTTCTCCACATGCACCACCAGCGTGGTGGTATCGGCACCCCTATGTCTGCTCACCCGACTGCTCATCTGGGCCGATCCTGTTGGGAAGGATCTACCACAACCTCGCTGTTTGTCTTACCCGAAGGCACCATAGGAAACACGTTCTCTTCAGCCTCACATCGGAACTCCACAACAACCGGCCTGTCGTCCACCTCGTTGGCTTTATCGATGGCAGGCTGCACCTCCTCAGGCGATTCCACTCGGATGCCAACGCAGCCCAGCGCTTCAGCCCACTTCTTGTAGTCTGGCACATCTCTATCCAGATAAACCTCTGAGTAGCGCTCCTCATAAAACATCTCTTGCCACTGGCGCACCATGCCCAAATAGGCATTGTTCATAAGCGCCACCTTGATGGGAAAGCCCTCGGTAGTAGCTGTGACGAGTTCCTGAGCGGTCATCTGGAAGCAGCCATCGCCATCTACGGCCCACACCATGCGATCTGGTCGACCAGCTTTGGCCCCGATAGCAGCAGGAATGGCAAAACCCATGGTGCCTAACCCACCAGAGTTCACCCAAGTGTAAGGGTGGTTGAACTTCCAGTACTGGCTAGTCCACATCTGATGCTGACCCACACCCGATGCCACGATGGTGTCATCTGGAGTGGAATCTCGCAACTGCTCTAACACATACTGCATCTTGAGCAACTCATCGGGCTTAGATTGTTTGTATGTAAGCGGGAAACGTTCTTGCCACCCGCTAATGCGCGTGCGCCACTGCGAGCGATCTGGCTGAGTATCTACGCCACCGTCAGCCCGCAGCACCTGTAGGAGATCTTCTATTACCAAACGACAGTCTCCTTGGATGGCCACATCTGGGCGACGCACCTTACCCAACTCGGCGCTGTCAATGTCTACGTGGATCACCTTTGCCTGTGGGGCAAAGCCGTCCACCTTGCCGGTTACCCGATCGTCAAAGCGAGCACCTAGGGCAATCAGCAAATCGGCTTCTTGCATGGCAGTAACAGCAGTGTAGTTGCCGTGCATGCCGGGCATTCCCAAACACAACGGGTGCTCATCGGGAAAGCCACCACGATTCATAAGGGTTGTAACCACAAAGATGCCTGTGAGTTCGGCTAGTTCCCGCAGTGCTTCTGCGGCACGGGCCTTCAAAATACCACCACCGGTGTAGAGCACCGGGCGCTCAGCCGCACATATCAGCTTGGCTGCTTGGCGTATCTGCTCTGGGTCTCCACTCAAGTTGGGGTTGTAGCCCGGCAAATCGTGGCCTTGTGGCGTGTACCAATCTAAGGCTGAACGGGGGTTGTTTGGATCTACAATGTCTTTGGGGATGTCCACTAATACGGGGCCCGGCCTTCCGGTGGTGGCTATGTGAAAGGCATCGTGAATCACCTGGGGGATGTCTGCGGCCTCCGAAACCAGGTAGTTGTGCTTGGTCACCGCCATGGTGATACCCGTGGTGTCGCACTCTTGAAATGCATCGGTGCCGATAGCGGCATAGGGCACCTGTCCTGTCACCACCACCATCGGAATGGAATCCATGTAAGCATCACAAAGAGGAGTAACGATGTTTGTGGCCGCCGGGCCCGAGGTAACCATGGCCACCCCAGGTTGTCCGGTGGCGTGAGCATAACCTTCGGCCATGTGACCTGCGCCCTGTTCATGGCGCACCAGCACATGGCGGATGGAGGAGTCCAGCAATGGGTCGTACACCGGCAATATGGCACCACCGGGTAGCCCAAACAAGATGTCTACCCCTTCATTTTCAAGGGCCTTCATCAGGGCCTGCCCGCCGTTCATCTTCATGTTGAATCGACCTTCACTAAGCCTCGGTTACGGCACCCTTATCGGCACCTTGAGCTAATCGAGCGTACTTGGCCAACACGCCCTTGGTATAACGGGGCAAAGGTGGCTTCCAGTTGGCTCGGCGTTTAGCTAACTCAGCCTCGTCTACCAGCAAGTCTATGGAGTGATCTCTTACGTCAATACGGATGCTGTCACCCTCAGCCACCAACGCTATAGGGCCACCATCGGTAGCTTCGGGAGCAACGTGGCCAATGCAAAAACCGTGCGTACCGCCCGAAAAGCGCCCGTCTGTGATGAGCGCAGCGTCTCCACCCCGACCAGCACCCTTCATAGCACCGGTAATGGCCAGCATCTCCCGCATGCCCGGGCCACCTTTGGGCCCCTCGTAACGAATTACCACCACATCTCCCGCAGCAATTCGGCCTGCTAACACTGCCTCCATAGCATCTGCCTCATCGTCAAACACCCGAGCCGTGCCCTCAAAGTGCTCAAAATCTAACCCTGCCACCTTCACCACTGCTCCGTTAGGTGCCAACGACCCGGTGAGCACAGCAATTCCGCCGATGTCGCAAATAGGACTGTTGATCTGGTGGACAACCTCGCCATCTGGGGCTGGCGGATCCAGCAAAGCCAAGTTTTCGGCCATGGTCTTACCAGTAACGGTTACCTCATCACCATGCAATAACCCCTCATCTAGCAAGGTCTGGAGCACAACGGGCACCCCGCCGACGCGATCTATGTCTGCCATGTGATACTTGCCATGGGGTTTGGTGTCGGCTAGGTGGGGAACCCGTGCGGCCACCTTGTTGAAATCGTCTAGTGCTAGTTCCACTTCGGCTTCATAAGCAATGGCCAACAGGTGAAGCACCGCATTGGTGGAGCCGCCTAGAGCCATGGTTACAGCAATGGCGTTCTCAAAGGCCGCCTTCGTCATGATGGTGCGAGGGCAGATGTTATTGCGTAGCAAGTTGATCACAGCGGTTCCGCTGGCGTAGCTGTAGTCGTCACGCCGTCTGTCTACTGCCGCAGCCGATGCACTGCCCGGAAGTGACATCCCGAGCGCTTCACCAATGGATGCCATGGTGTTGGCTGTGAACATGCCAGCACAAGAACCCTCAGTGGGACAGGCATTGCGCTCAATGGCATCTAGGGCTGCGTCGTCTATATCGCCCACCGCATGGGCACCAACGGCTTCAAACACGCTGACGATATCTAGCACCTCGCCGTTGTGGCGCCCTGGCAAGATAGACCCGCCGTACACAAACACCGATGGTAGGTTGACACGGGCTGCTGCCATGAGCATCCCCGGCAGAGACTTGTCGCAGCCTGCAAAGCTTACAAAGGCATCCAAACGCTCGGCGTGCATCACCGCTTCTACTGAGTCGGCGATCACCTCACGGCTCACCAACGATGCCCGCATACCCTCATGCCCCATGGAGATGCCATCGGATACGGCGATGGTGTTGAACTCAATGGGGAAACCACCCGCATCCCTTATTCCTTGCTTAGCGCGTTTGGCCAGCCTGTCTAGGGGCAGATTACACGGGGTTACCTCGTTCCAAGACGAGGCTACGCCCACTTGTGGCTTATCCCAGTCGTCATCGGTCATGCCCACAGCCCGCAACATGGCACGCGCTGGAGCCCGAGCAGCACCAGAGGTTACCTCGTGCGAGCGCAGCTTCATATCTGCCATCCCATTAGGCTACCTGCGCGCCCAAAACGAAGCTTAGAAATGGTGCTTAGAAGCGGCGCTCCACCTCGGCTTTGAGTTCTTGGTTGAACTGGGCGTACGCGCCGCTCAAAAGGTCGGCAAGCGTAGAAGCTGGAAATACTGTGCTGTCGCCGGTGAACTGATCGGTTTGCACAAACAGCGTTGCCGATCCGTCTGTGCGGTCTACGGTAAAGTGATGGTCGTCTACAATGCCGGGCGCAAAGGCGAGCGGATCAGACCAGCTAAACGAACGACCCTCCTCCCAAGACAACACGTGCGGGAACTCCTGTGGAGCACCCTCATTAAGGTAAATGGCCGTGGCTTGGCCACCGTCGCTCACATCTCCGGTGATCCCTTGAAACGAACTGCTCCAATCAGGCATTGATTCGAAATCCGTAAGCACCTCCCACACCTGTGCAGGCGTGGCCTCAATAACGATGTCGGTGTAAACAAGCAGCGACCCGTCTTCTTGCGTACGAACTTCGGAGGTGGCCCTGCTGCGATCTAGGCAGCCATCGGGAACCAACTCGGTGTCAACAGCGAAGCGGCAGCGGAAAGAGTTCAACAAAGCCTCGTGGCTTTGTACTTGCGCATCAAGGCTCTCGATATCTTGCGCAGTGGGGCTCTCTGGAGCAGCCTCAGCCGTAATCACCTCAGGCGATTCGCAGCCTCCCGCAACCTCGTCTGTGTCCACCGCAAACAAACACCGATAAGCGTTCAACAGGTTTTCCTGAGCGGCGATGAGCTGATTTCTCTCAGCCACATCGCTTGAGGTCTGCGCCAACGAAGGCGTAGCAAACAGTGCCCCTGCAATGGCAAACACCGCCAGAGCCGCACACAATCGTAAACTTAAAATTTTCTGCATAAAAGGTACCCTACCACCACTGCCACCTGATTACCTAGTGCCTGCTGGCAGCTTCTGACAAACTCAAGCGGGCGGTTGTGTGTGGAATCCGGCTATACAGCAGACTTTGCATTTGATACTAGAGCAGGGGATTGCAGCGGCCCTTTGACGCTCACAGTTCATCATAAATGGCGGTCACCGTTCTTAACACCCCATTCATCTGTAAATTGGACTGTTATTTTTGAGCGTGTCCATCGCTTCAAAGACTAGATTGGGAATTATATACAGAACTAGACAACCCGCAGTCATGCCGGGTTGAACAGGGTGTCGGCAGACAGCTTTGACTCGATCACCCTGGTTACTGCCTCCATCTCGACATTGGCCTCAGCTTGAAGTCCCAGGCACTCCGCTATACCGCTGACATCTGTGCTCAAGCGGGTTCCCAGCGCCAAGCGGCTGCCCTCCTTCCCGCGAGCGAGCCGATAGGCGTGGAAGTGCATGGGGTCTCCCGTGTTGGCCTCGTTCATGTGGTCAAACGCGAACTCCCCGCTCATATAGTCCAGCAGCCTGTCTTGGAGGACTAGAACGAGGTGGCGGTTCAAATGGTCGAACGTTCCAATCTTGTGGTGCATCTGAATAAGGGTCGTCTTGGCGGTGTGCTTCCAGTTCATGCCATAGGGCTTTGCCGACAACACGTCAGCGTCGTCCACGTCGATGCCAATGGAGCGGAGCAACCTCTGCCGCTCCGGCCACACCGTCCCGGTAGTGTCCATCGTCTGGAGTTCGATTCCGACGAAGTCCACCACCCGCCCGTCTCGGACAGACGCTAGAAAGTAGTCCACACTTCCCCCAGGAATGGCGACTTCGGCCACCGTGTGGAGTTCATTGCCAGGCAAGTGCGAGCGCAGCAGGTGGAGGCAGTCCACGAATATCTGTCGGCGCTCAAGCAGACGGGACGGACATATCATTATCGGGTCGCCGGAACGCCCATACTCCACCGTGCATGTGCCGATGGACACTTCGGGGCTCGATTTGCGGACCTTGTAGCACTTCCTCTCGATAAACGGGCAATGCTGCTCATCGACCAGGCCTCGCCAGTCCACCCCTGCCCCGGCAGCGACATCCACGCCGAAGAAGTCGACGATCCGGCTCACGGCAAAAGGCCGAGGCGTTCCTCGGACATGGCGACGTAATCGGGGGAAATGTCGATTCCCACAGCCCGCCTGCCGAGGCTGCGGGCCACGGCCAGAGCGGTCCCTGTGCCGCAGAACGGATCGAGGACCACACCCCCAGGGGGACAGGTGGCCAGGATCGGCACACGGCAGAGATCTTCTGGGAACGGGGCGAAATGAGAACTCCTGCCCTGGGTGTCCTCCGGGATGATGTCCCACACGTCCGATGGTTTCGGGCCTCTGGGGTGGAACTTGAGGAAGTAGAACCCCTTGTCCCTGATCTCCTTGGCCCTGCCGGACACGCTCTCGCTGTCCGAGTGTGTGACCCGCTGCTGGCCGCGGATAATCATGCGGAAATCGGAGTGCTTGCCAAGCGCCATATCCTGGAGGACTTGGTCCAGCGCCGCCAGTGCAGCGCTCTTCTCTTGGTCTGTGAGGCTGGTGGACAACTCGATCTGCCTCCTGTAGCGAACCCCGGACACGCCGGTTGCCGACACGACAGCGCCGTTGCGAACCTGTGCGGAACGCGGCTTGGATCGGATGGCGTCCATGTCGTAATAGCAGCGCTTCTCCTTCACAAAGTGGAACACATCCTCGTAGACGTGCCGGAGCTTGTCCTTGGAACTGTCCGGTGACCCCTTCACCTTGTGCCAAATGACATCGTTCCGAAGTATCCACCCCTGCTCGTCCATCAGCTTGATGGCAACACGCCACGGAATCCCCATCAGAGACTTACCCCTGTACACATCCCCTATGTTCAACCACAGTGACCCCTGAGGGGTGAGAACTCGCTTAATCTCAAGCAGAATCTCACACAGGGCGTCGATGTACGCCTCTAGCCTTGTCTCCGAGCCCAATCCGCCACTGGCATACTCTCTCTGTTTCCAGTACGGAGGGGATGTGACACAACAGTGTACTGAAGTCGGTGGTAGCCTTCTGAGGACATCCATGGCATCCCCACACAGCACCTCTGAGCGATCTGCTCTGGCCCCAGATGCGAACACGGACAATCCGCTGTCGGTGAACAGCGTCCCTGTGGCAAAATCCACCTCCGCCCCTGTCTCCAGCACAGTCATTGCCCGTCGTCCAATTCCAGATCGCAGGCATCTATGGCATCGGGGGGCAGGCTAAGCAGCCAATCGACCGCTCGCTCGAAGTCCTCCCACGCCACCACGGGCTCCTCGGGGGTCACGACGCGGCCTCCAGTCTCTTGTGCTGGTGCTTGTTGCCCTCAAGCCCGCCAATGTAGGTCTCGTCTGCCTCCAGTGCCGCTGAGAAGAGCGGGTCGCCCTCCGACATCGCCTCGCGGACGCGGTGCGCCAGATACCACGCAGTCTTCTGCGTGATCCCGATGTCGCGGTGCAGCTTGAGGCTGCTGGTGCCCTTCAGCCCGGTCATCATCAGGTAGACGGCCAGAAGCCACGCCTGCATCCCCAGCCGGGACGACTGCATGACCGTTCCGTACTTCACGGAGAAGTACCGGCGGCAGTCCTTGCAGTGCCACGGCATCAGCTTGCGGGATCCCACTCGGGCATAGAATTGAGATAATTGCTAATTTTACCTAGATCTCCCTCAAAGCGCCCTAGCCTATAGCCAGACAATACTATGCTGTCTGGACTTTTACCAGGAGCTAACTTGCCAAGCATCTTGCGTACTTGATCCTCCATATAGCTAGTCAATCTGTACATTGTGCTAGCCATTTGTTTGCGAACTCTACGTAGTCTTGGTTTATTTCTATGCCTAACCATTCCAAGCCAAGTTGTTCGCATAGCACGCATTCGGAGCCAGAGCCTGCGAATGGTATTAGCACTCTTCCACCTGAGCCGTTAATCCGAGACTGAATTAATCGCCTTGTTAGCTCCATCGGCTTCTGGGTGGGATGCTTCATTGTGTTGCAATCTCGATGCTTGTTGATCTCAGATGGCGGATACACCCGGCGGTCGCAATCTAAACACATAAACCATCGTTCGCTGGCCCCCGCACCTCCAGCCAACGCTGGCACCTTCAGCACATCTCTGGGTAAGGCACCGCCGTTATCTTGATAGGTGGTGCTTCTGCCACCATTTTGGGCAAAGCGAGAAACGGTTTGCGCTCTGGGCCTACCGATGTTGGTTTTGTAGCCTTGTGTGTAGGGCTCCCTAATCTGATCAACTTCTAAACAAGGTCGGTTATGGTCAGGCTTCCATAAACATAGAATGCTTTCGTGAGAACGTTGCCAGAACTTCAAGCTAGGCACCGTCTTATTTGTGTAGTGCCACGCTAGCCAGCGTTGGTGATCAATGGGAAATGTGCTTGCTACCCTTGCAAGGATTTCTGGGAACCCGTATATATATAAAATGCCATCAAAAGATAACAAATCTAAGCACTGGTTGATCCATCGCTGACACCACTCAATGTATTCTCCTAACGAGCGGGTATCTGAGGAGGTTCCAAAATCCTTACCTATGTTGTACGGCGGATCGGCAATGATCACATCAAATTTGTGCGTGACAGGATGCTTAGCCAAAACGTGTACCACATCCCCACAAACCAGCTGAGACCGAAACCCACCAATCTGCCTAACCGGTGCCGCAACCTGAGGTTGCACCGCCGGGCTAGACACCCCTACATCAAACTGCACGCTGCCAAGTGGCATGCTGTCATCCTCGGCTACCAGCGGAGGTAGCAACCGCAAAGCGCTTTGTGCTCGTTGCGACTTTTGGAACCGATGTGTTCTCCGTGGTTTTTGTTCTTGCATGGCCCGCACCGTACTTCACAGGTGTGACAATACCCCCAAACGCCTGCTTGGTAACGGATACCCAACAACCGTATTTTCCCTCAACCTTATTAGAGAGGTGATTGCGGAGAGATGCTTGCGGGAGGATACCGCAACCGTGATATGCGAGCCAGAACTGTGATACGCGAACCGCTACGGGGCGTGGGTGATGAGGGTGAGGCCGTCGGCAACTGGGAGCATTACCTGCGTGGTGCGAGGATCGGCCACCACCGCATCGTTGAACTCCAAGATAGCTTGCAGGTTCTGATCGCCGCTAGCGATGGCATGGGGATCGGCTACTTGTCCGTCCCATAGCACGTTGTCCACCAAAATGATCCCGTTGGGGCTTAGCCGTTGCACGATCTCCTCGTAATAGCGTAGATACGAGGGCTTGTCAGCATCAATAAAGGCCAAGTCGATTGTTGGCTCAGCAGGTAGCGCAGCCAGAGTTTCGGCAGCTGGAGCAATCACTAGGTTGATCTTGTGGGCAACACCTGCTCGTTCCCAGTAAGCACGAGCAATGCTTGTCCACTCCTCGCTCACATCACAACACAACAGCTTGGCACCTTCTGGCAAACCTCTAGCTATAGACATAGCGGAGAACCCGGTGAAAGTACCCACCTCCACTGCAAACTGCACACCCAACAAGCGGGTGAGCATGGTCATAAAGGCCCCTTGGTCGGCTGCAATCTGCATCTCTGCAACGCCACCTAGCTCAACGGTAGTGTCAATTAGCTCTTGAGCTACGGGGTCGACACCCGCACCGTGAGCTAGCAGATACTCATGGAGGCTTGCGCTCAAACCTATTGCTTTGGGTGTCATCGCTATGCCCTTCCTAGTACTCGGTCTACGGCAATGACAATAACCCGCCTATCGACACCTCTATCTTTGGGAGGGTTGTAGCGCTTGGTGTAGCGATCTACAGCATCGGCACATGCTTGAGGATCGGCGGTGGCTACAGCATGGCCCTCCAAAGTAACCCAACGGCCCCCGTCTACCTGACATAGAGCAGCTCGACCACCCCCAGAGGCTTCCAGCAAGCGAATCTTCTGAGCACCCGACCAAGTAATAACCCTAGCTGTGGCGGTGGCCGCATCCCATGTAAATCCCACTGGAGTGACGTGCAAACCGCCATCTGCGCGCAACAGGGTAAGGGAAGCTAGGTGGCGGTCTTGGAGGAAGACGTTCATCTCTTCGTTTAGGTTCTGCGGGTTATGGGCCATTCGTTAGTCCTTTCTTGGATATTGGAGTATCCAGAGTTGCGGGCCAAAGGCTCAGGTAAAGCTCGGGCATGTACCACTACTAAGCGTTGGGTGGCTCGGGTAATGGCCACATACAGAGCTTGCAAACCCTTAGGCAGCTTTTCACAAATATCAGCAGGCTCAACCACAATAGCGATATCTACCTCCAGCCCTTTCACCAACTCTACGGGCACGATGGTCACCTGAGATTCCAACCCGCGTTCGTATACCAGCCCGTGTTCCACTCCAGCGCTGCGGAATGCTGCGGAGATGTTGGCAACCTGTTGGGCATGACAGATAACCGCTAAGTTGCCGCTAGCTAACTGCGTCAGTTCAGCCTTGGCTTCTGCAACAACACCATGAGCCAAACAAGTACTGTGATCTACAGATGCAGAACCGTTATCTATAGAACCGTTATCTACCGACGCAGAACCATCTACCCGCACAAAGCGGGGCGAAACTCCGCCCGAACGCACCGAACGGGGCGGTTGCAAACCCGGCACGGCTTCTTGCAGCACCCGTGTAGCCACATCCATGATGGACTCTGGCAAGCGATAGCCAATGGTTAGCTCCTCAAAACGGGGTTGTGCTTTGCTGCGAAACGGCGCAACCACGCTGTCCCACGAATCATGCCCCCAAGCTGAGGTGGCTTGAGCAATGTCGCCAACCACGGTCATGGAGCCGTTCAATGAACGGCGGCCAATCATCTTGAGCTGCATGGGCGACAGATCTTGGGCTTCATCCACAACGATGTGACCATAGCTACGAATGGCATCGGCCTGCTTATGGGCGGGCCGTGGGCCTAAAAGCTCTAGGGCTTCATCCAACAATGGGGCATCCTCGGCCTTCCATATCACCTCTGATGCATGCGCCGAACGGGCACGATACAACAGTTCGGCCTCTTGTGGGGCAAGCACAGAGCTCGCCGCTGAACCCAACAGAGCCTTAGAGCCTAACAGATCGTGCAGCAGGTGAGCCGGGGTGAGCACCGGCCACATCCACTCCAACGTTTCGCGTAGCTCGGTGGTTGCGTGCAACTGTTCTCGCAAACTAGTCGCATCGGGAGCCGAAGCACCTAAGCGGATAGCGCTTTGGGCTAAACGCTCATACACGTTGTCTTCCACAAAACGGCGAGCCCGGTTATGAGTGCGGAACCGCTTGCGAGCAGCACGGATGATGGCAGCACTATCGGCCACGGTTAGGCGCAATCGGCGCAGACCAAAACCCACTACTAGGTCGCTACGCAACCGGCGCTGCCTATCCCTAAGGGCTCTACGCAACACCTGCTCCATACGCAGGTCGCCTTTTACTCTGGCCACTGCTGGCTCATCTAGGCCCCGCACACGAACAGATGGCAACAAATCGGCCAAAAGCGACACCTCCACGCCCGCCTCACCCAAAGAAGGCAGCACCTGCTCGATATAAGTCAAAAAGAGGCGGTTGGGGCCAAGCACCAGCATGCCCTGGCCTTCTAGGGGGAAGCGATGGGTGTACAACAGGTATGCTGCTCGGTGCAGAGCAGCCACTGTTTTGCCCGTACCTGGGCCACCTTGCACCACCAACACACCTGGCAATGGGGAGCGGATTATGGCATCTTGTTCGGCTTGAATGGTTGCGGCTGCATCGGTAAGCCGACCAGAACGACCGGCTTCTAGGCTGGCTCGCAGAGTTGCCTCGCCTACTAGGGCACCGTGGCCGTTACCGGAGGCTTGGCCAAAGTACTCGTCTTCCACGCCCAGCAGCTCACAGCCTCTAGTTGCGAAATGGCGGCGCAACTTAAGGTTCATCGGATCGCCCAAGGTGGCGCGATAAAAGGCTTCTGCGGCAGGGGCCCGCCAATCGATGGTTACCGGCTCTTGGTTCTCATCCCAAACCGCTACCCGACCCACATAAAGCTGATCGCCCCCGGTTTCCTCATTCCAATCTAAGCGGCCAAACACCAACGATGAGTGGCCAATGTCTAACGAACTCAAACGAGTGCTGATGGAATCGTAGATTATCTCCCGCTCATAACGAGCTTGATGGGTGCCGCCAGCACCCACCTCCACCATATCTTGCAACGACAACACCCGCTCGCGGGCTAGCTCTAGAGCTTGGTGCGCCCTTTCGATATTTTGTTGTTCAAACACATGATCTGGATGAATTAGAGGCTCCCCAAACTCAACTCAAACCCTCACAAACGACCTAGTCTAATGCACATCCGCGCCCCTCCCCCACCCGCAGATGCAAGCATTTTTGAATATCTCAGACACCTAGCGCGGGACTCTGGTGGTCAAACATGCCCTCAAACATAGGGAAAACCATCGTCTGCTGTTTCTGCTTCCTCATCTGCTTGCTTGCTGAGCCTCCAACAAAACACCAAAAGCCCCCCCAAAAAGACCACCCCGACCCCCCCAACGATAATCCCCACCACGCCTGCACTGTGAGCTAGTACCGCGCCTATCATGCTGTGTGCCATCATGCCGTGTGCCTCATTGTCAAATGGATTGTTGATTGGCGAAACGGTCCATTTATACAGACCTTACCCTAAATTATGGGGTTTACCATTAACCAGCATAATTTATGTATAACTTGCTCACTCGCTAGCCCTGCCCAACAGGGAATGCTCA
>JAPOTT010000008.1:74295-76744 GCA_026709025.1 bacterium
TGAACCCTGGTGTCAGCCGATGGCGATCATTGTGGTGCCAGCTAGCACTATTGCGATACCAAAAGCCTGCCACCACCGTAGGGTATCGCCATCTAGAATCACCGCTAAAGCGATGGTAACCACAGGATAAAGCGACCCGGCCACCGCCACTTCCCCTACCGGGCCTCTCTGCACGCCCGCGATAAAAGATGCCATGCCCAAACCACCCGTAATACCCCCAGACAGTGCAACCAACCGTAGCTTAGGGGGCAGTATCTGTGGAATCCGACTAGCTCTGGTAACCACAAGCATGCACGCCAGAGCAGATGCCCGTTGGGTGACTGCTGGCCATATTCCGCTATCTACGCTGGTATTGTCCAACAACACAATAACTATCGTGAACGCAATGCCACCCAACACGGCATAAGTAATGCCCGCGCCAACATTGTGTACCGTTTGGGGCACGATCACAGCCACCAACAAACCGACAACTGTCACTGCGATGCCCACAGCAACCGCCGTGCTAGGGCTTTCACCGTTAGATATCCCATAGGCCAATGGCCCCAGCGCTGTAAAGGCAGCCACAATGGGCGATGCAATGGCCGATGAGGAAACGGCCAAGCTGTGCCACATGCACGAAAGAGCAATCGCAATAAACACCCCCGATACCGCTCCCAGCAGCAGGTCGGCAACTGTGATTGAGCTAGACACTATCACAACTAGAACCAAAGTCACACCTAGCCCACCTACAAACGCAGTGCCAGCCGTGGTAGTGGCCTGTGCGCGTCGACTACAAAAGCGCCCGCAATAATCGGACAAACCAATCAGAACCGAGGCCATAACCCCCAACAACACCGGCATGCACACTGCACGCTAGTGGTTTGAACTGCTTAGCTGCGTACAGAACTAACTACCAACAGCTACCAACAGCTATTCAGACGGGTTGACAAGGCGACCCATAAACAGGATTGCGGCGGTATCTAGATGGGTGATGGCCCACAGGAATGGCCTGTCGGCAACAAAAACAAGATCAGGCTCTGGAGGTGCAGAATCAGCAAAAGAAATAGCGGTAGCAGCAGCGGCTTCTGTGCCTTTTTCATCCACAATTACCTTGGCACCATGCAAGGCAGCGGTGATAAAAACGCCGGGGGCAATTCCGTCAAAGCCCGCCCCAGCGCAGAACCCGAGAGGACACAGCCATCCAAACAGATCAGTGGGCGGCAGGGCTTGTTCCCACTTGGGCATGGTGAGGTGTACTAATCCTTCCTGGGCTATATCGTCTAGCCCTGTCAGTGTCTCAGCGCTAAGCGACTCCTCAACTGCGGGTAGCCCGACGGATTCGTGGGGGAGGATCAACCACATAGCCAATTCGCCCCCTTCATAAGGGAGCTTCACAGCATCAAATTGGGGCATCTGGACAAAGGGGCGCACAACAGGGTTGTAGTCGCTCATAAACGGCACCGCCACCGGCTCACCTTCGGCCGTGGTGAAATCCTCTACACTGGTGAGTTCAGGCAAGAAAGGTACGAGCCAATCGGCCTTCAGATACACGGTGTTCACTAAGATAAGCTCTTGATTCCTAACCACATCCTCGCTGACAATGACGGGGATTAGCCCACGGGTGCTATCTGTCACCCAGCGGTTGATGGTGTTGGACGCATTGGCGGCATCAGCAGTGTTTACCGGCTGAATAGAGGCTCCGTAGTGAGCTGAGGCGGTATCTATAAAGGTAGGTAGTAGCTCAAACCCGTCATCGGGGAAGAGCCGATTGGCCACTTCCAAAGTGGTAGGTTCTACCGAGGCTTCAGCCAAACGGAGATCAACAGCGTTTGCGGCCCGATGAAGACCCGTGGGGGGAAACCTGAATATCTCGTCAAGAATGGCTCCAGAATCGGCAGAGGCCCCGGCCCGACTAAGGCTAAAGGCGACACCAATGCTCATTGGGCTAGAAACGGCATTACCCCTCAGATGCCGGTGAAACTCCCACCCTGCGGCATTCACCCCACCAACCCACTCGTCTGTTGGAGCTGCTGGATCAGCAGGCAACCGAACAACGGTCGGTTCCAACAAGGTAGGCACTTCAGGCTCAACAACGGCGGTTGCCGTAGCCGAAACTTTGGATGGTGCAGTCGGCTCTGACACCGTCGCCGTCACCGTGTTTGTGTCTGTATCTGTATCCGTGTCTGTATCCGTGTCTGAAGCACCGCAAGCAGACACTAAGAGACAGCACACAATAAGCAAGCCAATAATCTTCATTACACTTCTCCTACACCCACAACCTTCACAGGTTCCCAATTCAGCGTCATCTCAAGAAAAGGTTAACGCCGTTTGCTAAGCCCTGCCTTTGAAATTCCAATCCTTACTCATGAAGAGGTTGGTTGTGGGGTGGTAAGTGTTTGTGGGTTTGGCGGTGGCAGGTGGGGCATAGCAGGGTGAGGTTACTGATGTCGGTTGTGCCGCCGTGTTCCCA
>JAPOTT010000003.1 GCA_026709025.1 bacterium
TCACGGTCACTTTGTCGGCGGTGAGTGGTAAGCCGGTGACTGTTACATACACGCTTGGTGGCACGGCTTCAGCTCCAGCCGATTACACAGCTCCGAACCCGTTGACCGTGACGATTCTGGCGGGTGACACGACGGCTGAGATTACGGTGCCGGTTAAAGGCGATGTGGTTGATGAGCCTGCTGAGACGGTGATTGTGACGTTGGCTAGCGCTACGAATGCGTTGGTGTCTGGTGTTGATGGCGAGGACACGGGTACTGGCACGATCACTGATGATGATGCGACCCCTTCGGTGAACTTAGTGGTTGCGCCAACAGAGGTGGCTGAGGGTGTGTCGAAGGCGGAGTCGGTGAGTGTGACTGCTTCTTTGAGTGGTACCAGTGTGGTGTTCGCTGATGCTACGACGGTGACAGTGAGTGTTGGTCAAAACACTGATAGTGCTAGGTCGGGGGTTGATTACACTGCGGTCGCGGCATTTGATGTCACGATTCCTGCGGGTGATAGGTCGGCTTCAGCGTCGTTTAGTTTTGATCCTGTCGACGACTTGTTGGATGAGCCTGACGAGACTGTCACTGTCCAAGGCAGTTCGGGTTCGTTGACGGTGAATGATGCGAGTGTGACGATTGCGGATGATGATGGTGAGCCTTCTGCGTCGGTTGGTGATGCTACGGCGGTTACTGAGGGCAACGACACTACCAAGACCACGGATATGACGTTCACGGTCACTTTGTCGGCGGTGAGTGGTAAGCCGGTGACTGTTAACTACACGCTTAGTGGCACGGCTGAGGCTCCAGCCGATTACACGGTGCCGAACCCGTTGAGTGTGACTATCGCTGCGGGTGACACGACGACTGAGATCACGGTTCCGGTTAAAGGGGATGTGGTTGATGAGCCTGCTGAAACGATCATCGTTACTTTGTCGGGTGCTGCTAATGCGTCTGTGTCTGGTGTTGATGGTGAGGACATGGGTTCTGGCACTATCACGGATGATGATGTGACTCCTGAGGTGAATCTAGTGGTTGTGCCAACAGAGGTGGCGGAGGGTGTGTCGGAGGCGGAGTCGGTGAGTGTGACTGTTTCTTTGAGCGGTACTGATGTGGTGTTCGCTGATGCTAGGACGGTGCGGGTGAGTGTGGGTAAGCCTGCTGATAGTGCTAGGTCGGGGGTTGATTACGCAGTGGTCGCGGCGTTTGATATTACGCTTGCGGCTGGTATGCGGTCGGCTTCAGGGAGTTTTAGTTTCGATCCTGTTGATGATGATTTGGATGAGCCTGACGAGTCGGTAACGGTGCATGGTTCGTCGGCTGGGTTGACGGTGAACGATGCGAGTGTGACGATCACAGATGATGATGGTGAGCCTTCTGTGTCGGTTGGTGATGCGGCGGCGGTGACTGAGGGGAACGATCCTGCAACAACAGTTGATATGACGTTCACGGTGTCGCTCAGCGCGGTGAGTGGTAAGCCGGTGACTGTTACATACACGCTTTCTGGTACGGCTTCGGAGCCTGCTGATTATACGGAGCCTGATCCGTTGAGTGTGATTATCGCTGCGGGTGACACGACGGCTGAGATTACGGTGCCGGTTAAAGGCGATGTGGTTGATGAGCCTGCTGAGACGGTGATTGTTACTTTGGTTAGCGCTACGAATGCGTTGGTGTCTGGTGTTGATGGCGAGGACACGGGTTCTGGCACGATCACTGATGATGACGCTACGCCGCAGGTGAATCTAATGGTTGCGCCAACGGAGGTGGCGGAGGGTGTGGATGCTGCGGAGTCGGTGGTGGTGACTGCTTCTTTGAGCGGTACCAGTGTGGTGTTCGCGGATGCTAGGACGGTGCGGGTGGGTGTTGGTAAGCCTGCTGATAGTGCTAAGTCGGGGACGGATTACACAGCGGTAGAGGATATTGCGATCACGATTGCGGCTGGTATGCGGTCGGCTTCAGGGAGTTTTAGTTTCGACCCTGTCGATGATGATTTGGATGAGCCTGACGAGCAGGTAACTGTCCACGGCAGTTCGGGCACGCTAACGGTGAACGATGCAACAGTGACGATTACCGATGATGATGGGGTGGGGGTGACTATCACGCAGAGTGGTGGTGATACTGAGGTGTCAGAAGATGGTGGGACTGATTCTTATACGGTGGTGTTGACTTCGGAGCCTGTGGGGGATGTGACTGTGACGGTGACATCTGAGACTCCGGCGGCGTTGGTGTTGGATGGCCCTGATTCGCCGAATCCGGATAATCCGACAGCGTCTGAAACGCTGACCTTTACTTCTGAGAATTGGGATACCGCGCAGACGATTACGGTAACTGGCGTGGATGATGATTTGGATAACACCGGTGATGAGCGGTCGGTGACTGTTACCCACGGTATTGCTTCTATGAACGACAGCGCGTATAACGCGTTAGCCGATAAGACAGTCACTGTCACCGTGACCGATGATGATGGTGAGCCGGTGGTGTCGGTTAGCGATGCTATAGCGGTGGCTGAGGGCAACGATCCTGCGACCACTACGGATATGACATTTACGGTGTCGCTCAGCGCGGTGAGCGGTAAGCCTGTGACTGTTAACTATGCGTTGAGCGGTACGGCTGAAGCTCCAGCCGATTACACGGCTCCGAACCCGTTGAGCCTAACGATTGTGGCTGGCCAGTTGACCGGGACGATCACGATACCGGTGCGCGGTGATGTGGTTGACGAGCCAAATGAGACGGTGATTGTGACGTTGGTTAGCGCTACGAATGCGTCGGTGTCTGGTGTTGATGGCGAGGACACGGGTTCTGGGTCGATCACTGATGATGATGCGACTCCGCAGGTGAACTTGGCGGTTGCGCCAGCAGAGGTGGGGGAGGGTGTGTCGGAGGCGGAGTCGGTGAGTGTGACTGCAAGTCTGAGTGGTACCAGTGTGGTGTTCGCTGATGTTAGGACGGTGCGGGTGAGTGTGGGTAAGCCTGCTGATAGTGCTAAGTCGGGGGTTGATTACACGGCGGTAGAGGATATTACGATCACAATTCCGGTTGGTGATAGGTTTGCTACAGGGTCATTCTCATTCAATCCGACCGATGATGATTTGGATGAACCTGATGAGACTGTAACGGTGCATGGTCTGTCGGCTGGGTTGACGGTGAATGATGCGAGTGTGACGATTACCGATGATGATGGGGTGGGGGTGACTATCACGCAGAGTGGTGGTGATACTGAGGTGTCAGAAGATGGTGGGACTGATTCTTATACGGTGGTGTTGACTTCGGAGCCTGTTGGGGATGTGACGGTTACGGTTACGTCGGTTACGCCTGCTGCGTTGTTTTTGGATGGTCCTGATACGCCAAATCCGGATAATCCGACAGCGTCTGAAACGCTGACGTTTACTTCTGAGAATTGGGATACGGCGCAGACGATAACTGTGACTGGGGTGGATGATGATGTTGATAATCCGGGTGATGAGCGGTCGGTGACGATAACCCACGATATAGCTTCTAGCGATGATAGTGCGTATAACGCGTTAGCCGATAAGACAGTCACTGTCACCGTGACCGATGATGACGGGCCACCTGTGGTGTCGATAGTCGATGCTACGGCAGTTACTGAGGGTAACGACACGGCGGCTACGACGGATATGACATTTACGGTTACTTTGTCGGCTGTGTCGGGGAAGCCGGTTACCGCCACCTACACGCTGGCCGGCACGGCTGAGGCTCCAGCCGATTACACAGAGCCGAACCCGTTGAACGTAACCATCGACGCGGGCCAGACCACGGGCACGATCACGGTTCTGGTTAAAGGGGATGTGGTTGATGAGCCAAATGAGACGATTATTGTGACCCTGGCCAGCGCTACGAACGCTACGGTTAGTACGGTTGAGGGTGCCGATACAGGCACTGGCACGATCACAGACGACGACGATCCAGTGGTATCCACAGCCCTGCCTGTTGTGTCGGTTGTTGATGCAACTTCGGTACTTGAGGGCGACGACCCCACTGCATTGGTGGACATGATGTTCACCGTCATCCTGTCAGAGGTGAGCGACGAGGAAGTGACCGTTACTTATACATTAAGCGGCACCGCGATTGCTCCTGCTGATTATACGGAGCCGAACCAGATGATTGTGGCGATCCCAGCCGGGCAGTCATCGGCCACCATCGTGGTTGCGGTGCGCGGCGATGTGATTGACGAGGACAACGAAACGGTGATTGTCACTTTGTTGAGCGCTACGAACGCAACGATCATAGGAACGCAGGACGAGGATGAAACCGAAGATCCCCAGACCGAGTTGCTACAGCAGGGTGAGCAGCCTGTGTCGCCGCAGTTAGGTGAGCCGCAGCAGGGTGGGTTTGTGTATGTGGTGTCTGAGGGTTTGGTTGCTGATGTGCGTGGGTTTGCGGGTGAGGTTAGTAGTGGGGTTGAGCATGTTGGGCGGTGGAATCGTGTGTTGGTTGCGTTTGGTGAGGATGTGCTGGGGTTTGTTGGTGAGCCGATGGGTGTTGTGGAGGCGCAGGGTTATGTTGATAGGGGTTGGGTGCGTTGGGAGCCTGTGGTTGTGGCTCTCAAAGAGTTGGAGGTTGCGCGTCAACATCAGTGGGTGAGGTGTGCTCAAAGCGGATCGCAGCCAGGTGAGCCGCAGCAGGACGATCTACAAGTTAAGGTGGAGCCAGAGTCGACACAACAGGGTGCGGCTACAGGCACCGGCATCATTATTGATGACGACACAGCACCCATTAGCGTGACCTTGAGCGTGTCTCCTGCATCGGTGGCTGAGAATGTTGGGGTTGCTACAAGCATTAGGGTGACAGCCGTGCTGGGTGGCACCACAACGTTTGTGGAAGACACAGAGGTAACCGTGAAGGTGGGTCGGGCTGGTGACACCGCCGTGTCGGGTACCGATTACGAAGTTGTGGGTGATTTCACTGTGACGATCCCCGGCGGCTCAAGATCGGCCAGCGGCACTTTTAGCCTTCTGCCGGTTGACGACAATCGCTTAGAGCAGTCCGAAACGATAACTGTTCACGGCATCGCAACCGGACTCACTGTTTTTAGTGCCACCGTTACGATAACCGACAACGAGGAACCAGTGGAACCGGTGGCCCCAGTGGAACCGGCACAGCCGGTAGCCCCAGTGCAACCGGTAGTGCCTAAGTCACCGCTAAAGGTGTTTGTGGGCGACGCTTCGGCAGTAGTAGAAGGTGACGACCCTGATGCCACTGTTGATATGGTGTTCACCGTGGCCCTTTCACGGGTCAGCAGCAAGGACGTTACGGTTATCTATGCCCTAGGTGGTACCGCAACGGGTGGCGTAGATTACATAGCGCCGGCTCTTCTGAGGACGGTAATTCCTGCAGGTAATTTGTCAAGTGTAATTACAGTGCCTGTTAAAGGTGATACACTTATTGAATCCGATGAGACGGTGGTGGTTACCTTGCTGCGAGCTTTCAATGCACAAATTGCTTAAATGTTGTTTTATCTGGAGCCCTATTTTTATAGCAGTGCTGTTGTTGGGACTAACCACCACAACAGCTAGCGCTCAACAAGATACAGTTGCTCAACAAGATACTGGCACGGGTACTGGAACGATCACAGATGATGATACAGCACCGGCGGTGTTGTCGCTGCGGGTATCGCCCACTTCGGTGTCAGAGGATGTGGAGGTTCCTCCAAGTATTACGGTGGTTGCGATTTTGGGTGGCACCACAACGTTTGCAACAGATACACTAGTAGCGGTACAGGTGGGTAGAGAGGGCGACACCGCAGTTTCAGGCACAGATTACGCTGCAGTTAGTGATTTCTTATTAACAATCCCAGCCGACACTAGTTCAGCATCGGGCAACTTTACTTTGGCTCTAGTTGATGACAATTTAGTGGAAGAAACCGAAACCCTTACCGTGCATGGTACGGCCACTGGGTTAGTTGTGAGAGAAGCCACCATCATGATCATCGACAATGATTCTGAAGAAATCACTCCAGTGCCCACTCCTGTAGAAGTGGTTGAAGTCATACCTCCTGCAACGCAGGAAGTTCTCGAAGAAGAGCTGGCCTACACCGGTGTAGATACCCGATTGCTCCTAATAATCGTGGCTACGTTAATTGCAGTTGGACTTATGTTTGCTGGAGCTTTCCGTTTCCTTGCCCCAGCCCGTTCTCGCTCCCGCTCCCAACAAACAAGCCAACAAACAAGGCGGTAGCGAAAACAAACACGCCAGCAGCTGTCAGGTACGCCATTGTCAGCAGCCGCAGCACCTTTGCAGCCACCCCCTCGGGTTCACTGAGCCACGCGGCGCTTCCATGCGCCTGCGGCCATGTTGCCGCCATCCACAAATATGGTGGTGCCGTTTACGAACCGAGACATGTCTCCAGCTAAGTACACCACCGCAGCAGCACAGTCGTGAACCGAACCTGTTTCCAGCCACGGGTGGGGGGCCATGTCAGATTTGGTGTCGGTGCTGATATGGCTGAGCGTGTCATGACCCTCAGATGGGATCATGTCGGGGGCAACGCAGTTCACCCGGATACCCTCAGGGGCCAATTCCATTGCCAAGCTCATGGCTAGGTTGGCTTGAGCTGCTTTCATCGCTGAGTAGATGGAGAAGCCAGGAGCGCCCCTGTGAGCCTCAATGGAAGTGACGTTGATGATCGACCCTCCAAAGTCCATAAGCGGGAGGCATTCTCGGATAAATCCAGTTACCTGAGTGAAGTTTTCGGCGATGAGTGCAGCCTCTCCTTTGGGGCTGATGTTGGTAAAAAAAGAATGGAATGTGCCACCCGCATTGTTCACCAGCACGTCTACCTTCCCAAAAGCCTCCTTTACCTCGGCCAACCAAGCGGTGCGTGGTTCAAAATGGCGCACGTCAAACACGCCGGGGAGGCATCGGCGGCCCACAGCCTCCACCTCAGCGGCGGTGTGGGCTAGGTGGTCTGCTTCCCTGTCGCAGATTGCCACGTCGGCTCCAAAGCGGGCTAAAGCCACGGCTGTGGCGGCACCGATCCCCATTGCTCCGCCGGTAACAACGGCCACCTTGTCGGTTAGCAGCGCGCTAGACGGATCAAGGATTTCAGCGTGGCTCCATATTGATTCCTCAGGGCTCTTTGAATTGCCAACCTTCCATTCCCAATTAGTCATTTGCGTACTCCTCAGATTGCTGGTTGCTCATGTTACTTGCTGCTGTAAATGATTGCTTGGCCCAAGTTGAAGCGCACTTGTCCGCTTACATTCTCAATCCTGACCTTGTATTCAAATGTTCCGATTGCTGAGTCTCCTTGCTGAGAATGGATTAGCTGCTATACTGCTTACTGCTTTGCGAAAGCGAGTCTAAAGGAGGGCATATATGTATTCTAAGATGGCTAAAGTTTTGGCCTTGATTTTTGCGTTGGTTCTTGTAGCTGCCGCATGTGGCAATGACGACGATTCCTCGTCAACCTCAGCGGGTGGGCCGTGCGATGGTGAGATTGATGGTCCGGTCACGTTGACTCTTACATCTCACAGTTCCAACGAAGCCTACACAGGCGCTGTGGACAGTTTCAACGCTGGCCCCGGAGCCGAACTTGGTGTCACAGTAGAGCTAGTCGATCTAGGAGAGGCCTCATACGAAGCCTATATCACGTCAGCAGCTGCCTCAAACGACCTACCAGACATTATTGATATGGATGGCCCGTTCCTCTACAACTTTGCGTGGAACGGCTTTGTGCAGCCTCTGGGCAACTGCGTGCCAGATGGTGCCCTAGACGATTTCTTGCCGTCCATCATCACTCAGGGCACATACAACGGCGAGCTATACAGCTTGGGTTCGTTTGACTCTGGTATGGGCATCTGGGCTAAGCGGTCGGTGCTTGAATCGGTTAATGCACGCATTCCTGAGACATCTGCAGACGCTTGGACAGTCGAAGAGTTTGATGGGCTTCTGCGAGCCCTACAGGATTCAGGCATAGAAGCGCCTCTAGACATTAAGTGGTTTTACGGTGCTGGTGAGTGGCGGCCTTATGGCTTTGCTCCGATAGTGCAGTCTGCGGGTGGCGATGTTATAGATCGGTCGGATTTTCAAACCGCCGATGGATTCCTGAACAGCCCTGCTGCTGTAGAAGCTATGACCCACTTTCAGAATTGGGCTAACGATGGCCTGATAGATATTGACGCTCTGGACGACACCAACTTCACCGAGGGCGATGTGCCGCTTTCTTGGGTTGGTCACTGGTTGTACACTGCCTACAAGGAGGCCGTTGGAGACGACTTAGTGCTTGTGCCGCTACCTGATTTCGGTACAGGCTCAAAGGCAGGTATGGGTTCTTGGAACTGGGCAATGTCGTCTAGTGCTACGGATCCAGATGCTGTTTGGGCGTTCATGGCACACGTCACAAGCCCTGAACAGGTAAAAGCCATTGCCGATGCCGAGGGTGCTGTACCTTCGCTTCAGTCGGTGCTGGATGCTGATCCAACTTTTGCTCCTGGCGGGGATCGCCATCTTTATGTATTGAACCTGCAAGGCGCACCCGATATCGCAGTGCCCCGGCCAGCTACACCGGCTTATGGTGCCATCCGTGATGCTTTTTCTGATGCCCTAGCAGACATAGTGGCCGGTGCTGATGTTCAATCCACACTGGATGAAGCGGTGCAGGAAATTGACGACGATATTGAGGCCAACGAAGGCTATCCAACCAGCTAAGCCCAACCCTTTCCTCCCACATTTCTGGCTCGGTTTTGAGCATCGGGTCAGAGATGTGGGCTAGGATGCAGGCTTAACGTCTAGCAAACTGAACGGGGGGTTTGGATTGCAGGCAACAACCGTAGAAAACACAGCCTCTAAAGAGGGTTCTCCAAGCGGTCGGTCTCGCGCCCGAGCTGGCATCGCATTTGCTTCTCCAGCGGTGCTGCTGCTCACGCTCTTTATGGTGGTGCCGTTTGGCTTAGCCGCTGTGTTGTCGTTTACAAACTGGAAACTGCTTAGCCCTCTGCCAAATCGGTGGGTTGGCTTTGAAAACTACACAGACATCCTCACAGACTCTGATTTTTGGGGGGCGCTTCAAAACAACCTGGTATTTTCGGCAATTGTTGTGCCGCTGCAAACTGGCCTAGCCCTGCTGCTAGCTGTTTTAGTAAACCAGAAGTTGCGGGGATCGGTTTTGTTCCGAACCATTTACTTTGTGCCGATCACGTTTTCGTTGTCGGCGGCCTCCATCATCTGGTTAGTGCTGTTGAACCCGTCGGGTATGGTTAACACGGTTATGGAGGTGGTCACCTTTGGGGCTTTTGCACCCGATTGGCTAAGAGACACCTCTTATGCGCTGGTGGCGGTGATCATCGTTTCGCTTTGGGCCAGCGTGGGGTTTCAGATGGTGATCTTGCTTGCAGCCCTCCAAGACGTGCCGAAATCTCTGTATGAGGCAGCCGCAGTGGATGGAGCTGGTGCATGGAAGCGCTTTCGGAACGTCACCGTGCCGGGTATTCGCCATCAACTGTTTTTTGTTGCCACGATCACGATGATCTTGTCGTTTAGGTTATTTGATCAGGTTTATATTTTGCCAGATGACCCGGGCGGGCCGCTTGGTGCCACCAACACGATCATGGTGGAGTTGGTGGATACGGGGCTTAACGGAAACCAGATTGGCAAGGCCTCGGCTATTGCTGTTTTGTTCTTTTTGATCGTGCTTTTCCTCACGATCTTCCAACGCAAGTTTGAACCGGCGGATTGACATGACCACAGCATCTAAGGGGCTCAACAAAAACATGCTTCTGGCTTATGGTGTTATGGGCCTGTTGGGGCTGTTTTTCTTGTTCCCGATTGCCATAATGGTGATTGGGTCGTTCAAATCCGACGCTGTGGTGATCAGCGACCAAACATCGCTTTCTGCTTTCGATCCACGTCCGTTTGAAGCTGGCGACAACTACCGGGCTGCCGCAGATACGGGCAACTACTTCAAATCTCTGCGGGTGTCGGTGATTGTTTCAGGAGTGGTTGTGGTGGGTGGGCTTATCGTGAACAGTCTTTGTGGGTATGCCCTTGCTAGGCTGCGATTCCGCGGGCAGAAGATACTGTTATCGGTGGTGGTAGCGCTGGTGATCATCCCCTTTGAGGCCATTGCGGTGCCGCTGTTGTTGATGGCGACGGAGATCGAGTGGACAAACACGATACGTGCCCAGTTCTTGCCCTTTATCGCCCAACCCCTCTACATTTTCCTGTTCTATTCCTTCTTTAAGGGCTTGCCAGCTGAACTAGAAGAGGCCGCCATGATTGATGGCGCTGGCCCCTATCGCACGTTTTGGAGTGTGCTGTTTCCCCTAGCTAAGCCAGCGTATGCAAGCGCCGCAATTTTGAGCTTTTTGTATTCGTGGGGACAGTTCCTGTGGCCCGTAATGATTGCCCGCACCGAGGACGTAAGACCTTTGCCAACCGGGATTACGTTTTTCCAGGGCCAGCCGCCAATCCAATGGGCCGACCTTATGGCCTTTGCCACCATGATGGTGCTGCCCGTGATCATTGTTTTTGTTATCTTCCAGCGTCAGTTTGTGCAGGGTGTGGCCACATCGGGCCTTAAGGGATGACCTCCAAGCTCACCAACCTGGGTGATGTGATGCGGCCTCGGGTAATTATTGACCCTGAGTTTCGAACTATGGATGAAGTTTTTCGCCCTGATGATCTAGGCCGGCTTGGCGATGTTGCAGAGATTGTTTGGGGTAAAGACGAGCCGATGCCCACAGATCTTTTTCGTTCTGAAATAGCTCAGGCTTCTGCTGTTGTGTTTGGTCGCTGGCGTTATGGCCGCGATGCGCTAGATCATGCTGGGCCGAGGCTTCGTGCTGTGTTGGAAGTGGCGGGGGGTCACGAACACGAAGCCTTAGACGATCAAAGTGCTACCCGCCGAGGCATCCTTGTAGGGTCTTGTGCGCCAGCGTTTGGCGCTGTTGTGGCCGAATTGGGCCTCGGGCTTGCTTTGGGAATGCGCCGGGGCATAGTAGAAGCAGATCGCGCCATGCGAGCCCGAAGCGAGCGTTGGCTGCACGAAGGCAATCGCCACAACGGATCGCTGTTTGGTGCCACGGTTGGCTTTGTGGGGTGCGGGCGTATTTCGGCGCACCTGCAGAAGTTGCTAGCGCCCTTTGGGGTGAAGTTGTGTGGCTACGATCCGCCGCTTGGTGCAAAGCAGCTACAGGCCAGAGGCATTGCCCCGGCCACCTTAGAGGAGATGTTCGCACAGGCCGACATCATCTTTGTTTTGGCGGCACCTTCAGCATCTGCGGCTGCCATGATCTCACGTCATCTCATCGGTCAGCTTGGGTCACATCAAGGGCTTGTTGTGCTTAGCAGAGCCTCGGTGGTGGATTTTGAGGCCCTTGTGGAGTTATCACAGGTCAACGGTTTTCGGTTTGCTACCGATGTGTATCCATCCGAGCCAATCGGCGCCAATGATCCGCTGCGCGATAATGAACAAGCTATCTTGGTGCCGCATTTGGCTGGAGCCATCCCAGAGGCACTTCAGCAGATTGGCACAATGGTGGTGGACGATTTGCTGGATATTTTTGCCGGTCGGCCGGTGGGCAAACTCCAGTATCTCACCGCAAAGAATCGGGCTGGTCTTGTTCAGATTACAAAAAATAGCTGTGGGAAAAAGGGCCGCGAGATGCCCCAGCACGCAGCACAACCTACCTATTAGGAGAATCGATCATGGCTACCATAACCCTAGACAAGATAAACAAGGTTTACGCCAATGGGTACCACGCTATTCACGACCTAGAACTAAATATCTCCGACAAAGAGTTCTTGGTGTTGGTTGGCCCGTCTGGGTGCGGTAAGTCCACCGCTTTGCGCATGATTGCAGGATTAGAGGAGATTTCCGAGGGGGAAATGCGAATCGGCGATCGAGTGGTCAATGATGTTGAGCCCAAAGATCGAGACATTGCTATGGTCTTTCAGAACTACGCGCTCTATCCCCACATGACGGTTTACGACAACATTGGTTTTGCCCTAAAGCTGGCCAAAACCCCAAAAGCCGAGGCGGATAGCCGGATAAGAGAGGCGGCCCGGATACTAGAGCTAGAAGAGCAGCTCAAGCGTAAGCCCGCGCAGCTTTCGGGCGGACAGCGTCAGCGGGTTGCCATGGGGCGCGCTATCGTGCGCCAGCCAGCGGCTTTTTTGATGGACGAACCGCTTTCTAACCTAGATGCCAAGTTGCGGGTGCAGATGCGAGCGGAGATTGCCAGCATCCAGCGCGACCTTGGTGTGACCACGGTATATGTCACCCACGATCAGGTGGAAGCAATGACCATGGGCGACCGCGTGGCGGTGCTAAAAGATGGGCATCTGCAGCAGGTTGATACTCCACAGGTGCTCTACGACAATCCTCGTAATGTTTTTGTAGCAGCGTTCATAGGTTCGCCCTCTATGAACCTTTTTGAGGGTGTGCTCACACAAAACGCTAATACCCAAGATGGCAGCTTGTCGTTTGGTAGCCAAAGCATCGCCATTCCTCAAGATGAGCTAATCAAGCGCGAGGGTTTATCTGAATACTATGGCAAACCGCTCATTTTTGGTATCCGGCCTGAGGATCTAGAAGATGCCGCGTTGCCCTCTGCGCCTGCTGGTCCTACCATCAATGGCGAGGTAAGCCTGGTGGAGTCGCTGGGTTCGGAAATAATGGTTCACTTTGGCGTGGATGCTGCGCCGGTAGACTCTGGCGACCCAGATGCGGTGGCCGAACTTGGCGATACTGCGGTGGTTGTTGGCAGGTTCAGCCCAAAAAGCAGAATTGACGAAGGCGAAATGGCGGAGGTAACCGTGAACGTAGAGGGCCTTCACTTCTTTGATCCTGAAACGCGCCTTGCAATCTAGCTCTCGCCTACTAGCCCAACCATCTAGCCCTTAGCTATCTACCCCAGCCCAACCGATGAGCCTTACCTTTGAGGTTTTAGCCCAACAAGGCGCGGCCCGGGTTGGGCGCATAACCACTCCTAGAGGCAGCTTTGCAACACCTTGTTTTATGCCGGTTGGTACTAGGGCGGCGGTGCGTACCTTAGACACCGCAGATCTAGAAGCCCTCGGTCCTGCGGTGGTGCTAGCTAACACCTATCACCTGTTTATGCGTCCGGGCGCGGAGCTGGTGCAAAAGATGGGCGGTATCCATGGGTTTGTTGGCTGGTCGGGTCATGTGTTGACCGATTCTGGCGGCTATCAGGTGTTCTCCTTGAGCCCTCAGGTGGATGACGAAGGGGTTACCTTTCGTTCTACCTATGATGGCAGCACGCATCGTTTCAGCGCCGAGACGGTGGTGGATACGCAGCTGCAACTCGGCTCAGATATTCAGATGGTACTAGACGTGTGCCCGCCAGCAGATGCTCCTGATGCCACACAACGCTTAGCTGTTGAGCGCACAGCGGCGTGGGCCAAAAGAGCTCGCCACCGGTTTCTAGATGTAGATGGCCATGGGAGCGGTGCCAACCAGTTTGGGATAGTGCAAGGTGGTCTCAGCGCGGCGCTACGAGCCGAGAGCGCAGAACGCACCATCGCCATCGGCTTTGATGGCTATGCGGTGGGAGGTTTATCTGTGGGTGAGGAGCAATCTCAGATGCTGGCTGCCCTAGAGGCCACCACCCCCAAGCTGCCCGTTCAGCAACCCCGCTATTTCATGGGCTTAGGCGATCCAGTGGGGCTCATTGAGGCAATAGCAACAGGGGTAGACATGTTTGATTGCGTGTTGCCCACCCGTTTGGCTCGTCATGGTACCGCTCTTACATGGCAGGGGCGCTTGAACTTGAGCAATGCAGCGCATGCACATGCCGACATGGCGGTTGACCCAGAGTTCCCTGCTAGCCCAATCGCCCGTTACTCCAGAGCGTATCTGCGTCATTTGTACAATGTGGACGAACCCTCCGCAGCTCGGTTACTTACCCTGCACAACCTGGCATGGTTGTTGGCACTGATGCAAGATGCTCAAGCCGCCATCGGTGCGGGAACTTTTGGGTTGTTGCGGGCCAAGGTGGCTGCGGCTTGGGGCGGCTAGAGATTGGGGCGGCTAGAGCGTGGGACAAGATATGTGTTGAGGATAGCTAGCGGCGAATAGCCTAGTTTGCTGACGGTCGGGTAGTATTATCGGTCTTGGGAATCTTGCCTGTATTATTGTTGATGTTTGTTGCCGTGTACTTTTTCATGCTGCGTCCGCAGCAGAAAAAGGCGCGCCAACATCGTGAGCTGTTGAACTCCTTAGATGTGGGCGATGAGGTGATTACCATGTCTGGGCTGTACGGGATGGTCACAGAGTTTGACGGTGGAACCGTCTTTATTGAGATAGCCGATGGGGTAGAGATCAAAATCAGCCGTGACACCATTGCCAACAAGGTTGTTTATGCTCCCGATACAGAAGGCGATGATGGCCAAGGCCCTCTGATGAGCGGTAACTAGGCGCATTTTTCAACAACAATGAGTCGCCGTTCTCTGGTTTCGCTAATCCTGATAGTGGCTATAGCTGGAGGGCTTTTGGCAGCTTCTTTGGTTGCGGGCAATAGTCCGCTATTGGGTTTAGACCTCAAGGGCGGTGTTGAGGTGGTGTTGGTGCCGGTGGATGATCCCGAGCGCCCTGAAGAGATTACTTCGGGTGATTTGGATACTGCAGTGAACATAATTCGCGACCGTATAGATGGTCTGGGTGTGGCTGAACCAGATGTCACCCGCCAAGGCGGGCGTGTGGTTGTGCAGCTTCCGGGCATAAGCGATCAGCAGCGGGCTATTGATATTGTCGGCCAAACCGCGGAACTGCGCTTTCGGCCTGTGTGTTCTGAGTTAGCTGCAGAACCCATCACGATTGCTCCTGAGGCAGTAGAGATTTTTGAAGATACCGAGGATGCAGACGATACACCTGATGAGGACACCTTTGTTGAAGATGAGGTTACTGAGCCCGAGGATGAGGCCACCGAAGAAGGGGTTACCGAGGTCACAGAAGACACCGAGGTTACAGAAGAGCCTGTAGAGGTCACAGAGCCTGTAGATCCTGCTGCTGAGGTTGAGATTGTGTCCGAGGTTCCAGTTGTGCCCATTGCAGAGCTAGATGAGCGAGGTTTAGCACCATGTCCTACCGATATTGGCAATGAGTTTGGGCTGCCCACTAGCACCTCGGCAGAGGATCAGCTAGATAGTTTTGTTGTGTTGCCTGAGCGCAACGATGATGGACAGGTTACGCGCCGTTATCTGTTGGGCCCGTCTAACCTCACCGGTGCTGGTTTATCTGGAGCCGATAGCGCCTTTACCAACGAGTATGTGGTGATCGCCAACTTCAGGGGCGGAGATGAGGGTTCCAACAAGTTCGATGAGCTTGCTGCCGAGTGCTTTTCGGGCACTGCGGTTTGTCCTGCTAGCTTAGGAGGGCAAGGCCGGGTTGCCGTTGTGGTAGATGGCACCGTTGAGGTAGCCCCTAGCGTGAATGCAGCTAGCTTTGATGGTGAAGCTGTGATCAGCGGCAACTATTCGGGTGATGAGGCCGACGATCTAGCCCTTGTGCTGCGTTACGGCGCTTTGCCTGTGGAGTTCCAAGACCCAACCGATCCCCAAAGCGATAGCACCAGTCGTGGTGTGTCGGCCACCATAGGCAGCGACTCGTTGCGTGCTGGGGTGATTGCAGGAATCGTGGGGCTAGCGCTGGTGTTTTTGTACATGGTGGGGATGTATCGGTTGTTGGGCGTTATTGCAATGTTGAGCTTGGGCGTGTCGGCAACCTTGTTGTGGGTGATCGTGGCTTGGCTGGGTGAAACCCAGGATTTGGCCTTAACACTGGCGGGCGTAACCGGTTTGATTGTGGCCATTGGTGTCTCTTTGGATTCCAACGTGGTTTATTTTGAGCACCTCAAAGAAGACGTAGCCACGGGGCGTTCGTTGCGTTCTTCGCTGGAACAATCGTTTAGAGCGGCTTTCATCACCATCTTTAGGGCCAACTTTGCTTCGCTTATCGCCGCGGTGATCCTGTACTGGCTATCGGCTGGTTCGGTGCGCGGCTTCGCCCTCATGCTGGGCTTAGCTTCGGTGCTAGACCTTGTAGCCACGTACTTCTTCTTGCGACCCTGTGCTCAGCTTCTAGCCCGCTCATCTTCGCTGATGGCAAATCCGCATCGTTTGGGCCTGCCCACGCCAGAAGAAGCAATGGCCGAACAGGCCAGTCAATCATGAACTGGGCGCAATCATGAACTGGGCGCAGCGCCTTTGGCGGAATCAAACCAAGTTGCAGTTTCCAGAGCTTTGGAAAAAGGCCCTTGTGGTATCGGCAGCTTGTGTGCTTATAGGCATCGTGGCGTTGTTGGTGCGCGGTGTGAACTTGGGTATCGAGTTTGAAGGCGGTACTGTTTGGGAAACCACAGCACCCAACATCTCCACTGCTGAGGTGCGTGATGTGTTGCGGGATGTGGGCCAAGCAGGTGCCAAGATTCAGTTTGTGGGTGGCGATGTGTTGCGGGTGCGTGCCGAGTTGGACTCCACAGATGCCAATAGCGTGGCAAGTGTGTCTGCTGCTTTAGCTGCGCTAACTGCTCAGAGCATAGACGACATCAGCTTCAACTCCATCAGCGCTTCTTGGGGCGGTGAGATCACCAGCAAGGCTATTCGGGCCCTGATTGTGTTCTTCGTGGTGGTAGCCATTTACATCACCATTGGGTTGGAGTGGCGCATGGCGGTGGCGGCGCTTTTGGCGGTGGCTCACGACATCATCATCACCGTGGGCATTTATGCCTTGTTCCAGTTTGAGATAACCCCCGCCACAGTTATTGCCTTCCTAACCATCATGGGCTACTCCTTGTACGACACGTTGGTTGTGTTTGACAAGAACCGTGATTATCAGCGTCGTTCTGCACTGATCGGAAAAGCCACCTATACGCGGATTATGAACATGGCGCTCAACACCGTGTTGTTGCGGTCGGTGAACACCACCATCACCTCGGTTTTACCCGTGCTGGCCATGTTGATTATCGGCTCTGCGGTGCTAGGTGCTGTTACTTTGGCGGAGTTTGCGGTGGCCTTGTTGATTGGCTTGCTGGTGGGTACCTATTCCTCTTTGTTTGTGGCTTCTCCTGTGGCGGCGTATTTGAAAGAACGCCAACCAGAACAGTTGGAGTTGCGCGAAAAGCTTGAGGCTCGTGCTCAGTCGCGCGGTACTACGGTGCATGAGGTGGAAGAAGAGGCCACTGCAGGCAGCGCTGCTGGTGCAACAGCACCTGCGCCTCGGCTACAGAGGGCCGCGGGCACCAGATCACCGGTGAGTTCAACTAGAACTGCGCGACGGCCAGCATCGGGGGGTGGTGCCATACCGCCGCGACCGCGCAAACGCAAGCGTCGTTAACCGTGACGCTTGCAGCACAAGCACTGCCGTGGCTAGATGTAGCTGGCCTAGAGGTGGGCCCGCTGCTAGATGCTTACGGCCAGCGCCATCCTGCGGATTCTTTGGAACGCATTCAAACTGCCTATCGATTAGCGCATGAGGCGCATGATGGGCAGCTTCGCAAATCTGGCGAACCCTACCTTTCGCACCCCTTGGCAGTGGCGCATATCGTGGTGGAGTTGGGTCTAGACGATGTGTCGGTGGTGGCTGCGCTCTTGCATGATGCCATAGAAGACACCCCCATGAGCCTAGATGATGTGGAGCAGCACTTCGGCAACGAAGTTGCTTTGATCGTGGACAGCGTTACCCGCCTAGACAAGCTCAACTTCAACACTCAAGAAGAAGAACAAGCCGCCTCCATGCGCAAGATGCTGGTAGCCATCGCCAAGGACTTGCGGGTGTTGGTGGTGAAGCTGTCCGACCGACTCCACAACATGCGGACTGTGGCGGCGCTGCCTGTGGCCAAGCAGCAGCGCGTGGCCCGCGAAACCATGGACATCTACGCTCCGCTGGCCAATCGGTTAGGCATGCAAGACATCAAGCTTCAGCTAGAAGATTTAGCTTTTGCAGCCTTGCACCCCAAGCGCTACTCCGAGATAGACCGAATGGTGGCCATGCGTGCTCCCGAGCGGGATCTGTATCTCACCCAGGTGCTGTCTAGCGTGGAGGCTCGTTTAGCCGAGCTTGGCATTCCCGCCCATGTGACCGGTCGACCGAAGCATTTGTGGAGCATTTACGAAAAGATGATGACAAAGGATCGCAGTTTTGAAGAGATCCACGATTTGGTGGGCATCAGGGTGATAGTGGATTCGGTGCGAGATTGCTATGCCGCGTTGGGTTCCATTCACGCCACTTGGAAGCCGGTTCAGGGGCGTTTCAAAGATTACATAGCCATGCCCAAGTTCAACTTGTATCAGTCGCTTCACACCACGGTGGTGGGGCCGGGTGGCAAATCCTTGGAGGTGCAACTTCGCACCAACGAGATGCATGCCCGGGCCGAACAGGGGGTAGCGGCACATCATGTCTATAAAGATGGAACTGCTGGAGATGATCTAGCTTGGTTGGGTCGCATCATAGATTGGCAACAAGAGACATCTGATGCTGCTGAGTTTTTGAGCAACCTCAAAACTGATCTTGATCATGATGAGGTGCAGGTGTTCACCCCCAAGGGCGATGTGGTGTCGCTGCCCTTAGGCGCTGTGCCCATCGACTTTGCCTATACCATTCACACCGAGGTGGGGCACTCCTGTATTGGTGCCAGAGTCAACGGCCAGCTAGTGCCACTAGATAGAGAGCTGCGTCCGGGCGACATGGTGGAGATATTTACTTCAAAGGTGGCCGATAAGGGGCCCTCGCGCGATTGGCTGGGTTTGGTGGCATCGCACCGGGCGCGCAACAAGATTCGTCAGTGGTTTTCGCAAGCGCGGCGCGAAGATGCCATCAAAGCTGGGCGGGATGCGGTGACAGCAGCTTTACGGAGAGAGGGCTTGCCTGTTACCAAGATAATGTCGGGCGACGAGCTTACAAACGCTGCTATAGAGATGAAGTATCGCGATCTAGATGCGCTTTTGGCTGCGGTAGGAGAACGCCATGTGTCGGCCAAAGCGGTTGCCGAGCGCGTAGAGGGCATGAGGCTGGAGCCAAATGCAGAGCCCGAAGCACCAGAGACGGAGATGTCCATAACTGCTGCGCCTTCTGCGCTGGCCCGCTATGGCAGCCAGACGGTGGAGGTGGATGGGCTAGACGATGTGCTGGTGAACTTGGCGCGTTGTTGTAAGCCGGTGCCGCCTGATGAGATCATCGGCTTCGTTACTCGCGGAAGGGGGGTGTCTGTGCATCGCACTGAGTGTGCGAATGCGGTTTCGTTGTCGTTTGAGCAGGGGGATCGCTTGATCGATGTGGATTGGAGCGGCGAGCGCAGCGGTACCTACTGCGTTACGATTGAGGTGAAGGCGTTTGACCGCACCAGCTTGTTACGAGATGTGGCTAATGCCTTGTCTACGGTTTCCATCAACATCTTGGCTTGCGAAACTCGTACTGGGGCCGATCAAATCTCGGTGATGCGTTTTGATTTTGAGCTGAGCGACGGCACCCACCTAGATGCCCTGCTCCGAACCGTTCGTGGTATCGACTCGGTGTACAGCGCCTACCGAGTAATCCCCTCCACCTCGGTCAACTAAAGCCATCCAAAGCCACCTAACGAGCGGAATGCTTTAGAGTAGGTGCTTGTGGTTGAACAGTTTCAGGCACCTAAGGGCACTCACGATGTGCTCCCTGTCGAGTCGTATCGCTGGCAACAGTTGGTGGCATCTTTCGCACAGGTGATGGGTGGCGCTGGTTACGGGTTGGTGCAGAGTCCCATGTTTGAAGATATCGGGGTGTTTCAGCGCTTAGGTGAGGGCACCGAGGTGGTGCGTAAGGAGATGTACGACTTCTACGATAAGGGCGAGCGCCACCTAGCGTTGCGACCCGAGGGCACTGCTTCGGTAGTGCGGGCCTTCAATCAGCATCGGCCAACCGTGCCATGGAAGGTGTGGTATGTGACCCCTTGTTTTCGTTACGAGGAGCCTCAAGCAGGGCGGTTTCGTCAGCATCACCAAGTGGGAGCAGAGGCATTAGGCTCCGCAGACCCCGACCTAGACGCAGAGCTGATCGCCACCCAGCATGACTTTTATCAGCGTTTGGGGTTGAAGTCTGTGTCGCTGCGACTCAACTCTATGGGCAGTGCCAACGACCGGCGGGCCTACACAGAACACCTAGCGGCTTGGCTTGGCCAACGCTTAGACGACCTAGATCCCCAAGATCACCCCAATGCCAGCGAGCACCCGTTGCGGGTGTTGGACTCTAAGCGGGAGCGCAGCCGCCGTATCATTGCGCAAGCACCTCACATTACCGACTTTTTGTCTGATGAGGCCAGAGCGCATTTTGAGCGGGTGCAAGCTGGCCTAGATGCGTTGGGGGTTGCCTATGAGCTAGATACCCGCTTGGTACGGGGCTTGGATTATTACACCCACTCCACTTGGGAGTTTGCCTCTGCTGCGTTAAGCGGAGCCCAAAATGCTGTGGGTGGAGGAGGGCGCTACGACGGTTTGGCCGAGTCTTTGGGCGGCAAACCTGCTTCGGGCGTGGGTTTTGGTGCTGGCATTGAACGCATATTGTTGGCCGCAGATGCTGAGCAGGCATTGGACACAGATGGCGGAGCTGTAGAGGTGTTCGTGGTGGATGTGTGTGGAGGCAGCGCCGGGCGGGATATCACCTTTGAGTTGCGGCGCAACGGCATCTCAGCCGACAGAGCATTTGATGGGCGCTCTATGAAGGCGCAGATGAAGGTGGCAGATCGCTCAGGTGCGCGTGTGGCGTTGCTTGTTGGCACAGATGAGCTTGCTGCGGATACCGTCACGCTGCGCTATCTGCGCTCTGGTGAGCCTCAGGTAACTTTGTTGCGCTCAGGGTTAGTTGAGCAGTTAGCTCCGCTGCTGGCGCGGGCCTAGCGGGACACGCGCGATTAAACCCAACACACTACTAGGTAGGATTAGGTTATGACCCACAGCCATGATGCCCCATGAGCGATAGTTTTGATTTGGTTGTAATCGGCGGAGGGCCTGGCGGCTATGCCGCAGCGTTGTATGGTGCTGGCGCGGGTTTGGATGTTGCGGTGGTGGAAAAGCACAAGCTGGGGGGAACCTGTTTGCACGTGGGCTGCATCCCTGCTAAGGAGTTGTTGGAAACCGCTGCGGTATGTCGCACAGTAGCTAGCGCAGGGGAGTTCGGCATCAACTCCAGTGCCCCTACAGTGGATATGAACAAAGCGCAAGCTCGCAAACAAAAGGTGGTGGAACAACTGCACCGTGGGGTGGGCAAGCTCCTAGAAAATCGCAAGGTTACGCTGGTTGATGGTTGGGGGTCGGTGCGTTCTAGCTCAGGCACAGACTTAACAGACTTAACGGTTGCCGTGGCTGGTGGTGCTTCGGGCGAGATGCAACTCAACGCCAGATATGTGATTGTGGCTACCGGTTCAGTGCCACGCACCTTAGCGGGCTTTGAGGTAGACGGCGAGCGCATTATGAGCAGCGATGAGCTCTTGAGCATAGATAAGGTGCCTGAGCGGGTGGCAATCATCGGTGGTGGAGCCATTGGCTTGGAGTTCGCCTCTATGTTGTGCGACCTGGGTTCGCAGGTGACGGTTGTGGAGGCTCTGCCGCAGATTCTGCCCGGTGTGGATGCTGATGTTTCCAAAGCGCTTGTGAGGGCATTTAAGAAGCGCAAAATCCAGGTGCGAGCTGGGGTTTCGGTTGATGGTTGTAGCCAAACTAAAGATGGGGTGGAGTTGCAGGTGGCTGGGGGCGAATCCCTACTGGTAGATGCGGTGGTGGTGTGCGTGGGGCGGCGACCCTTCACCGAAGGACTGGATTTGGAGCCTGTAGGCGTGCAGGTAGACCAGGGTGGCTATGTGGTGGTGAACGACTTTTGCCAAACCACCAACGAGAGGATTTATGCGGTTGGCGATGTGGTTCGCACTCCGCAGCTAGCGCACGTGGCTTTTGGCGAGGCCATCATGGTGATAAAGCACCTGCTGGGCGAGCCGGTGGCACCGGTGGATTACGATAGGGTGCCGTGGGCTATTTACTGTCATCCCGAGGTGGCTTATGTGGGATACAGCGAGGCTGCGGCCACAGACGCTGGCTTTGATGTGACCGTTTCTACGCACAGGTACATGGGTAACGGGCGGGCGATGATCTTGGGTGAAACCGATGGCTTGGTCAAGGTTATTGCTGAACGTAGCGCCGACGGTTCTGGGGGTCAGATATTAGGGGTTCATATGATGGGCCCCTGGGTAACCGAACAACTTGGGCAAGGGCATTTGGCGGTAAACTGGGAAGCTACCGCAGCCGAGGTGGCCGAGTTTGTGCAGCCTCATCCCACGCTAAGTGAGATGTTTGGAGAGGCCGTGCTTTCTTTAACGGGGAGAGATCTGCACTGATGAGTGATATGCAAGGTAGGAAGCTGTGACAGAAGTAAAGATGCCCCGATTGGGTGAGACTGTGGTGGAAGGTACCATCACGCAATGGTTTAAGCAGGTGGGTGAGGCTGTAGCGCTAAATGAGCCTCTGTTTGAGGTATCCACCGACAAGGTGGATTCCGAGGTGCCTTCTCCTCTAGCGGGGGTGCTCACAAAAATCGTGGCCACCGAAGGTGCAACGGTGGAGGTTGGCACTGTCATTGCTCTGGTGGGCTCTAGCGATGCTCCACCGGTTGCAGATATCGCAACAGACACCGCCACAGCAGATGCTGCGCCTGTAACAGCAGCGCCCGCGCCTGCACAGCCTACGCAGCCCGCAGCGCCGCTACAGGCCGAACAAGCAACAGATGCCGCCGCAGATGGTTTGGTGTTGTCGCCGGTGGTGCGTCGCCTAATAAGCGAGAACCACATTGATGCCTCACAGATCACCGGTAGCGGCAAAGGCGGGCGCATCACCCGGGCCGATGTGGAGGCTTACATTGCTCAGAATCGCCCCGTTCGCCCTCCGCAGGCTACAGCGGCTGGCCCTCTTCCAAGCGTGCCTAGTAGCCCTACGCCAGCAGGCTCCACGCCAACAAGCCCCGCGCCAGCGTCTTCTGTTCGCAGCGGTAGGCGCGAAACGCTGGTGCCGCTCAACAACATTCGCCGCATTACCGGAGATCACATGGTGCGCTCTAAGGCGGTTTCGCCGCATGTGCTAACCGCTGTGGAGGTGGATTTTGAGGCTGTGGAGCAGGTGCGTCAACGCCATCGAAAATCCTTTAAGGCTGAACATGGCATCAGCCTCACTTACCTACCGTTCATAGTTCGTGCAGTGTGTGATGCTCTGGGTAACTACCCGCACATCAACTCCTCAGTGGGAGAGGGGGAGTTGATTGTTCACAACTACGTGAATCTAGCCATTGCCGTAGATCTCAATTTTGAAGGTCTTTTGGCTCCCGTAGTTGCCGATGCTAACCGCAAGCGGCTGGTGCCGTTGGCAGAAGAGATAGCCGACCTTTCTCGAAGGGCCCGCTCAAAGCAACTAAACGCCGATGAGATGTCTGGCGGCACCTTCACCATCACCAATCCAGGGCAGTGGGGCACCATGATGCAGTTCCCCATCATCAACCAACCACAGGTGGCCATCTTGTCTACCGACGGTATCCGCCGCCGACCAGTAGTTGTGACCGCCTCAGACGGCAGTGAGGCAATCGCCATCCATTCGGTAGGGGTGCTGGCGCTGGCATGGGATCACAGAGCCTTTGATGGTGCGTATGTGGCGGCTTTCTTGGACAACCTGCGCCACATCATTGAGACCCGCGATTGGCACGCAGAGATAGCCTGAGTTGCAACCTCTGAGCGTCGCTGCATCGCAACCGAGCCCACTGCGGGTGCGCTGGTTGGGGCGTGTGGGGTACGCGGATGCTCACGCTTTTCAAACCGCACTTTATGGGCATCACTGCGATTATCTGTTGTTGATGGAGCATCCTCATGTGTTCACGCTGGGCGTGCGTGGCGATGAGGCCAACATCTTGGTAGACCCGGCCAGCGTTGGCGCGCAGGTTGCCCATACCGACCGTGGTGGTGATGTTACCTATCACGGCCCTGGTCAGCTTGTGGGCTATCCCATCTTGACAGTGCCGGGAAAGCGAGGCGGGGGTATGGCCGACACGGTGGCTTATGTGCGCTCGGTGGAGCAGTTGTTGGTTGATGTGCTAGAGGATCTGGGCCTAGGTGGTTGCGGTGGCCTAGCGGATTATCCGGGTGTGTGGGTTGAGCCCCACGGGCCTAACCCGCGCAAGATTGCGGCCGTTGGGGTGAAGCTCAGCCGTAACCGTTCCATGCACGGTTTTGGTTTGAACGTGAACTGCGACCTGAAGTGGTTCAACCGCATAGTGCCTTGTGGGATTGACGACAAGGCCGTTACCTCGCTGGCTAGTGAGGGTATTGAAGCAACCATGTCTGAGGTGGTCGATGCCGTTACGAGGCGCGCTGGCCAACGCTGGGGTGCAGGTGGTGTAGATTTGGCCGGAGTTGCTTTGGAGCGGGTGTTAGATCAGCCGGTGAGCATCACGCTCAAAGAACGTAAGCCGCAGTGGATGCGGGTGGGGCTGCACACCGGGCCCGATTTTCGGCGGGTGAGTTCGGTGCTTCGGAAAAAAGGGCTGGTGACGGTTTGTGAGGAGGCCGGTTGCCCTAACATTTACGAATGTTGGAATGAGGGAACAGCCACCTTCATGATCAACGGGGAGCGCTGCACCCGTGCTTGTGGATTTTGCCAAGTAGACACCCGCCAACCCGAGGCCCTTGATCTGGGTGAACCAGAGCGTCTGGCCGATGCTGTGCAGGCCATGGGGTTGGACTATGTGGTGATTACCGCAGTAGCGCGCGACGATCTGGCAGATGGGGGTGCGTCTGGGTTTGCGGAGGCTATCGCGGCGCTCCGCAGACGACAGACAGCTACGGGCCAGGCGCAGGCACCTGTCGTACCCAACGGCGCGTCCACCGCATCTGCCCTATCGAACAGCGCATCAAAGCTGCGAGTTGAGGTGCTCATACCCGATTGCAAGGGCAACCCAGAAGCGTTGGATGTGATCTTTGCAGCCCGCCCAGATGTGTTGAACCACAACCTTGAAACCGTGGCTCGCTTGCAGCGCACGGTGAGACCTTCGGCTAGCTATGCTCGGAGCCTAGCTGTGTTGGCTAGAGCCAAAGCCGAAGGGCTCATTACCAAGTCCTCGCTGATCGTGGGCCTCGGCGAAACCGATGAGGAGGTTGTCCAAGCCATGGCAGATCTTGCCGCAGTGGGCACCGACATCGTCACCTTGGGGCAGTACTTGCGTCCCACCGCTCAACACTTGCCGGTGGCTCGTTGGGTGCCACCCAACACCTTTGCCCGGTACCGCTATGAGGGCCGTAAGTTGGGCATAACCCACGTGGAGGCCAGCCCGCTCACCCGTAGTTCGCATCATGCCCAAGATGCCTTCGCAGCTGCGACAGGTACACAAACTGATATACAAGCCGCTCCAGTGGCTATACCTGTGGTGCGAGATGTGGCGGTAGGCAGATGATGGTGTTTCAGCAGCGCTTAAACAAGGCCAGAGCCTGTATGCGCGAACAGCAGGTGGACGCGTTGTTGTTGTCGGTGGGTGCCGATTTGCCCTACTTCTGTGGGTATGAGGCCATGGCGTTGGAGCGTCTCACCATGTTGGTAGTGCCCTTTGATGGTGCTGCAAAGCTCATTGTGCCGCGTCTTGAGGCAGACCGTGTGGTGGAGCGACCCGGCCTGTTTGATTTGCAGGTGTGGGACGAAACCGACGACCCCATTGCAATCGTTGGCAGCTTGGTTGGGGCGGCAAACAAGGTTGCCGTAGGCGATCACACTTGGGCAGGTTTTCTGGTGGACTTGCTAAAGGTGTTACCAAAAGCCCAATTTTGTCGTGCATCTGAGATCACCAGCCCGTTGCGCTCGATTAAAGATGCCGCAGAGGTGGAAGCTCTAGGAGCGGCGGCGGCTGCTGCAGACAAAGTGGCTGTGGATTTGCGGGCAGGCAACATCTCATTGGTGGGACGCAGCGAGGCTGAGGTGTCTGTAGAGTTAGCCAACCGCCTGTTGGCGGAAGGCCATCAACGGGTGAACTTCGCCATCGTGGCTGCAGGTGCAAACGCGGCCAGCCCCCACCATGAACCAGGCCAGCGCATCATCGGAGCTAATGAGATAGTTCTGTGCGATTTTGGCGGCACCATGGAAGATGCTCATGGGGTGGGCTACTGCTCCGACATAACCCGCTGCGTGCATTTGGGAGAACCGCCCGCAGAGCTAGTTGAGGCTTATGAGGTGCTACATGAGGCGCAGGCCACTCAGGTGGGCGCAGCGGTGGTAGGCCAACGCTGCGAGGAGGTTGATCGCGTTGGCCGCCAGATGATTACCGATGCTGGTTACGGCGACTACTTCATCCACCGCACCGGTCATGGCATAGGTACCGAAGCCCATGAACACCCCTACATAGTGGAGGGCAACTCTGAGGTACTGCAAAGCGGTCATGCCTTTTCCATAGAGCCGGGAATCTACATGCCCGGTCGCTGGGGCATGCGCTTGGAAGACATCGTGGTTGCTGCAGAAGAGGGCCCAAGCAACCTCTCCACCACCGATCACCGTCTAGCAATTTTGGGCACCTAAATGGCCCGAAACCTAGTGCCATGACTATTGGGGAGTTGTAAGCACCTATGTTGTGGCTACTGTTTGGAGCCCACCTTGTTGGCATTGCAGCAGCCGTTCTAGCTGGGCGGCGCTCGATGCAGGCTGGTTTGTGTGCCGCTGCATTGGCCCCAGCTGCCACTGCTATATGGGCTGCTACTCGCTTAGTTGAAGGGGGCGACGTTGTTAGCGCAGAGTTGGTTTGGGTAGATGGCCTAGACGTGGCCATCTCTTTTCGAGCTGATGCGGTGGCCTTGTTGATGACGTTGTTGGTGTCGGGAGTGGGTGCGTTGGTGATGGGTTATGCCTGTGGCTACTTCAGCTCAGATGCCAAAGGAGGCAGCCGTTTTGGTGCAACCATGCTGGGGTTTTCTGCTTCCATGCTCGGACTTGTTTGGGCCGATTCAATCTGGACACTGTTCATCTTCTGGGAGATGACATCGGTAACCTCTTTTTTGTTGGTAGGCCATAAGCACACCGATGCCGCAGTTCGCTTGGCCGCTCGGCGTGCGTTGGTGATAACTGCTACAGGTGGCCTTGTGCTGTTGGCTGGGCTCATCTTGTTGGCACAAAATACCGGTTCTCCCAACCTCACAAAACTAGCCCCAATTTCAGGTACCGAAGCGGCCGTAGCCGCCGCGCTAGTGCTGATTGGTGCCGCTACCAAGTCGGCTCAGGTGCCCTTTCATGTGTGGCTCCCCGGAGCCATGGCAGCCCCAACACCGGTAAGCGCTTACTTGCACTCTGCGGCCATGGTGAAGGCTGGCATCTTGTTGATAGCGGTGGTGGGGCCTGCGTTTGGCGATGTGGCGGCATGGAAGTGGCTGGGCATTTGCTTTGGGTTTGCCTCGGTGATCTGGGGAGGGGTGGGGGCTTTGCGTCACCGCGATGCCAAGTTGATTTTGGCTTGGGGCACCGTATCGCAACTGGGTTTGATGTTTACGCTGTTTTCAGCAGGTGCGCCCAAAGCCATCTTTGCTGGCGTGGCGTTGCTGTTCAGCCATGCTCTGTTTAAAGCGGCCCTGTTCTTGGTGGTAGGCGAGGTAGATGTGCGTACTGGTACCCGAGACATCACCCAGCTAGGTGGATTAGCCCGTTCCATGCCGCTGGCCTTTGTGGTGGCGTTGTTAGCTGGTGCTTCTATGGTGGGGTTGCCGCCGTTGTTAGGGTTTACGGCCAAAGAGGCTGCAATCGAAGCAGTGCTTAAGCTCTCTGGAGGCACCCAAGCGGTGGTTGGTGTGGCGATTATTGGCGGTTCGGTGTTGACCGTGGCCTACACCATTCGTTTGTTGTACGGCATCTTTGGGCCCGGTCCAGCTACCTCGGTAGCACCACAAGGCTATGTGAGGCGACGAAGCTGGTTGATGGCAGCACCAGCGGTTACCTTGAGTCTGGCCGGGGTGGTGGGTTACGCCGTTATTGGCGGGGTGAACGAGATAGTTGTGCCTGCGGCCACTGAGTTAAATGCAAAAGCTGGCGTGTACGAACTTATTGCCTGGCCCGGTGTTAAAACTGCTTTTGTTATCTCCGTGCTGATCGTGATCACGGGTGCTGTAGTGGGAGTGCTCTGGATTGCTCGGGGTTCTAATCGCATACCACTGTCGCTTGGAGCAGATGCCACGGATGGCATTGTGGATGGGGTAATCAGCAAATCTCCACGCCTCATTGCATGGATACAGCACGGTTCGCTGCCGGTGTATTTGGCTGTGATGGGAACTGTAGCAGTGTTAGCAGCAGCAGCGCTGGCCAGCGACTTTGCTGGCGGACATCTGATTTGGTGGGATCACCCCCTTCAGGCAATGTTGGCCGCAGCGGTGGTGATTGCCGCGTTGGCCGCAGCATTTGTGGGTTCCCGACTAGGTGCAGCTTTAGCACTTGGGTCGGTGGGTTTTGGGGTGACCGGGCTTTTTTTGGTACACGGTGCCCCAGACTTAGCCTTAACCCAACTCTTGGTGGAAACCGTGGTGGTGGTGGGCTTTGTGTTGGGCTTGGGGCACCTAGCTAGACGCTTCCCGCCTGTTACAGGGTCTTGGCGGTCGGTGCGGATAATGGTTGCTGCGGCTGGAGGTTTGGCGGTTACCGCAGCGCTGGTGGCCGCTGGTACAAACCCAACTGGCCAACCCCCAACACCCGACCTTGTGGCTGAGGCTGTGGCCGAAGGCGGCGGCAAAAACGTGGTGAACGTGATCCTTACCGACCTCAGAGCGTTGGACACACTAGGAGAGGTGGTGGTGTTGGCAACCGTAGCTATCGGCATCTTGGCTTTAGCTAGAGTTCGTACCCGCCCCCAAGCCCAAACCCAAGAATCGTGAAGGGCCCAAGAATCATGAGGGGGCTGAGGATATGAGGGCGCTGCAACCATGAAGCCCAATCAGGCACCTGCAATTCAACTAGGTATTCGTGTAGCTAGCCCCTTGGCCATTGTGGTTGGGGTGTACTTGTTGTTTGCCGGGCATAACTTTCCTGGCGGGGGTTTCGCTGCTGGGCTGGTATTTGGTGCGGTAGCCATATTGCGTACCATTGCGGGCTTGCAACGCCCCAGGGGCACCACCGCGCTCATCGCATGTGGAGTGCTCATGGTAACCGTGGTGAGCTTTTTGCCTATTTTGTGGGGCGACCCGCTTTTGGATCAAAGGGTTGTTACCTTTGATTTGCCACTTTTGGGTACGATCAAAACTGGTACCGCTCTGGTGTTTGATATTGGGGTGAGCATTATTGTGGTGGGTTTGGTGGCGGCCATCATCAACGGCCTGTCTGCATCACAGCCAACTCAGGGCGCTGGTCAGCCCACTCAAGGGGCCCCCCAATGAGTGCAGCTTTGTTGTTTGCTGTAGGGGGTCTCACCTCGGTGGGCATCTACCTGATCACGGCGCGCTCTTTGAGTCAGATCATTTTGGGTTTCTCCTTGCTCGGCCACGCTACGGTTTTGGGTTTGCTGGTAGCCGGAGGCGCAGCTGGAGACGCTCCTATTGCGGGCACAGCAGCGGTGGCCGATATGTCTAACCCCTTGCCGCAAGCCCTAGCGCTTACTGCGATTGTGATTTCGTTTGGCCTCACAGTGTTCTTGCTGGCCCTAGCAGTTAGACAACAGCACCTCACCGGTGACGATCAGGTTGAAGACGATTTAGAAGATCAGCGCATCGCCCAAGGACAACCCGCAGAAAACTTGCCGGAAGAAACAACTGAGGAAATCACCCAAAGCATCGAGGGTGGCATTCCATGAGCACGTTGGTGGTGCTCACCATTGCAGCTCCGTTGGTGGCCGCTGCGGGTGGGCTGTTTTGGAGAGGCAATACCGTAGCGCGCGATGCCATAACAATCTGCGGGCTAGCCGTGGCGATGATCTGCGCTTTTGTGGTGTTGGCCGAGGTCAACGACTCAGGCACCCACGTGGTTCATGTGGGAGGTTGGCAGCCCGAGCTGGGCATTGTTTTGGTGGCGGATCTGTTGGCTGCGCTCATCTTGCCAGTGGCGCTTGCGGTGATCTTCGTTGTGGAGATATTTGCCATCGGCCAAAGGCGTACCGTCTGGGGGGCAAACCCAGAGCTATCAGGCCCGCTTTTGTGCGTTTTGACCTCTGGGGTGTCTTTGGCGGTGTTAACAGGCGACCTGTTCACTTTGTTCGTGGCCTTCGAGCTCATCTTGGTATCAAGCTACGTGCTGCTCACCAATCAAGGTCGCCCTAGCCAGATTCGCGCAGGCATGACCTATGTGGTGATGAACCTGTTTGCCTCGGCGCTGTTTTTGTTTGGGGTGGGATTCGTCTACGCCGCCACCGGAACCGTTAATCTAGCTTTGCTTACCGAACGCATCCCCGAGCTGTCCGATGGGGTGCGTATAGGTTTAGGTGCCTGGTTCTTCGTGGTTTTCGGCACCAAAGCCGCAGTGTTCCCGTTGTTTTCTTGGCTGCCCGACTCTTACCCCACGGCTCCCACAACCATCACCGCCGTGTTTGCCGGGCTTTTGACCAAGATTGGCATTTACGCCATGATCCGCTTTCACACCCTCACACAGATGGACGACTTGGGTTCGACAATGCTGATTATCGCCGGATTTACAATGGTTATTGGAGGGTTAGGAGCGTTGGCCCAGTCGGATGTGAAGCGCATCTTGTCGTTCCATATCATTAGCCAAATCGGCTACATGCTCATGGGCCTTGGGCTCTTCACCGTTGCGGGCATTGCCGGGGCTATCGTGTTTTTGATTCACAACATGCCGGTAAAGACCGTTTTGTTTTTGGTAGGTGGTCTTATTGAAAACGACCAAGGCACCAGCACATTGGATCGCTCCGGGGGTGTGGCAAGCCGCAGGCCCGTATTGGCGGTGCTTTTTGCCATTCCAGCGCTCAGCTTGGCGGGCATACCCCCGTTCTCAGGGTTTGTGGCTAAGTTGGCTGTGATTGCTGCGGCCATTGCGGAAGCCTCCGTGCTCATCGTGGTGGCCGCGCTCGTAGCAGGGGCGCTCACCTTGTTGTCTATGGCCAAGATATGGCTGGGCGTGTTCTGGGGGCCGCCCGCATCTGAGATCACCCCGGTGTCCGTGCCCCGTCGCTATCAGAAAACCATGTTGGGTGCTACTGGATTGGCTGTGTGCGGCATCCTTGTGATCTCAGCTATGTCCGGACCACTGTTTGACTTGTGTGTACGAGCCGCTGAAGACTTAAAGCACCCGGCAAGCTACGTGAGCGAAGTCCTGTCGTGACAGCTTCTGCCGTAAGGTCTCGTGCGCTGAAATCTGCCCTCAGAACAGCCCTAGTTCCGCGCTACGGTGTGGCCATTGTGGGTTTAGTGGCCGTTTGGTGTGGTTTGTGGGGGAGCGTGTCTGTGGCCAACGTAGCTTCGGGGGTGTTGGTAGCTGTGTTGGCTTTGGCCTTGGGGTTTGGTGTGCCTAGCAGCTTGGGGGTGCGGGTGGTACCTCTGGTGCGACTGGGCTGGCTGGTGGGGGTGGATTTGGTTAAGTCCACCTTCACCGTGGCTGCGGAGGTGCTCACCTGGGCCGATAACACAGCCGAATCCATAGTAGCGGTGCCGGTATCTGTGGGTGGAAGGATGCATTTTTTGTTGCTGGTGGTGGCCATTACGCTCACCCCGGGTACCGCAGTGGTAGATACCGATAGCACCGAGGGCATTATCTACCTGCACCTTTTGCATCACGAACGACGTGCTGAGACCATCGCCCACGTGCAAGAACTAGTGGAGTTAGCTGCGTTGGCCCTTTCGCCTGGCATCGAGCGGGCTGGTGGCTCCAACCTCAGGCAGGCTGAATCTGAGCAGGCTGAGTCTTTGTCGGCAGAATCCACAGAATCAGCGCAGGCCGAACCTAAGCAGGCAGGCAGATGATCACAGCGATTGCTTTTGGTTGCTTTGGTGTAGCGAGCCTTTGTGGGGCTTGTCGGCTTTTTGTTGGGCCCGATCTAGCGGACAGGGTTGTGGGCCTAGACGTGATCTTGGTGTCGCTTATGGGTGCCATAACCATACAAGCGGCTCGCAGCAATAACACCACCTATCTGGTGTTGCTGGTGGTGCTGGCCATCGTAGGCTTTACAGCTACGGTAGCAGCTAGTCGGTTTGTGGAAGATGAAACCGAAATGCACACTGAAATATGCACCGAACAGGAACCCACGCCATGAGTTTGGTGGCGGCTATTTTGATGCTTCTAGGCGGTTTCATAGCGCTGTTAGCAGGTGCTGGCCTGTTGCGTTTCAGTACGCCCTATGCTCGCTTTCACTCGGCAGGCAAGGCCAGCCCCATGGCCTTTTTGGTGGCCGCAGCAGGTGCCGCGCTGGAGTTGGGCTGGGATGGCCGTGTGTATCTTACGATTGCTGCGGTAGCTATGACGCTCACCTTGCCCTTAGGGGTTCATATGATGTTCCGTGCCGTACATCGCACCACCAACAACAACCACCTAATAACAGACGAACACGCCCAAGCCCACCAAACTCCCCAAAATTAAGGAGACAGCCCCTCCACAATTAGGGGGAAACCTCAATCAGACGGGAACGACCCGTGCTGTGGAGTCCATGGCAGCCAGAAGTGTGCTGATGTCTTCAGGATCTGACGTAAGTATCGATACTTCGTCTTCTCTTAAAGCATCGTGCGCAACGAGCGCTACGACTGCATCTATCACATCGGTGGTGCCAGTGCGTCCGCATAGTGTTCCAGCTCTGCGTGCTGTCTGGTCGTCTAGCGGGATTGACTGACACTGCTTAAGCGCTTGGTTAAGCCGTGCCTGTTGGGGAGTGTTGCGCCAGACTTGCCCAATCACTCCAGTGGGGATAATGAGTGGATGGGAACCCCTACGGGCCACTTCAAGTCTAGCCCAAGCAGCTCGACTGTTGGCCTCGAGCCCGATCAACTCACCAGCATCTAATACGATAATGGTCATCCAAAGAGTTGCGTTCGCGCTGTTGCTAGCTCGTCGGCAGTGAGCTTGCCGTGCTCAGTTTCCCAGTCGGAGATCGTCTCGCCCAGTTTCTTCGTGGCTCGCTTTCTGCTTTCGACCTTTTTAGCCTTCAAAGCCAAGCTCCTTCTTTGCGATGCTGAGTGTTTTATGCTCATTGTTGGTTATCCCTTTGCTGTCAACTTGCCAATTATAGCTTTGCAACAATTGAGTTTCCCCCTTTTTGTGGAGGCACACTCTAGCTGGTTAGCAATTTGTGTCTTGAAGGGGAGTTGTTGGGAGAGACGCTCTGGACCGAGGGTGCAGATGCGCTACCTATCCACGGCGATGGATGTTCACTAGGGTTTTTCTTCTATTGTTTAGCGTATCGAGGTGAGTGCGGCATGCTCTTCTGATGTGGTCGGTAGGGGGGGGGGGGGGGTTGTGTAGCCCCCGATTACTTGTTGGTCGATTAGGCGCTGTCGTTCTTGGTCTAGGATCGCATGGATACTAGCTCGGATGGTTTGCTCGGTATGAGCTGGCGTTTACAGGCTAAGCACGTTGCGCATTATCTCGTCAACTGCGTATCTGCTAACTGCATCTAGGTAGCCCAATCGTTGCTGCAAGCGACCAATTGAAACTGCTCTAAGTTGTTCAACTTGAAATACTGTTGGCTGATCCAATCCATTGTCCGCATCAGGTGCAACTACCACATGCAATGACACGCCTCGTACTGTGGTGGTACCAGGCACCACGATCACCATTTTCAGATTTGGATGATGCAGGCGATCATCGGAAACAATCACCGCAGGACGTATGAGCGACTGTTCAGGATCCTTTGGGTTAGAGCCAAAATCCACTACCCATATATCTCCTCTAGCCAACTGCACGTTAAGCGGCATCCAATCCATCTAAAGTGGTGCCCTCTAGGTTCTGCGCGTCGGTGGCATATCCGCTTACTGTTGGCTCGTCCCACTCGTTAAGAGCATCATAAACAGAGGCCCACCACTCTTCGCGTTCAAACCTTCGCACTGCTTCAGCCACAACTTCTTGCATTGTCGTATCCTTCAATTCAGCTAGCCGGGCGATCTCGTCTCGCAATTTTGTGGGAACTCGCAGTGTTGTAGATTTTTTTGTAGACATACAAGTAGCCTAACAGGGTTCAACACCCTTGACATGGTAGCCGTTATATTGATTGTTCAGGAGCTGTAGCCCAGAGTTTATCGATGGGGGCGGCGATGATTTTGTCTTCGAGGTTGAATGAGGATTTGCCGGTGTGGAGGATAAAGCCTGCGTTGAAGGGGAGTTGTTGGGTGAGTGTGCTTGGCCAGATGAGTTAGTGCCATTCATCGCGTAGTTCGCCATGACCACCGCTGGAGCTGGCGTAGTCCTCAATGTTGTTGTGGGGATGCGGTTATTAGTGTATTTATCCCGTTAAATGAAATTGCTAGCTTCAATTTGCCGGGTTGCGTCGCATCAAGAGCACCGTCCCTAACATCAACTCAGCAGCAATCGTATACGGTGGTGATCAGACTCAGGCACGCAGTGATGCGACAGCAGTACCTCTTTTTGATTTTGCCTTGTTTCTCAGAGATTTAGATGTCTAGCATTGTGAGTAGGTGTCGCAAACGCTTAGGAGCCTAACAGCATGACCAGCTCCAAAGACCTAGATATAGTGCTAGACAAAGCCAGAGCTGCCAAAAGGGCTATAGCCGTAGCCGAAGGCTTGAAACGAGACGCATCAGAAGCCAGAAACAAAGCCAGAACCGTAGCCGCAAGCGCCAACGCCACCGCTGTCAACGAAGAAACCGCGAAAGCAGTCGCAGCAAGAGCTGAAGACAAAGCTAAAGAAGCAGATGAAGTCGCAGCTAAAGCTAGAGATGAAGCCAGAACTGTGGTCAGGGCTAACGATGTAGCTCTAGACCTAACCGAACGCATAATCTCAGTTGTCGTTCATGCTGAAGAATTGGTCACAGCTTTAACTGCCTCCCTAACTACAGTTTTTACTGGAGCAGAAGCTATAGCTAAAGCTAGTACTGAAGTTGGTATTGTGGCAACAGTTGATGCTCTAGCTGATTCTTTAGAAGAAGATATAAACAGAGCCCGCTCTCTAGCTAAAAATCCGGCTAATGATTTAGTTTATATCAAGCAAATAGCTGAAGAAGTATCTGCATATTTACCTGAGGATGAGGTTGATTACCTAGATATCATTGGAGATGCAGTTGAGTGCTTGACTAATACAAAAAATATGATTGGAAATATAAAAATAAAAGATGTAGTTAAGAAACTGCATCTTGCTGAAGAAATAGACGTATATATAGCTAAGTACCTAGTGACTGCCAGAGCGGTATCCAGAGCAAGAGCTAAAGCAAAAGATCTAGCTGAAGCCTGTACCGTAGCTGAGGCTAAAGAAGATTTAGTCGAGATATTTTCTGAGCCGAAACCTGTTAGTTATCAACAACAGGGTTTGCCTGGCTTTGATGTATAGACCAATATAACTACACCTCATGGTGCATTGTTAGGTGGTGTCTAGTAGTACTCTGGCTACTAGATCCATGCCGAATCCTGTGAGGATACCGAGGTACAACAAGCCTGTGGCGGCCATTACGGCTGAGTAGAACCGTTCTTTGAGCGCGGCTCTAGCTAGGGCCACTAATCCCGCAGTGGTTATTACGCAAGCCACCCAAAACCAGCCCAGAAGTCCGTTGTAGCCGTCGTCTATTGTTCCGCTAAGCACTGAGGCCATACCTGTTGGCCACAGCATCACTACCAGCTCGGGCAACCACAGCAAACCCGTCCAGCGCACCAACTCCAACAGAGGCCCCCGGGCCAGTCCTGGCTGCACCAAGTACCAGTGGCCTAACAACATAGCATCAGTGATCGCTCCCAAAAAGAGCGCCCCAATCACCGTGCGGGCAACGGCTAGAGTGGCGGGATCACCTGCGGCAAGGCCACCAGCCATCAGCCCAATTAATCCCACTGCTGGTGCAATCAGATCTAGCACCGGGGGGAACTCTGGCTGTGTTTGGTCAAAGCGTTGTTCTGCACGCTCTATGCCGGTTATCTCGGCTATTGCGGCGCTGCGTCGCTCCACCCGTTCTCGTTGGCCACTTACGCCAGCTTTGCGTCGCAGCACCGACACGCCCAATGCTGCTAGAGCGGCTAGAGCCGTAGCTGTAGCTGCGATATCTCTAACCGCTACTGGGTTGGTGGCGAAGCCCACCCAAGCGCTAGCTGCAGCCAAAGGCCCGAAGATCCCGCGTAGCAACCAGCCATATCCCAGTCCGGCCTCTCGCCGCCTAGTGGTGATCCACATAAACCCCAGCCCGCCTACGGCCACCTGTAACAAAAGCGTGGCGGGTTGAAGTTGGATCACCTGAAAGATCTCTGTTTGGTGTTCTGGTGCAAACCCACGTCAGCGGGCTACGAAGTATTTCGCCTGCGGATGGTGACAGATCAGCGCCGAGGTGGTTTGTTCGGGTTGGAATTGGAAGCTGGTTTCGGCCCCCACTTCTATGCCTAGACGATCTGCATCTAGGAGCTGCGCTACGGTGAGATTGTCTTCTAGGTCGGGGCACGCAGGATACCCCCACGAGTAGCGCCCGCCCCGGTATTTCTGGCGGAACAGGCCCGCCAAGCTGGGCCCATCTTCGTCCACAAAACCCCACTCGGTACGAATGCGGTGGTGCCAGTATTCGGCTAGGGCCTCGGCCATCTCCACGCCTAGCCCGTGCAGCAGCAAATACTCTTGATACTGGTTGTTGGCAAACAGCTTGGCTGTGGCCTTAGATACCTCTTCGCCCATCGTCACTATGTGAAAGGCTGCGTAGTCCACCTGATCGCTGTGGGCAGGGCGAAAGAAGTCGGCAATACACAAGTAGGGGTCGCGGCTTTGGCGGGGAAACCGAAAACGACAGCGCTCGGCTGTGCGTTGGGGGTTTTGCCAAATTACGAGGTCGTTGCCTGATGCGTTTGCCGGAAAATAGCCGTAAACCACCTGAGGGGTAAGCAGGTCTTGAGCTACTGCGGCGGCAAGCTGTTGGCGCAGCGTGGGGCGGATGCGTTCTTTGAATGCCGGGTCGTTTTCGCCTGAGGCGGGTCGGAACTGCCACTGGTTGCGGAACAGAGCTGTTTCGTTTAGGTACTGTGCAATATCTTTTACAGCAATGCCTTTAACCACCCTTGAGCCCACAAAAGGGGGTTGAAACACGGGGTTATCTGCATCTACCGAGGGGGCTCGCACCGGTAACTCGGAGCTGGCAGAACCAGCGTCATCCCTGGAACTAGCGCCAGACTCCTTAGCGTCAGAGCCAGAACCAGCGCCGCTAGCGCCAGACTTTTGAGTGTCAGCCCCAGAGTCTTCAGATTGGGGTTTGGTGCGGCTAGGCAGCTTGCGGCCTGTTGGCTTGCGACCAAAATCCGGGTCGTCAACCCCGCTGCGCCGCATCTCACCTAGCTTGTCCATAACAGCTAGCCCTTCAAAGGCATCCTTGCCGTAGAACACGCGGCCCGAGTAGGTTTCACGCATATCTTTTTCCACGTAGGTGCGGGTGAGTGCAGCACCGCCTAGCAGCACCGGCAGGTGGTGCAGGTTGCGGTTGTTCAACTCTTCTAAGTTGTCGCGCATAATCAAGGTACTTTTCACCAAGAGCCCGCTCATTCCGATAGCGTGGGCATTGGCATCTAGGGCCTTTTGGATCATCTCACTGATGGGCACCTTGATACCTAAGTTGTAAACATCGTAGCCGTTGTTGGTCAAAATAATGTCCACCAGGTTCTTGCCTATGTCGTGAACGTCGCCTTTGACAGTGGCCAAAACGATGCGGCCCTTAGTTTGGTCTTCCTCGGTCTTTTCCATGTGGGGCTCTAGGTAGGACACGGCTGCTTTCATGGTTTCGGCAGATTGCAGCACAAAGGGAAGCTGCATCTCTCCAGAGGCAAATAGGTCGCCCACCTCCTTCATGCCTGCCAACAAGGTGTTGTTGACGATATCTAGGGGCGCGGAGTTTTGTAGGGCTTCGCTGAGATCGTCTTCTAGCCCGTCGCGGTCGCCGTGGAGGATGCGACGCTCTAGGCGCTGCGATACTGGCCAGCCGGTGCGATCTTCTTTGGCTGCCGATGTGACGGTTACGTTCTCAAAGGCAGCTAGCAGTGCGCTCAAGGGGTCGTAATCGCTGCGGCCGTCGGATGCCAGCCCGGTCGCGCCGCGACGGTCGTAGATTAGATCTAAGCAGATGTTGTGATGGTCTGGTTCTATGCGGTTGAGGGGGAGGATGCGCCCGGCATGCACGATGGCCGAGTCCAGCCCGGCTTGGGTGCATTCGTGCAAGAACACCGAGTTCAGAACGTGACGGGCAGCAGGCTTCAAACCAAAAGATACGTTTGAAACCCCCAGCGTGGTGTACGTGCCAGCCAGTTCGGTTTTGATGCGGCGTATGGCCTCGATGGTGGCTAGAGCATCTGCGCGCAGATCGTCATCGCCAGTTGAGAGCGGGAAGGTGAGCGCGTCGAAGATCAAGTCGCAAGGAGCGAGGTTGTAGCGCTTCGTGGCGATGTTGTAGAGACGATGAGCAACCCGCATCTTCCATTCCAGATCTCGGGCTTGGCCTTCTTCGTCTATCAACAGGCACACAACGGCCGTCCCGAACTCTTTTGCCAAGCTCAGCACCCGATCTAGACGAGAGCCAGCTTTGTCGCCATCTTCTAGGTTGGCCGAGTTCAGCACAGCCCGGCCCCCAATCCACTCCAAGCCAGCCTGCATCACATCTGGTTCTGTGGAATCCAGCACCAGAGGGGCAGCCACTCCGGTAGCAAAACGACTAGCTAACTCACACATGTCGGTGGTGCCGTTACGCCCCACGTAATCTACACATACATCTAACAGGTGTGCTCCTTCGCCTAACTGCTCGCGGGCGATCTGCAAACAGCCATCCCAGTCGGCCTCTAGCATGGAATCGCGAAACTGTCGAGAACCGTTGGCGTTGGTGCGTTCGCCGATGATTAAAAACGAGGTGTCTTGATCGAACGGAACCGGGCTATAAATGGAGGTAGCAGCAGGGATTGGCATCGCCGGGCGCACAGGAAGTTCTAGGTTTGCACAGCGCTCTATTACGGCCTTGATGTGTTCTTGGGTGGTGCCACAGCAGCCACCCACCACGCTGACACCTAGTTCGGTTATGTAGCGGGCGAGGGTGTCGGCAAACTCTGTGGGGCCTATGTCGTATTGCATTTGCCCGTTCACCACCTGAGGCAAACCGGCGTTGGGCATGCAAGACACCGGCACGGAGCACTGTTCGGATAGCACCCGTAGGTGTTCGCCCATCTCAGCAGGCCCGGTGGCGCAGTTTAAGCCGAACACGGCAACATCTAGTGGGGCTAGCGCCGCTAGCGCAGCACCGATTTCGGTGCCCGGCAGCATTCGGCCAGTGGTCTCAATGGTTACTTGTACTTGAAGGGGCACTTGTTTACCCAGAGCCGACATTGCTTGCCGACAACCGTTGATGGCGGCTTTGGCTCCTAGCAGGTCGTATTGGGTTTCGATCAAGAACAGGTCTACGCCACCGGCTAACAGCCCTCTGGCTTGCACTTCATAGGCATCGCGCAGCTTGGCGTAGGGGATTTGCCCGAGCGAGGCCATTTTGGTGCCGGGGCCGATTGATCCCGCCACCCATCGGGGTGTTTGGTTGCTGGAGTGCCCGTGAGCAACCTCTTTAGCGATTTGGGCTGCGGTGAGGTTGATCTCATAGGTTTTCTCGGCCATGTCGTATTCGCCTAAGGGCACCGCAAAGGCCCCAAAGGTGGCGGTTTCTATTGCGTCCACACCAACGCTTAGGTAGTGGTCGTGCATTGCAGCGATCACATCAGGTCGGCGCAGGCACAGCAGCTCATTGCAGCCTTCTAGGTCGGTGCCGCCAAAGTCGTCGGCGCTCAGGGCTTGTTCTTGGAGGTGGGTTCCAAACGCCCCGTCAAAGATGAGCACACGCTGGCGCGCCGCCTCTAAATACGTGCCCATAGCTCAAAAGGTTATCGGGGCTCAGGTTGCGAACGGTTGTTCATATAAAATCCAAAACATCTGAGCCCCAAGAATCACAAGATCAACAGGTATAACAACAACAACACAGCACAAGATCATCAGGCAAAAGATAAACGGTCACAATTAAACAACAGCCATAACCTCAAGGAGTTGCATTGCTATCTTTTCTAACCGCAACCAAGGTACCCGCTCGTTCGCAGCTACATGCGATGGGTGTGTGTGCCTCTGAAGCTCAATCTGAAGCTAAAAGCAAGGCCACCAATGGCAGTTGGCCCGACGGGGTGGACTTGTCGGGTCTGGATTTGTCGGAGGCAGATTTGGCGGTACTACAGGGCAGGGGGTTTGAAGCCACCGTAGGACAAGTAGAGATCATCTCTGGCACCGAGCGGCCTCGTGCAGTGGTGGGCTTGGGGCCAGCCAACAAGATCAGCCTCGGCGATGTTCGCAAGGCAGGAGCAGCGTTAGCAAGGGCTGCTAAGCGCATGCAGAAAGTTTCGGTTGCGATTACCGATGCGGTGCCTGAACACATTGGTCGCAACGAGGCGCTAGCGGCGTTAGTTGAGGGCATCGTGCTTGGTGCCTACAGCTATGGTGACTTTAAATCCACACCCAAACCCAACGAGCTTGCCAGCGTGTGCGTGGTGGGTGCGGGAGGTAAAGCGGTAAAACATGCCCTAGATACCGGTAGGCGTGTGGCCGAAGCGGTTTGTTTTGCACGCGACTTGGTAAATGAGCCCGGTGGATCGCTCACGCCCGCTAAGTTTGCTCAGGTTGCTGTGCAGGTGGCCGAACGAGAGGGCCTTGAGGCAACGGTGTTGGATCTAAAGGCCATTCGCAAGGCCAAGATGGGTGGTTTGTTAGGGGTGAACCGAGGGTCCGAGCAGCCTGCACGTTTTGTGGAGCTTACCTACAGTCCCGAATCGGGGGCCGATTGCCGTGGCTCGGTAGCGCTGGTGGGCAAGGGTCTCACCTTTGATTCCGGCGGGTTGTCTATTAAAACAGGTACCGGCATGATGACCATGAAGTGCGACATGAGCGGTGGTGCGGCGGTGTTGGGGGTGATGTCGGCAGTTGCGGCTGTGGCACCGCCGGTGAAGGTAACCGGTTACATTCCGATGACAGACAACATGTTGGGCGGTGATGCTACCCGCCCCGGCGATGTGTTGACCATGGCCAGCGGCAAAACCGTGGAGGTGCTGAACACCGATGCTGAAGGCAGGCTGGTGCTAGCCGATGCGTTGGAGCGAGCTTGTTTGGCCGAACCTGATGCCATTGTGGATTTAGCCACCCTTACCGGAGCCTGCATGGTGGCTTTGGGGCCTAAGGTGGCTGGGCTTATGGGCAACAACGAGGCTTGGATAACCCAGTTAGCCGATGCTGCGGAGCGCACCGGAGAGCGGGTGTGGCACCTGCCTTTGCCTGAGGACTATAAGGCTCAGTTGGATTCGCCTGTGGCCGACATGAAAAACATCGGTGGGCCCCACGGCGGGGCGATCACGGCAGGTTTGTTCTTGTCCAACTTTGTGGATGAGCAGATTCCCTGGGCACATCTAGACATAGCAGGCCCAGCCTTTACCGACACAGAAGATGGCGAGATTCCCAAAGGCGGCACCGGCTTTGGGGTGCGAATGCTGCTAGACGCACTAATCAACTTCCACCCCCCAACTGCCCAAGTTGGTTGAGCCCGCCCACTCTTCGTGCGAATGGTGCCGTCTCTAAGGTTCAAACTGGGATTATTTCGAGATTTCGCTTAGAAGAGGCTACGAGTATCTGTATATCTTGGGGGTCGGAGGTGATTATCTCGTCTCCATGATTGGCCATGGCCACTAGTGCGGCATCGATGGCATCGGATAGTCCGCAATGGGCTAGCAGCATTCCTGCTTGTCGACCCAAAACATCATCTAGCGGAACTATTTTCACCATTCGCAAGGCCCTGGTTAGTTGGACTTGGCCTCGGGTGCCTCCGCGCCACACTTGAGCAATGATACCACCGTGGGTTGTGATCAGGATTCCCGCTCTTCGTGCAATCTCAATCTTACGCCAAACTGATCGGTTGCCGCGTTCTAGGGCGATGAACGCTCCCGAGTCAAGTATGAGGCTCATTAGGAGGCTTGTCGAGCTTGGAGTTGCTGCCACTCGGCTAGCAGTCTCTCACCTTCTGCTTTTAGGATCGCTGATGCTTGCAGATCGCGCTTTTTTTGTTCGGCAAGTTCTTCTTCGGTGAAGGGGCCATATTTGGCCTCATATTCTGCGAGTATTTCATCTAATGCTGCTAGGCGGTCATCTTGGGTCAGTTGTTCTCTCATGGCGTTACCAATCCACTCACTGACAGATCTACAGACTCCCGATTGAACTGCTGACTGGGCATGGTTGAGCAGGTCTACTTCAACCGTGATGGTGACTCGTTTTTTAGGCATATAATCATCATACCTTAGTATGCACAGTTACATTACTAGATAAAGTTGCATCACCACAGCAGCTATGCAGCTGTTGATTATGCATCTGTCGGCCTTGAAACTGCTGGCTATTAGCATGTTGCGAGATTGATGCTGAGGCTTAAGGTTGGTTGTTGGGTTCTGCAGGGGGGAGGGTGAGCCATAAAAAGGCCCCACACGCGCCTGCGGTAACCGCTATCCCAAGTGGTGCATAGAGCCATCGGTCGGCCACAAAAAGCTTGTCCACTGGCTCTGTTCTGGTAATCGCAGCGGTTACACCTGTGGCTAGCGCTAGCAGATTAAGCACAACATGGCGGTAGCTGACGGGCATTGGCACCGGCCCAAAGCAACCACACTCAGCTCCCGGGTCTGCACGCAGCATCGCTAGCGCCACCAGCGTTAGGCCACCGTACAGTACAGCCAGAGCGCTTGCGGGCAAGATTCCACCCACAACAAATGCGCTCACAGCTACGGTTAGCTCCACCAAACCCAACAGCCGCACAACCCATAGCGGGCACCCGGCACCTAGCTTCAAGAGAGCCGTCGCAGCCGGTATTGGGGTGATGACTTTGGTTGCGCCTGCTGTTGCTAACAACACGGCTGCCACTAAGTATGGCGCTGTGAGGATTTCCATACAGGTGTTTTACACGCCATAGGTAGCTTTAGCAGAACTGTGCTGAGAGGGTTAATGCTCACGCAGCGGTTTGGGACTTCTGCTGGTATTCGTGCTCTACATGCGAACGCTTGAGGTGCTGCGGTAGCCGCCGTATTTGGGCGCTGTTGAGCGTAGGTAAGCTGCGGCGCACCGCAAAGCCCGCGTGGGCTTGGGCTGCTAGGCGAAACAGCACAAGGCGTTCAAAACTACGCAGCAGACCGCTGCGGTTGCCAGCCTTAGGGCTAACCCCTAGCTGCATGGCAATCTCGGCTACCGACAGCTCAAACCCGTCGGGATATCGGTCAAACTGATGGGCCACATAGCGCATTAGCCACGCAGCGGTTGGCCCAATCACGCTGAGCCAGTATTGCTCTACGTAGCGTGAGCGGGGGTCGTGACCCGATTGCTCGGTGATGGAATCTTGCCACGGCTCAATCCACAAACTGGGCACGATACGAGGGGTTTGCAGTTGCAGGGTACTAGAAGTCATAAACTTGTATTTCTGTAAGGCTTAGCCAAATATGGTAAGCAAATTAATATTACAGATGATGTTATGTTTTTCTAGTATTTCTTGTCAATAGGCAATTTTGGGGTTTATTTTGCTTGCAGGAATGGCAAATCCAGCCTTGTCGATCTAACTGCTCACACCAACAAGCTACCGGCAGAGCTGTTTAGAGTGTTCAGGGTAAGTGCTTAGGTTATCGGGAGCGTTTGTTTTGTGGAGACGCTTGTTGTTATTTCGGACTAACTGGGTAGGATTTCCAAGTAATGTCCACGTTTAGAGATCTCCTACGGCAAGCCAAAGCAGAAATTCGTGAGACCGATCCCGCTGGGGCGGCGGCGATGTTGGATCTGGGTGCTGTTTTGTTGGATGTACGCGAGCCCGATGAGTTTGAGCAGGGAGCGGTGCCCGGGTCGATACACATCCCGCGGGGCAATTTGGAGCCAAATGTAGAGAATCGGTTACCCGATAAGCAGGCCCCGGTGGTGGTGATGTGTGCTGGTGGGGTGCGCTCAGCCTTTGCAGCTCAAACCCTTCAGCACATCGGCTACCAAGATGTTGTCTCTATGGATGGTGGTTTTAACCGCTGGAAGGATGAGGGACGAGATTGGGCTCTGCCAGCTGCTTTGAACCCCGAACAGCGTAATCGGTATCACCGCCACCTTTTGTTGCCAGAGGTAGGAGAGCAGGGGCAGCTCAAGTTGTTGGATGCCAAGGTGCTGTGCTTGGGCGCTGGCGGGCTGGGTTCGCCTGCAGCCCTCTATATGGCAGCCGCTGGGGTGGGCACCATAGGGATTGTGGATATGGATGTGGTGGATGAGTCCAACCTGCAGCGTCAGATCCTCCACAACGTGGATCGAGTGGGTCATCGCAAGGTGGATTCAGCCAAGAAGACCCTCAACGATCTGAATCCCGATGTGAACGTGGTGACCTACGATGTGCGGTTAGGTGCAGACAATATCTTGGACATTATCAGCGAGTACCACGTAATTGTGGATGGTGCCGATAACTTCCCGGTGCGCTACATGCTCAACGATGCTTCAGTGAAGTTGGGCATTCCCGTTGTACACGGATCGATCTTCCGGTTTGAAGGACAGGTGACGGTTTTTGACCCTCGTAATGGTCCCACTTACCGAGATATGATCCCCGAACCGCCTCCCGCAGATATGGCTCCAAGTTGTGCTGAGGCGGGTGTGTTGGGCGTGTTGCCCGGAATTGTGGGGTCGATTCAGGCTTTGGAGGCCATCAAGCTGATCTTAGGTCACGGCGACACCCTAGTGGGGCGGCTGTTGGCGTTTGATGCCAGCGAGATGACCTTTCGGGAGTACAAGCTACGGCCCGACCCAGATCAGCCCATCGTGTGGCAAAACCGCGACAGCATTCAGATAGTGGAGCTAGATGGTCTTTGTGCTCCTGCCCCGCTTAGTTAGCTGATTGGGCGATATTGCTCGCACATCGTGTCGTAGGCTAATTAGCCCATGAAGGGGTTGATTTTGTCGGGCGGTGCGGGCACTCGGCTGCGCCCGCTCACACACACTCGCGCCAAGCAACTCGTGCCCATCGCCAACAAGCCAGTGCTGTTCTACGGCATTGAGGATATGGCCGCAGCTGGTATTACAGAGATAGCAATCGTGGTGGGCGACACTCACCAAGAGATTCGCGAGGCGGTGGGTGATGGGTCTCGTTTTGGTGTGAGCGTGAGCTACATTCGCCAATCCGCACCGCTGGGGTTGGCTCATTGCGTCCATATCGCACGCGACTTTTTGAGCGAGGATCGCTTTGTGATGTATCTGGGCGACAACATGCTAGAACAGGGCTTAGCGCAATTCGTGGAAAGCTTTGAGCAGGCAAACCGCCTGAACAACAAAGAGCCAGACAGCTCTGGTAATGAGCCCTGTAGGGCGCAGATATTGCTTACACCGGTAGAGAATCCCTCGGCGTTTGGGGTAGCTGAGCTAGATGCTAGAGGTTGTGTGACAAAGCTTACAGAGAAGCCCAAGAACCCTGGATCTAACTTGGCTCTGGTGGGGGTGTACATCTTTGATCACACGATTCATGATGCGGTTGGGGCTATTGAGCCTTCAGATCGCGGTGAGTTGGAGATTACCGATGCCATAGGCTGGCTGATTCAAAACGGTCACAGGGTGAGCCATCAGATGCTAGACGGCTGGTGGATTGACACTGGTAAAAAAGACCCTTTGTTAGAGTGCAATCGTCTGGTGTTGGATACCTTGGCCCGGAAGGTGGATGGTGCGGTAGATGCTGCTTCTAAAGTAGAGGGTCGAGTGGTGTTGGCCGAGGGAGCCAAGTTGATCAACTCTACGGTGCGAGGGCCTGTGGCGATTGGCGCAGATGCTTGTATTCGAGACTCCTTTGTGGGCCCGTACACCTCTATCGGAGAGCGCTGCGTTATCTCAGATACCGAACTGGATCATTCTGTGGTGCTAGAAGGTTGTCGAATCGAGGGCATTAGCCGTATAACTGACTCGCTCATCGGCCAACACGTACATGTGGAACGCTCCGCAGGGCAGCGCGGCGCATCAAGGCTCATGCTGGGGGATCACTCTCATCTGGAGTTGGGCTAGGGCCGTGGCAGCAGTTGCCTATAGCGATGTCATAGCTGGGGTAGCGGTGGTTACACCTGTGGTGCATAGCGATGAGCGTGGCTTGTTTGTGGAGATCTATCGCAGAGAGTGGATTAACGGAGCACGGGAGATGGTGCAGGCCAACCGCGGTGATAGGCAAGCTGGCAGTCTTGTGGGCTTGCATTACCATCTGCATCAGGCCGATTATTGGTATGTGCCCTTTGGTGGTGCCAGAGTTGTGCTTCACGACCTGCGGAGGGGATCGCCTACCGAAGGGGCCACGCTGATGTTGGATCTGGGGAGGGTAGATACGGCAGATACAGAGCCCATAGATGCCCGCAGCGACTCTGTCCGTAGCGGCTCTGCCCGTAGCGCTGCCGAGGCAAGCAACCCGCATCGTGGGGTTTACATTCCATGTGGGGTGGCTCATGGTTTTGCAGCCCTGTCGGACATGACCATCACCTATTTGGTGGACGGCTACTACAACCCTACAGATGAACTGGGCGTGGCTTGGGACGACCCCACGATTGGTGCCGACTGGGGGGTGGCACAGCCCATCTTGTCGGAGCGCGATCAAGCCAATCCCCAAAGAGCCGACATACCGGCACACTTGATGCCTGTATTTGAGATGCCTCAGTTAGATGTGGCCGGGTTGGGTGTGGCCGGGCTTGAGAGGCCGGGTTAGAGAGGTTGGGTTAGAGCGATGAAGCTGCTGGTTACCGGAGGAGCCGGGTTTATTGGCTCCAACTTTGTGCGCTGGGCGTTGGCAAACGCTGCCGATTCAGTGGTGGTGTTGGATGCGCTTACCTACGCAGGCAGCAAGGCCAACTTGCAAGATTTTCAAAGCGATCCCCGCATGAGCTTTGTGCAGGGGGATGTGTGCGACCGAGTGGCGGTGCAACAGGCCATGTCGGGCTGTGATGTGGTGGTTCACTTTGCAGCTGAAAGCCACGTGGATCGCTCCATAGTTGGCCCCGATGCCTTCGTGCTGACCAATTGTTACGGTACCAACGTGGTGTGCGATGTGGCTCGCCAACTAGAGGTGAAAAAGCTGCTGCACATCTCCACAGATGAGGTATACGGGTCTGTTGATGAGGGGGCGTTTGCCGAAGGTGATCGGTTGGTACCTAGTTCGCCGTATGCGGCCTCCAAAGCCGCTTCAGACATGATTGCCATGTCTTATTGGCACACCTTTGGCCTACCGGTAACCATAACAAGATCAACCAACAACTTTGGCCCCTATCAGCATCCTGAAAAGCTCATTTCTTTGTTCGCAACCAACCTGTTGGATGGCCAACAACTGCCCTTGTACGGCGATGGGCTCAACGTGCGGGATTGGTGTTACGTAACCGATAACTGTGAGGCAATTGGTGTTGTGCTGGAACACGGCATGAGCGGGGAGGTGTACAACATTGCCGGGGGCAACGAGGTAACCAACCTTGAGCTGACCAAGAAGTTGCTAGCGATGTTTTCCCAAGACGAGTCCGCTATTAGCTATGTGACAGATCGCCTCGGCCACGACCGACGCTATTGTGTGAATGTCAGCAAAATAGCAAAATTGGGTTGGAAGCCCACCTGGGAGCTGGACGATGCCCTAGCTAGAACAGTCGATTGGTATCGCTGTAACCGCTGGTGGTGGGAACCTCTCAAGCAAGCAGTGCCACAAGGTTGATGCTGTGCGGGTGTTGGTAACCGGTGCTGCTGGACAGCTTGGCACCGAGGTGGCTAGGTGTTTTGTGGCTGGAGATCACGAGGTGGTGGCTGCAGCGCGCGCCGAGTTGGACATCGTGAGCCGAGATCAAGTGTTGGGTGTGGTGGGGGCGTTGCGCCCTGCGGTGATCGTTAACTGTGCGGCCTTTACCGCTGTGGATAACGCTGAAACAAGCCCTGAGTGGGCTTATGCCACCAATGCCTTGGCGGTGCGACATTTGGTTGAAGCGTCGCGGCGATTTGGGGTTCATTTGTGTCATATCTCAAGTGACTATGTGTTTTCTGGGGAAACCGCTGAGCCCTACCATGAGTGGGATAGACCCGCGCCTTTGTCGGTTTATGGCCTTAGCAAGTTGGCTGGAGAACAAGAAGCGGGGAGCGCAGCAACCGTGGTGCGAACCTCGTGGTTGTGCGGTTTGGGGGGCAACAACGTGGTTCAAACGGTTCTTGGTTTGGCCAGCCGAGGTGAGGCCATGCGGTTTGTGGACGACCAGCGGGGGTCGCCGTCTTTTGCCACAGATGTGGCCGAGGTGGTGTATCGCTTGTGTGGTGAGCGACGGGCGGGGCTTTATCATGTGGCCAATCAGGGATCGGCAACCTGGTATGAGTTGGCCCGTGCTGTGTTGGCGGCTGCAGGCTATAACCCAAACTTGGTAACTCCCATAACCACAGCGGAGCTATCCCCCCCGCGCTTAGCTAAGCGCCCGGCCTACTCGGTGTTGGAGAACCGTGCTTGCAAGTTGGCCGGTATTGGCGAGCCACCCCCGTATGGTGAGTCTTTGGTGCGCTTGGTGCATGCTCTTGTGCGATGAGATGCGGGTGATTTATTGAGCTTAGGTTGCTGGCCGGGCTCCAATGTGGGGGGCGCAGGCATCTGCGGCTTCTTTTGTGACATCTTCAATGCCCGAAACAACATGGCGACAGCTTTCCGCAAAGAGGGTTTGGATTAATGTAGACCAGGCTTGTGTTGCGTCGGGCGAGGTCAGCTCTGCTAGCACTCGCTGTCGGGCTACTGCTACTCGCCGTGTGGACTTGAGCGAGCAGATGTCTGCTATGGCATCTCCGTCGCTGTCATGTGGGTACAAGATGGTTCCGCCGAGGCTGAAGTTTGCGCAGAACTCAGGGCTGGTTACCACCGGGCCCGAAAAGAACAGCGTTGGGTTGCTGCTGGCATGTGTGGTGCTAGAGGGTGCAGGCGGGGTGATATTTGGATCGTGAGCTTGGGCACATTCGTCTTGCGGTTCTTTATCTGGTTCTCCGAAAGATTCTGCAAGCAAGCTCCAGCACGCCTCGGCTAGTAGGAGTTCAAACAGTTCTGGAGCGGCTTGTTCAAACCTATCTAGTGCTCTTTGGCGGGCGGCTTCTTCTCGCCGGGTGGACTTGAGCGAGCAGATGTCTGCTACGCCGTCGTTGTCGCTGTCATGAGGGTAGGTGATGGGTCCTCCAATGCTGAGTGTGATACAAAAGTCGGGCCCACTAATGACCCCGGTGTAGAAGGTTTCGGGTACTGCCGGTTCTGTGTCTTTTGGTTCTGTATCTTTTTGTTCTGGGTTTTCTTGTTCTGGGGGCGAGGTTGGGTTTGTTTCTTCTTGTGTGGTTGTGGTGTCTGTGTTTGTGATGTCTGTGGTTGTGATGTTCGTGAGCGGCACGCTAGCTATAGGCAGAGCAAAGGTAACTTTGGTGGACAAAGGACGGGGTTGGCCCACCTTTCCAGCTGCGGTATAGAGCCGGTTGTTGAGCCGTGTACCGCTGATGATTATCTCTTGTTGTGTGCCGGTGATCTTGATCTCGGCTTTGTCCAATCTGCCCGAGCTGCCCACACCGCCCAAAATCTGCATACCGATGAGTTGTCCAACCGCAGTATCGGGATGGTCGTTTAGCCATTGGTTGAAATCGCTAACCCTGTATTGGTGTGTCCAAGAATGGTTGGGGTTGTCTGCATGGTTGTCAAACAAATCAGGCGTGGCTACCAAGTAGGGCATATCTGTAGTAAATACATAGCCGCTAGTTTCGGTGTGTCCTCCGTTTGAGGAGGAGTAAAATGCCCTCACGGGGCTGCCGTCAAAAATGAGTGTCTGCTTGGCGGTGCGCTCCACAGCGTCCAACCAGGGGGCAGCCGAAGCGGCCTGCTCGCGGGTGTCGCCTACGAAGGCTTGATCTTGGACGGTGGCGTACAGATCATACGGTCGGTTCCATCCCGGCGATGCTCGGCGCTGGCGTATGGATGCAACCGCATAGCTGCGAGCAGCGATTGCTTGGGTGTCTTGGGCTACCGCAGGCCAGCTGGTGGGAATCTCGGCAATGCCGCGCAGGTACTCTTCAATATTTAGCCAGTCCAACACCACATCAAACTGTTCAGCGCTATTGCTGATGGGTACCAGGTTGATTCGGCCATGAGAGTAGGAGCGTCCTGTGTTGGATACAACCACAGAGGTGTCGGTGGCAAAGTGCAACTGTGCGCTATGCCCAGAACAGCCAGTACCGCAAACGTCAACTCCGTTATAGGTGATGTGCCAGTGCCCAGCGTGGCGCATAAAGGTAACTTGGGTGTTGGGCGCCACGCGGATGTCTTGTTGGTTGTCTATGGTAATGCGGTTGGTGCCCCGGGGGGTCAGGGTTGTTTGGGTGGTTGTAGCCAAGTGAACCCCTATGGATTCTTCAGGGTGTTGCGCTGCCGGGGGGGTGATGGCAATGTTGTCTGTAGGTGACACCGGTAGGTTGCCAACAGAGGCGGATGTTGTGCCATGGGGATCGTTAAAGAACTTGGTGATGGTCAGGGAGTCGAGGGTGATCTGGAAGCGGGTGGGGTCTTCTGGGAGGGCGACGAGGTTGATGCGGCCGTGGGAGTAGGAGCGTCCGGTGGTAGACACGTTGACTGCGGTGTTGGTGGCGAAGTGGAGTTGGGCGGTCTGTCCGGCACAGCCGTTGGGGCAGATGTCGGTTCCGTTGTAGCTGATGCGCCACAGGCCGCCGGTTCGGGCAATCGTGATGGGTGTGCTAGATGGTGCTCTGGCTGCCTCTAGGGCACCGACGGAGATGTTCTGGTTGTCTACGGTGATCCGGTTGAGCCCTTCGGGGGTTAGCGTGGTGGCCTCCGCGGTGGCCACCACTATTTGAATTGGACTATTTGGTTGAATTGCACTCGCCGGGCGAGCGCCTTGAGGATCGTTTAGGAACTTATCTACCGACAGAGAATCTAGCGTGATGTGAAAACGGTTAGGGTCGCCTGCGGTTGCCACTAGGTTGATGCGGCCGTGGGAGTAGGAGCGTCCGGTGGTAGATACGTTGACTGCGGTGTTGGTGGCGAAGTGGAGTTGTGCTGTTTCGCCTACGCAGCCGCCAGAGCAGACTTCGGTGCCGTTATAGGATATGCGCCAAACCCCGGCCTCGCGTGTCACAGTTATGGGTGTGCCAGCAGGGACACGGGTGGGTTGGCTATCTGAGGGCAGGTTTTGGTTGTTGATGCTTATGCGGTTGAAGCCTTCTGGGGTCAATACAGTTGAGTTTGTGGTTGCAAGGAGAATCTGGGCTGGATCTTGCAGGTTTGTGGTGCTCGGTGGGCTAGATGGGGTGCTTGGGGGCGCTGGGGTAGGAGTAGGTTCAGGGGGTGCAGGTTCTGTTTCGGGGTAGCCGTAGTTGGCAACTAGCTCAGAGCCGGGATAGTAAAACTGTAGTATCTCTTGTGTGCTGTGGCCTGCTTCGGCGCGGCCGCGGGCACCCCACTGGCTCATGCCCACTCCATGACCCCAGCCGTTGCCGTTGAAGGTGATGGTGGCTGATGGGTCTACGATGAGCACGGGCGTGTTAGCGGGATCGCCAGTGTTGTTGGCGTTGCCAGCGTCGCTGGGATTTGCAGTATCGCCAGTGTTGTTTTGAGCGGTGGCGGGCACTGTCAGCAGAACGGTTGCTGTTGCAAGCAGCGACAACATGGCGATGGAGACGCGAGAGCGTGGCAAATTCAAAGTTATTCCAACCTATTCCAACCGCCCGTCTATCATTTTTTCAGCTTGCGCTTAGGGCGGCAAGTATTTGATCAAGCAAGGTTTTAGATTAATTGAGATCAACTCAGGTTTATAGCCTAACGAGGTTTGAGCGCAGGCTGCTACGGGCGTGCCGGTAGGCTGTGGCAGTGGCCCATCGCCTTGTTGAGCTTATTTTTCCAGTTGGTAGCAGCCGCAGACAGATAGCAGCACACCTTAAGCAGCGTGTCAAGCAGCGTGTTGCACGCATGTTTGCAACGGTTCTAGCCAGACGCTCACAATCTCGGCCAATACCTGATGCTGTTTCGCAGTCGCAGCAAGCGCCGCAGTCGCAGCAAGGTTCCCAGTCGCAGCAAGTGCCGCAGCCGCAGCAAGCGCCCGCCGGGGTGACCTATCAGCAGTGGTGGTGTCGGCTGCCGCCAGATAGCAGCGTGTTGGATATACAAAAGGGCTGGTATAGCCAATGGGTGCGTCCAACCACGGTATGGGTGTTGGTGGTTGCTGATGGAGGTGATGTGGACACAACACAACGCTGGCTACATCAGCAATCGTGGGGCGCAACCGAGATGTTGGTAGTTACCCCTCAGGACATGGGAAGAGAACTAAGCCGGTTGCACCTTGAACACTCACAAGACATGGTTGTGGTGTTGCGGGCTGGGGATGTTTTGCGCCCTGATGCTGCGTTTCGGATTGCTCAGGCAGTATGGCGAGACCCCTGGCTGGAGTTGGTGTACTGGGATCACGACCTAACCCCGCTAGCCGACGTGTGGGCGTGGCACCTAGATGGTATGCCCGAGGGGGTTTATTTTGGGGACGATCTAGAGGGCATAAGCCAACCCCGCCTCAAGCCAGAATGGTCGCCCGATTTGCTGGTTTGTGCCAACTACATCGGGCGGGCTTTTGCTGTACGGGCACGCCAACTCTCCGCTGAGGTGGTACAGGGATTTGAGGGCATAGCTAGCGATGACGATCTAGCCTGGTGGGCTTTGCTGTTGAGCTTGGATGTAGGCCCACAACAGGTAAGCCGTCTGGCGGCGGTGCTCCAAGCTCAGCGGGTGGCAGATGTACATTACGGTGAGCGTCACGAGGCTTTGGTAGACGGCTGGCTCAACAAACATGGTTGGGCAGCAAAGGCTGAGGCCACCGATTGCGGCATCAAGCTCAACTGGGCAACTCAACAGGCAACAACAGTGAGCATCATTGTCCCTACTTGTCATAACCGGGAGATGCTGCAAGGGTGCTTTGAGCTGATTCGCTCTGCTTCGTATTCTGGCAGTCAGCCCACTGGCAGTAAGCCCACCAGAAGTAAGCCCACTGGCAGTAAGCCCACTGGTATTGAGCTGATCATCGTGGACAACGGCGGCCGCAACGCTGCCAACGAGACATGGTACCGGGATCAGGCCGCCGACCTAAACCCTCAGATCATCTGGTGGGACGAGCCGTTCAACTACTCCGCGGTGAACAATCGGGCTGCGAGCCGCGCCAATGGAGATGTGCTGGTGTTCTTGAACGACGACACCTTTGTTGGTCACCCCGACTGGCTCCAAAATCTTGTCGGCTGGGCGCAGCGCCCTGAGATCGGCGTGGTCGGGCTTCAGCTTCTGGGCACCGATGGCATGATTCAGCACGGCGGGGTGGTTATCGGGATGACCGGTTTGGCGGGCCATCTGTTCTGTGGCATGGCTCCGCATTCCGAGAGCCTCATGGGGCCCACCGATTGGACTCGTAACACGGTGGCAGTGACCGGAGCCTGCTTAGCCGTGCGCCGCTCGGTGTTTAGAGAGGTGGGTGGGTTTGACGAGCGTATGGAGCTGTGCGGCAGCGATGTGGTGCTCGGATTGCGGGCATATGGGGCCGGTTACCGCAACGTGGTTAGCGCGGTTACCCCCATCGGCCATCGTGAGTCGGCAACTAGGGGTTCAGACATTCCCGAGGGCGATGTGTTCGCTAGCTATTGGAGCTATCAGCGCTGGCTGATGGGGGGTGATCCCTACTTTTCCCCCAACCTCAGCGCTGGGCATCCCGAGCCGAGGATTTGTTGCGAGTCCAAGCCTGGCGTGCTGACGAGGCTCACCGAAATGTTAGGTCGGCCCATGGAGATTTTCTATCAGCGCAACGAGACAGGGGAGGCCCACGTCCTGTCGGTGGTTGCTGAGGCCGACCGGGAGCTTGCCGAATCGGTGCGCCGCGGGCATCGGGCGGTGCGGGGCCGTCACCAGGTGAAAACGGTTAACTGGTTCGTGCCTGAGTTTCAAAACCCGTTCTACGGTGGCATCCACACCGTGTTCCGACTGGCCGACCATCTCGCTGCTAACCACGGGGTGCAGAACCGGTTCATGGTTATGGCCGGTCCCACAGGCCACGACGAGCGGTGGTATCGGTCGGGGATCACCGCTGCTTTCAGTTCTCTGGCCGACAGCCCCATCAGCTACCACGACTCCGTTGCCTTTGATCCCTGCAGCGTCCCACCCGCTGATGCTGCCATCGCCACCATGTGGAACACCGCCTATTTCGCGGCCCGTACCCCCGCTCAGACCCGTCGCTTCTACCTGATCCAAGACTTTGAGCCCATGTTCTACCCGGCGGGCACGCTCTATGCCTTGGCCGAGCACAGTTACCGGCTAGGGCTCTACGGGCTGTGCAACACCGGCCATCTGGCCGACTTGTACAGGGATCGGTACGGGGGAACGGCTCGTCATTTCTGGCCTGCAGTGGACACCTCCATCTTCCACGCCCGCAACCGCATTGCGCCCGATACCGACCGACAAGCAAGTTCTGATCGACCGGCAACCGTGTTCATCTACGCCCGCCCCGGCCACCTACGCAACTGCTGGGAGCTTGCTGCTCGGGCAGTGCGCCTCTTGAAGGAAGAGTTGGCCGAAGGTGTTCGCATCGTTACTGCGGGGTCGTGGGCCTTCCCCGAACACATGGACTCCCTCATAACCCATTTAGGCCAGTTGGACTACGCCGAAACCGGGCCGCTGTATCGCACCTGCGACATCGGCGTGGCGCTCACCACCTCCGAACATCCTTCCTATCTGCCGTTGGAGCTGATGGCTTGTGGCACCGCGGTGGTGGCATTCGAGAACCCAGCAGGGGAGTGGCTGCTGCGCCATAACCACAACTGCATGCAGTCGCCCCAGACTGCCGATGCGCTGGCAGCCGAGATCGCGGCACTGGTGCGCGATCCTGTTCGCCGCCAGCGCCTAGCCGCACAGGGCGTGGCTGACATCACCGCTCGCCACGCCAGCTGGCAGCAGAATCTGGCTGGCGTGTACGAGCATCTGTGCGATCCCGAGCCGCAAACATGAAACAGATGGGCACTGTGGTGGGCCGAGGTGGCGCGCTGGAGATATGGGGCTACCGGGAGCTGATCGGCCGCTTGGTGCAGCGGGAGCTAGGGGCGCGCTACAAGCGCTCGGTGCTGGGCTGGCTGTGGTCGATGCTCAACCCCGCGGCCACCCTGGGCATTTACGCTCTGGTCTTCGGCGTGTTGTTAAAGTTTGAGCCCCCTCGTGCTGGCAACGGCCGCTTCGACAACTTCGCCCTCTACCTCTTTTGCGCTTTGGTTATGTGGAACGCCTTCTACGGGGTGATAACCGGAGCCATGAACGCACTGTTAGATCTGGGGTCGCTTTTGGGCAAGGTGTACTTTCCGCCTGAGGCACCGGCTGTGGCAGCCCTGTTCACAGTTTTGTTTCAGGCGGTGGTGGAAGCCTCCATCTTGATGCTGATATTCGTCTGTCTCGTCAATGTGAGCTGGACTTTCCTGTTGTGGCCGGTGCTTTTGCTGTTGCTCTCGGTGTTCGCTTTGGGGATTGGGCTCGTGCTAAGCGTGTGGAATGTGCGCTATCGCGACGTGGGCTACCTTTCTACCATTGCTTTGCAGTTCCTCTTTTATGTGACCCCCATCGTCTACCCGCTGTCGCTGATTCCCGAGCGGGCCATGGGGCTGCCGATGCGAGACATCATCAGGCTGAACCCATTATCGCAGTTCACCGAGGCTTCCCGAGAGCTCCTGTATGGGCTGGACTGGCCCGGTCTGCTCCGGTTGGCGCTAATGGCTTTGATCTCACTGGCAGTGGGTGCGACAGGATGGCTGATGTTTAAGGCTCACACTCGAGACATTGCTGAGGAGCTATAGCTGATGGGTGGCAGCGTAGGTGAGCATGCAGTGGTTGTGGAAGGGGTGTCTAAGCGCTTCCGGCTTACTCCAGACCGGCCCCTCAGCTTGAAGGAGGCATGGATGGGGTTGCGCGCTGGATCGCCCCGAGGTACCCGCCGAGCGCGCCACGAGCCTTTCTGGGCCCTCCGTGACGTAACCTTAGCGGTGCCCCGAGGCTCGATGTATGGGCTGGTTGGGCGCAACGGGTCGGGCAAGTCCACCCTGTTGCGGGTGATGGCCGGGATATATCGGCCCACTGAGGGTTGCGTGGAGGCTAGCGGCCGCACGTCTGCCTTGTTGGAGCTAGGAGCCGGATTCCACCCAGCCTTGAGCGGGCGGGAGAACATCTACCTCAACGCCTCGGTGCTAGGGGTGCCGAAAGCGGAGATTGATCAGCGGGTGGAGCAGATCGTAGAGTTCGCTGGCCTTGAGGATTTCATCGACCACCCAGTGAAGATCTACTCCAGCGGCATGTATGTGCGGCTGGGCTTCGCGGTGGCCGTTCACGTGGATCCTGAGATCTTAATCGTAGACGAGGTGGTGGCCGTGGGTGACGAGGAGTTCCAGCACCGCTGCTTCAGCCACTTGAAGTCGCTGCGATCTCAGGGGGTGACCATCGTGCTGGTAAGCCACGATCTGGGGATGCTGCGGGCCAACTGTGATCAGATGGCATGGCTCAACCGCGGGCAGTTAGCCGCAGTGGGCGATCCTGCGGAGGTGGTCAACGCTTACCTTGATACCATCGACACCGAGGGGGCTGCTTCGGTGGGCCACCGCTCCCGCCCCGACGGTGAGCTAGAAACCCCAATGCGTATTGCGAACCTGGAGTTCTTAGACGAGGCCGGGCATCGGCCCCAGTCGTTTGCCTCGGGTGCCCCGCTGGTAGTGCGCATCCACTACACCGCATCTGAGCCCATCGAGGATCCAGTGTTCTCCTTAGGGTTTTACGACCGAAACAACCTTCATCTGGCTGGCCCTCGCTCTCATATTGGTGGGTTCCGCCCCGGTCGGCTCCACGGCGAGGGGTGGGTGGAGTATCACCTACCCCGCATTCCGTTTCGTTCTGGCGCACTGCATGTGAATGCCGCAGTGCAGGATTCGGATGCCTCGTTCCTCTATGACCGGCGGGCCCGGGAGTTCTGGCTACAGATCTCCGGTGAGCCCGACCCGGCGGCTAACGGGTTGTTGAACTTGGAGGGCGACTGGCGGTCGGGAGCCTGAGGTGCGCGGCAATGTCTGCTGAATCTCTGTCTGCTGAGCCTCTGTCTGCTGAGTCTCTGGCGGTTGACATGATCGGCGGTTCGTTGCAGTATGCGGACGGGGCCGAGGCTGAGCTGCTGGCGCTGCTTTGTGCCGCAGAGGATCGCCGGGTGGGGTCAGACGAGCTGGCCTCGGCGGTGCGTGACTGGCCCACCGCTTACCACCTAGCGCCAGAGCGGGCTGTGCTTTTGGCCCCGATTGTTATTAGCTCGGGAGATCAGGTGCTCGACATCGGGGCGGGCTCGGGGGTTAACACCCGAATTTGTGCCGATCAAGGGGCGACGGTGACCGCAGTGGAGGGCAGCGCGGCGCGAGCCGAGCTGATTGCCCATCGCTGTGCCGGGCTCGACACAGTACGAGTGCTGTGCGGGCCGTTTGATGGGCTAGGAGACAAAGAGCGTGGCATCTACAACGTGGTTTTGATGGTGGGGGTGCTGGAATACGCTGGCACCCCTTCAGGTGGGGGCGCTGGGCCCATGGCACTGCTCAGCCGAGCGGTTGATGCCCTAGCCCCCGGTGGTGTGCTGGTGCTAGCCATTGAGAACCGTCTCGGACTCAAGTACTTGCTGGGCTTTCCCGAAGATCATCTGGGGTTGCCGTGGGCCGGTTTTGAGGGTTACAGCGCAGGGCAGCCCACCACCTGGTCGCGGCGGGAACTGGCTCAAATGTTGGCTTCTGTTGGGCTGTCGGCGCAGAAGTGGCTGTTCCCGTTTCCAGATTACAAGCTGCCCACTTCGGTGTTGGCCGAGGAGGTGTACGAGCATCCCGAGTGTGTGGACATGGTGGATCAGATTGTGGGCCACCCCACAGCTAGCGAGCATTTCCAGCCGGTTCTAGTGGCAGATGACCGGGCTGCACACCGGGCTTTTTTGGCTGCCGGACTGGGACCAGAGATGGCTAACTCCTTTTTGGTAGTGGCAGGTCGGAGCCCACAAGCGGTGCAAAAGCGGGTAGATCCTGCGGCGTTGGCCTGGCGAGTGGCTCCTGATCGGCGCTGGCGCTGGAGGCAGCAGGCGGTTTTCGCTGAATCGGAACGAGGGCTGGTGGTGCAGCGCCGTTTGGCAGACCAGAACAGGGCATCTGATTTTGAAGGCTGGTTGGGGCAGGTTGAGGTGGCCGAGGAAGCCTATGTGAGCGGAAAGAACCTAGAGCAATGTCTGCTGGAGTGTGCCCGCAACGGCGATGCCACAGGCATAGCTGAGCTGTTGTTCAGCTGGCGGGCGGTGTTGGCCACTCATGAAACACCGGTAGCTACAGTTGCCGCGCCCCATCCCTATCTGCCCGCCGATACCAGCAGGGCGCTGCCCCCTGAGTGGTTGGATGCTGGGCCCGACAACTTTGTTGTAACAGCCGATGGAGATCTGGAGTTTGTGGACAGGGAATGGCAGGCTGCTGGCGGTGTGGATGTCCGGTTGGCCGTGGTTCGGGGGCTGTGGAAGATGGTCTCGGCCATGCTGAGCGCCCGCTGTCATCTGCCCTGGCCACCTACGTGGAGCAACGATTACCTAGTAGCCCATCTCGGTGGGTTGATCGGTGAGGACATAGATGCTGAGCTGCTAAATCAGTGGCGGCAGGCTGAGGATGATTTAATACGCCGCGTGTACTGTCGGCCTACAGTCAGGCTGGCTGAGCTACATGATGCAGGCAGCCGCTCGCGGCTGGATCTCTTCGGGTCATCCCTAGCCCCCTACCGGCACCTAGAAAACTTGGTTCACCGCCAACAGGAGTTGATTGCCCAACTGACCAGCCTGAATGAGATGTCAGAGCATGAGGCGGCGGAGAACTTGGATGCGGCCAAAGCCCGTTTGTCTCGTGTCGAGGCTCAAGCGGGCGAGCTTCGCGCTGAGCTGGCTGAGGCCCGAGCCCGCTTGGCTCGGTTAGCCTGGCGGGAGCGCATTCATAACCGGGTCGCTGTGTTGTGTAGATGGTTCCGTGCTCGCGCCAGGTGAGGGTGCCTACAGGGTTGGTTTGGCGGGTTCTAGCCTTCGGGGTTCAGCTCTGGGGTTCTAGCTCTGGGGTTCTAGCAAGTCCCTCAGCGCGTCCCACATCTGCTGGCGCGTGAGCGAGATGTCGAATCGCTGGGCTGCTTTGATGCCTCGGTGGCGAAGCGTGCTTTGAAGTTTGCGATCTTTGAGCACACGGTTAATAGCGGTGGCCACCGTCACCGGTCGCTTGTCGCTGAGCACGATGCCTGCACCGTGTAGCGTCTCGGCCACCGCAGCGGCATCGTAGGCCACAACAGGCAAGCCTTTGGCCATGGCCTCCACTAAGGGCACGCCAAACCCCTCGTGCTCCGAAGCGCAGGCCAGCACGTCTGCCACCTGATACCAACCGAGCAGGTCTTGGTCGGACACTTTGCCAGCAAAGACAACCCGATCATTTACCCCCAGCCGCCGAGCAAGGCCCTTCAACGAGAGTAGATATTCGGGTGGAGAGGCATCGCCAACAAGCACCAGCCGCGACTTGGGCCGCAAACGAGACAGCACCGCAAACGCCGCTATGAGATCGTGCTGGCACTTGTTGGGGGCCAATCGCCCTACGAACAGCATCGTGCCGCCGTCTTCGCTAATCTTGTTGGTTGTCTCTGCATCGCCGTGGCTGAGTTGGCCATCCAACTGCCAAAGCACAGGAGATACTACTACATCATTTATGCCCAATTCCTGTAGTTCTCGGGCATTGAAAGCAGAGTCGGCAATCCCTCGACGGGTAAGTGGGGCTAGTTGGTGGAGTTGCTGCCGCCCCCGCTCAACGCTTCGGGCTAGTTCAGGCTGCCAGGCCCGAAAATATTCTGCAGGGGTGATGTTGTGGTAGTTCAGCACGATTGGAGATCTTTTGCGGATCACACACTGGGCCACTTCTGAGCCGATTGAGTGCTGGAGAATCGAGACTTGGGCATCACACTTCCACTTCTCGATTGGGATGGTACCGCGGGTGGCGCGGGTTCTCCGCTCCACCACGATGCGAACCTCAAACTGCTTCTCCTCTAGCAGTTCTTGAATAAGCCGAGTGTGATTGCTCGTAGCATCTGCCGATGCCATTTGGGGAATCAGTATGTCTACGGCGGGGCTCACGGTGTCGCTAATTTTGGATGGTTGGGGCTTGCGCTGTGCGGCAGGCCACCACGATCTCCGTGATGCGGGCATCGGTGCAGGGCTCAAGCCAAGCCTCAAAGCCAGCGTGTTGCAGCAGATGGCACCAAGTAGCTGGTGAGATTCCCAAACCCGCTCCCAACTCCAACTCCACTTGGCTCCGGGCTGCTGGGTTAGCTACGGCAACGATGATTTGCCCGCTGTTCTTAAGCTTCAAGCTGGCTTGATTAACAATGCCGATCAGATCCTGTAGGGGAAGGGTTTCCACCACGCCCGTAAGCACGATTGCTCCGAACTCTGCGTCCTTTGATCCAACTAGATGGGCCAACACGTTCTCAGAGCGGATATCAATCTGTTGGCGGAGCCCTGCCAGCACCCGGTCGGGATGCTGTTCTACGCCATAGGCCCTCAGACCTTGGTTGCCGATGGCCTGAACCAGGGCACCTTCTCCGCCAGACAGCACCAGGCAAGGGCCCGCGTTTACCGCGCTAGCCACCTTTGTCACCACAGGTATGGCCAACTCAGGAGGGTCTGGGAGTACTCCCAATCCAGCGGGTACAGGCTGTTCGTCAACAACACCAGCGGCTTGTTCCAAGCGGCTCAGTCGGGCCTCAAGGTTGCGTAGATGCTGAACAAGCAAACTGGCAAAAACATTGAACTGATCTGTCAAGAACCGGATGTACCAGTAGGTGAGCTTACGAACTGCCCACTTGATGCTCCGCAGGCCACGGCGCGACCCGATGGGCACCTGAGGGTTAAGCGCTGCTGCTCTTGCGGCTCTGTCTAACAGATGGCCCTCTGCGCCAAATGAGTTTTGTAAACCAAATGAGTTGTCGGAACCCACGGAACTGTCCGAACCTACTGCGTTGTCCGAAGGAGAAAGATCGGCCCAGATTTGCTCTGTCTCTAGTTCGATCAGCGCTATCTCTTGGTTTTGTTGGCGCAGATTATCGGCCTCAGCTTCAATTTCAGCACTCAGATGCCTCATGTCGGGTCGCCCTGCGTTGGGTTCTTCTACGCTGGATTGTTTTGTGTCGAGGGATTCGGGGCTACTCATCGCGGCGCGGCCTTCGAATTGGTCCCCTAAACAGCCTCCGCGCCAGTCGAATGATGGCGGGTCGAGCCAGTTCTTCATGCAGGTGAAGGTTCTTGGCTTCTAATTCGGCGATGCGGGTATCACGTTCAGCAATGCGTGTATCCCGCTCGGCTATTTGTTGGTCTCGCTCAGCGATGCGGGCGTCGCGTTCAGCAATGCGTGTATTTCGCTCGGCTATTTGTTGGTCTCGCTCGGCGATGCGGGCGTCGTGTTCAGCAATATAGGCATCGCGTTCGCTAACTCGATTTTTCCACTCCCGTAGAGTCTCCTCGCGATCTGCGAGGGCTCTGGCTAGATTCTTTTTTTGCAACCTAAGTTGCTCTAGCTGAACCGCTTGGGCCATGTATCTTTCTGTGAGATGAAGAGCCTGCGTGCTAGAGGGTGTCAAGCTGGCTTGTGTATCCGCATCAGCGCCGGGTTGATGCATGGCAGGCGCAGCGGTGGAATCTGGATTGGGGTGAGCGGTGTGGGCTTGTACAAGCACATGGGGATCTGGCCCCCAGCGTTGGATGAAACGCTCTTGTTCCCACCTTTGGATAACCTTTGGGCGGCTGCTGCTCTCATGGTGGGTCAGCCTCACCGTAGGGTCTAAAAGAACTCGATACCCGCAGCGTTGCAGTCGTAAACAGAGATCAACATCGCCGTATGAAATCGGAAAGGTGTGCGACATGCCACCAACGGCCAGAAAGCTGCTTCGTCTGATCAACAAACAAGCACCGGTTACTGCATGCACAGCGTGTGGTACGCCTGATTTGTCGGGCGGAACATCGGCAAGGTTTTGGCCGCGAAATGAGTGAATTGGTTCGCCTTTATCAAACTCAATTCCAATGTGCTGTATGGTTGCATCTGGGTACAACAATGTGGCACCCACAGCGGCCACCGTAGGGTCTTGCAGATGGCTCGCTAGGTGCCCAAGCCAATCTGTTTCAGCTGTTTCTGTGTCGTCGTTTAGCACAAGCGACTGTTCCCCTGAGCTTCGCAACACCCCAGCGTTTACGGCTTGGGAAAAATCAAAAGGCCCAGGCCCCCGATGCAATACCTCCACAGCCATGTTGCTGAGGGTTTCAACAGGTGGGCCTTCATACTCATCGCCGATAACCACAAGCACCTCTAGAGGAGCCGGTTGTAAACAGCTGAGCGAATCTAAACAGCGTTTTAGCATAGGCTGTTGATCTACAGAGCGGCCCCGGCCTGCGCTCGGGATGATTACCGAGGTAAGGGCTTGTTGGGTATTGAGTGTCACCATGACTGTTGTTTATGCTAACTGTTGCCTGTGATAACTGTTGTTTATGATAGCTAACGCGTATTTTGAGCTTTGTCTGCCATTGTTAGCGGTTTGAGAATTAGCCTTAGCAACGTGGTTACGCGCATAGTGATAATTGGGGGTGGGCCTGCGGGCAATACTTGTGCCACCTACGCGGCGCGCCTTGGAGCTGAGGTGGTATTGGTTGAGCGGGATGTAATTGGCGGTGCGGCTCATCTTTGGGATTGCATCCCCTCCAAAGCAATGATCGGTACCGGCGGGGCCGTGTCGTTTTTGAATCGTATTTCGGGCATGGGCCTAGATGATGTAGAGCCGCAAGTAGAAAATGAGAGCCTAAAAAGCAGGGTGGACTATATTGAGAATCGCTTAGGCAGTTCTACAACCGATTTGTTGATGAGCCAACGGGTGCGTTTGCTAACAGGAGAGGCTCGGATGGTAGGGCCACATCAGGTGGAGGTTGTCACCGGCAGCACCAGTGAGGTGCTTGAGGCAGATTTTGTGGTATTGGCTACTGGAAGTCGCCCACGCATTCCCGATTGGGCAGAGCCCGATGGCACTAGGGTGCTCACCACTCGTCACGCCTATCCGCCGCCCGAGATGCCTGAGCAGTTGGTGGTTATAGGTTCGGGGGTAACAGGTGTGGAGTTCGTTCACATGTTCAACTCTTTTGGTGCGCAGGTAACGCTCATCGTGAGCCGCCAACAGGTGTTGCCAGGTAAAGACCCTGAGGTGGCCGCAGTACTAGAAGAGACCTTCATCAGCCGAGGAGTAAAGCTGTTTATAGGGGCTCGAGCAAACAATGTTGAGGTAATTGGCGATCATGTGCAAGTGTTCTGCGACGACGGTCGCACAGCCATTGGTTCCCACGCCCTGTTGGCTATTGGATCGGTGCCCAATTCTGATGGCCTCGGGCTAGAGCAGGTTGGCATAAAGACAGAAAACGGTTATGTGGTGGTGGATCATAACCTCAGATCTAACCTGCCTCATGTGTATGCTGCAGGGGATTTGTCGGGCAAGCTGCCCTTGTCTTCAGTGGCGGCTATGCAAGGTCGCAAGATAGCTGAGCACGCTATGGGTTTACACAAAGGCCCCCACAGGCATGTGGACTATGATAAGGCAGCATCTGCCATTTTTACTGAGCCTGAGATTGCCGATGTTGGTTTAGCCGAGGCCGATGCCTTTGCCGAGGGACGCAAGGTGCGTGTGACAAAGGTGCCGTTTTCGGTGTCTGCCAAGGCCCTTATCAACAATGACACCCGTGGCTTCGTAAAAATCATCTCAGACCCTGCCACCGGCGTGGTGTTGGGCGGTTCGATTGTGGGGCGCCACGCCGCAGAACTTATCTCGGTGTTAGCTCTGGCCGTGAACGCCAGCTTGACGGTTACCGACATCGCCAACAGCTTGATGGTGCATCCTTCGCTCTCGGAGCTTTTGACCGACGCTGCCGAGTAATCGGGTGCCCGGTAATCGGGTGCCCGGTAATTGTGTTAGCGATAACTGCGTGAGCGCAATTATTGGATAACCGCAACCACGTCGCCCGCACCCACCGAGTCGCCCTCTGTCACCTTAATCTCTGCAACGGTGCCAGCCTTTTCGCAGCACACGTTGTTTTCCATCTTCATGGCTTCTAGCACCACGATAGGGTCGCCCACATCTACCGAGTCGCCTTGTTCAGCAACCACCTTCACAATGGTGCCTTGCATCGGCACGGTCACATTCCCACTAGCCGTGCCAATGCCAGCGCTTGTGGCGCTTGCCCGCTGAGCTCTAGATGTGGTGCTTTTGGCGCTTGCTAGCACAGGCGCGCTAGTAGTTTCGGGCACCCACATCTTCACCCCAAAGCGCTGCCCGTTTACCTCTACGTTGATGTTGCGCTCCACTAGGGGTTCGGTTTGAGACGCTGTGTCGTCTGAAACTGCAGCATCTAGATTATCTAGGGATGCAGCGCTCAGATCGGCCTTCACCCCGCTGAGATCCAGCGTGTCTTCCACCCACTTGGTGGAGTGCTTAAGCTCTGCAAAGTCGGGGTGCGACAAGATTGCTTTGTCGGCAGCGATTGTGGTGGCTATGCCGCCCACCTCTAGTTCAGCAAGGGCTCGCAAAGTTCTGGCAATGGCGGTGGGCCGATCCTTGCCCCAGCAGATCAGCTTGCCAACTAGGTTGTCGTAGTACTGGCTAATCTCATCGCCAGCCTCATAGCCGCCATCCCAACGGGTGCCGTATCCACTAGGCACAACCAGTTTCTTGATGGGCCCAGGAGAGGGCAAAAATGCACCCTCAGCCGGGTCTTCAGCGTTCACGCGCACCTCTATGGCGTGGCCGGTGATTTTAATGTCTTGCTGGGTAAACGGCAAGGGTTCCCCTGAGGCCACCCGAATTTGCTGTTCTACTAAATCCACGCCGGTGATCATCTCGGTAGCCGGGTGCTCTACTTGCAAGCGAGTGTTCATTTCCAAGTAGTAAAAAGCACCACCTGCTTGATTATTTGCTGCTTGGTCGTCTCCTGCTGGATTATCTCTTGCAGGATTATCTGATTCATACAGGAACTCAACGGTGCCAGCGTTTATGTAGTTACAACCTTTAGCCACCTGTACTGCTGCTTGTCCCATTGCGGCGAGTATCTCAGGGCTAATGCCAGCTGCCGGTGCTTCCTCGATGAGCTTTTGGTGGCGACGCTGGGCGGAGCAGTCGCGGGTGCCCAAATAAACACAGTTGCCATGCTTGTCGGCTAATACCTGTACTTCCACATGGCGTGGCTTGGCCAGATAGCGCTCCATATAGATCTCATCTCGACCGAAATAGTTCAGGGCCTCTCGCTGGGCTGCGCTGATGGCTTCTTCCACCTCTTCGGCATTGGCCACAACTCGCATGCCGCGACCACCCCCGCCATAAGCAGCTTTGATAGCTAAGGGATAGCCGTGCTCTGTGCCAAATGCCCGAACCTGTTCTGGATGTGTGATCAGGTCTGTAGTTCCGGGAACCCCTGCCACGCCCACCCGCTCGGCGGCCTGTCTGGCCGAGATCTTGTCGCCCATAACCTCAATAGCTTCGGGATTAGGGCCGATAAAGGTTACCCCTAGAGCAGTGATGGCTCGGGCGAATTCTGCGTTTTCAGAGAAGAAGCCATAGCCAGGGTGAACCCCTTCAGCGTCGGTGCGTTGGATTATGTCTAATATGGCCTCGGTGTTCAGGTAGCTTTCGGCAGCGGTTTGGCCCCCTAAAGCATAAGCCTCATCTGCTAGTCGGACATGTAAGGCGTTGCGATCCAACTCAGAGTAGACAGCTACCGTAGCTATGCCCATTTCTTTGCATGCGCGGATTACCCGAACAGCAATCTCGCCTCTGTTTGCTATTAGAACTTTGGCTAACACGGGTTATATCGTGGCAGAAGATGGTAACCAAGCGCGAACTTTGCGTTGACTTTGCACCGTTTGATGTAGCTTGGGTAGAACAAACCGCCTCTACCAATGCCGATTTGCTAGCTGCGGCGCGCCAAGGAGCCCCAGCCAACTCGGTTCTGGTGGCCGATGTTCAAACACACGGGAAGGGTCGGCGCGGTCGTGCTTGGTTGGCTCCACCTAGATCTGCTTTGTTGTTCTCAGTACTGCTGCGGCCCAATCTTGAGGTTTCCCACGCCAGTTTGGTAACAACAGCCCTAGCGGTTGGTGTCGCCGAAGCATGTGAGCAGATAGCCGGCGTGCGACCTTTGCTGAAGTGGCCAAACGACCTGTTGGTGGGAGATCGCAAGCTGGCAGGGGTGTTAGCCGAATCGTTGAGCATCAGCCACAGGCTGCAAGCCGTTGTTGTTGGTATGGGCTTGAACGTGCATCAAGTTCCTGTGGAAGTTGCACCAAACGCAGTGTGCTTAGAGGATGTTTGTGGAGGGTTTGTGAATCGATTAGATAGAGCTACCTTGTTAGCAGCCATCTTGGAGCGGCTCAGCTTTTGGATGACAGGCATTGAGGTTCAAGATAAGCAAGCAGAGTTGTTAGCTCAGGCCCGTAAGCACTCCGCCACCTTAGGCCAGCGGGTTTGTGTATATCTAGGTGACGGCACCATCTTGGAGGGCATAGCACAAGACCTAGACCAAACCGGGGCGTTGCTGCTTGCTGAAGATATGGCTAGTGATGTCGTTGCTGCTAGTGCGTCTAGGTGTATCAGGGTGGTGAGTGCAGATGTGGTGCATCTACGCAGAGCTTGAATACACACTCGTGGTTACGCGGTGATCTCTACGCGGTGATTGCTACGCGGTGATGTTTACGCAGGATTTTCAACTCAGTGTTTTCAACTCAGTGTTTTCTAAGGATCGATGTTGTCAGCCATGAGCTGTTGAAAGGCTGCTGCTGCGGCTTGAGTAACCGGGCCAGGGCACATTTGCAAGCGTTGCTGGTCTACTGTGTATATGGGATGCACGTTGCGTGTGGTAGAGGTTAAGAACGCTTCTGTACACCTAGCTAACTCAGCTATTGGTACGTCTCGTTCAGTTGCTCCGGTTAGTTCAATTACAAGCTGTCTGGTTATCCCAGCCAAGCAGCCTGAGGCCAATGAGGGGGTGATCAGCTCGCCCTGATGCACCAAAAACACGTTGCTGCCCGTGCCCTCGCAAAGCTCGCCTTTGGTGTTGGGAAATATGGCTTCTGCTGCTCCAACGGCGTTGGCTTGGGCTAAGGCCCGCACGTTTGCGCCATACGATACGGTTTTGAGGCCCGCTAGCGGGTTGTTCTCATTGATAGACCATGTCATCGTTGCCACATCCGATGATTCTGGCCATGGGGTCTGCGGGGTGGCTGCCACCATGGCTGTAGGCGGGCTTTTGCCTCGAGCGCTTCCTAGTGGGCCAGCGCCGCTACTTACCGTTACCCGCAGACGGCCCTCGTGCAAGCCGTTAGCTGCGGCTACATCCACCATGGCTTGGCGCAATTCGTCTACATCAGGCAGGGTAATGTCCATCTGCGAAGCGGAGTAGGCGAGGCGGTCTAAGTGGCGGCTTGCAGCAAAAGGCATACCCCGCACTATTACAAGAGTTTCAAATACTGCATCGCCCACCAGCCAGCCATGATCAAACGGGGAGATGCGGGCCTGATGAGCTGGTAGCAGCGCCCCGTTCAGCCAAACGATTAGCTCATCTAGATTCATGTTATATGATGCATGTTATATTCAGATTCATGTTATATCCAGAGTCATGTTATATCCAGAGTCATGTTGGGATGTACTCTCCTGTGGCTACAGCTAGCAGCCTGGCTGCTTTCAACTCTGTTTCCTGCCATTCGTCTTCGGGGTCGCTGTCGTAGGTTATGGCACCGCCAGTACCAAGATGGAGTTGGCCGTCTTCAATCCACAAGGTGCGAATAGCCACGTTCAGATCACCGCGTTGTCGGTCTGCATCCACCCAACCTACCGCTCCGCAGTAAATCCCACGATTGTGGGGCTCCAAAGTGCAGATGGCATTCATTGCAGCCAGCTTAGGTGCTCCAGTTACAGACCCAGGTGGGAAAGTAGCGGCAATAAGTTCAGGCCAACCACAGCCATGGGTCAGTCTTCCGGTGACGGTGCTCACTAGATGCACCAACCCAGGATGATGCTCCAACGAAAACAGTTCGGGCACTTTGATGCTGCCGTATTCGCACACCCTACCGAGGTCATTGCGTATTAGGTCTACTATCATCAGGTTCTCGGCTTGGTCTTTCGGGGTAAGCCCTTCAGGGGTGGGAGCGGTGCCTTTGATTGGACAAGAGGTAATTTGAGCACCGTTGCGTTTCAAGAAGCGCTCTGGCGATGCCGAGGCGATGTGTATTTTATGTTTGGGTAGGCGCAGCACCGCTGCATAAGGTGCGGGGTTGCCCTCGGCTAGGGTGGCACCTAGCGCGGCTATGTCGGTAGTGGGATCAGTAAGCGGAGCGCTGAGGCGGCGGGTTAGGTTCACTTGGTAGACATCACCCGCCGCAATCATCCGACGAATAGCTTGCACGCCCGCAGTAAAGTCAGTTCGGTTGAGCGAGCTGCTCCATGTATCAGCAGGAATGCCCTTCCACGGAGCACCTTGCCAGGGTCGTGCTGGTTTGATGTCATCAAAGCGAGCACATACCGCCACGCCATTGAAGTCGATTGCCACAGCCCAGAAGCCTTTAGATTCCAGCGCACTCAAATCGTGGGTTACATCGGCTAGCTGCGAACACAGGTGATTGCCCACCACGGCAACAGCCGTCACCTCCATAAGGCGCAGCCTACCCGATCATTCATGCCTGTATCTGGGTTTTGAAACAGCCGTGCCGAACGCTTTTTGCGGCGTTGATCGTGAATTGTTTGACCGTCATCATCGGATAGTTCGTGCTGTTGCTTCTTTACTGTTTGGACTAGCTCGTCGTAGGTTTGTGTTTTGGCTGCTTCTACTAGTTCGGTTTCTTTTATTGGCCCTTCTGAGGATGCTCTAGCGATGAGGCGAGCGTGGCCTGTTGGGATTATCCCAGAAGATAGGGCCTCGGATGTTGCGGCTAAATCTTCTAGACGTTCGGCAGATTTTACTTGATGATGCGCTGCGCTGTTGGAGGTTCGAAGCACATCGCGTGCCACACGTTTTGCTCCAGCTGTTGTATGACGGCGAGCTAATTCGGCTAAAATCTTGGCTTTACGGGCTGCGAGTTTTGATTCTTGTTTACCAATTGCTGCTAGTTCGTGACGCAAGTTATTATCTGAGATATGGGTCACATCTTCGCAAGAAGTAGCCTTGTTGCTTCTGCTGAAATCAGGATTTATTGCTGAAGGAGCCAGTAATGTCATGCATGTAACTATATCAGGTGTATGAGACAATAACACCCTAAATATCGCTAAAACTTAGAAATAATTTCAAAAAATTAACAGACTTTTGCATCAACAACAACGTTACTAACAACACCCACAAACATACCTTAGATTGTTGCGTTGTTCTTTGCCATGAACGAGTGGTGGTTACAGGGTGCGGGAGCGTTTGTGAGTTGAGATTTTGCCCTAGCATGCCCTGTTGCCCTAATTTGCTTTGATGCCTGAGCTGCTAGATCAACAGATGCGGGAGCACCTGGATGCCGCTGACTTCGGCGGGCTCTTCCGGCGGCTGGGCTGGGACAACCCCGCCCAGGGCTTGGCTGTGACCGTCGAGGACGGGGAATCGGTTTTGCAAGCCGAAGCGGTGGCCGACAAGCGGGGCGTGACGGTGTGGTCGGTGGTGGCCGGGGAGATTCCGTCCCGGTCGGTGCAGCACCGAATCGTCAAGGAGGCCAAGCGGCACTCGCGTGATCAGCTCGTGGTGTTTTCGTCACCAACCGAGCAGCTTTGGCTGTGGCCCGAGCAGCGTCCCTCCGGGGTGGGGCATCGGCTGGTGGACCACCACTATCGCCCGCACCGCGAAAAGGGGCAAACCTCAGACGCCCTGCTTCAGCGCTTGCGCGACGTGTGTTTCACCGTGGCCGAGGAGCCGCAGCTCACCGCGGTGAAAGTGCTCGACCGGGTGCGCCGGTCGTTCAACGTGGAGAAGGTGACCAAGCGGTTCTTCCGGGAGTTCAAAGACCACCACGAGCAACTGGCTGATCGCATCGAGGGCATACCCCGGCCCGACGATCAGCGCTGGTACGCGTCGGTGCTGATGAACCGGCTGATGTTCGTGTACTTCATTCAGCGCAAGGGCTTCGTGGCCGGCGACCCCCACTACCTCCGCAACCGGCTGGCCATGGTGCAAGAGCGCCTCGGCGGCGACCGGTTCTACGCCTTCTTCCGCCGGTTCCTGCTGCCGCTGTTCCACGAGGGGCTGGGCAGCCCGCCCGCGGCCCGCCGCTACGACGATCCGGTGATCGAGGAGATTATCGGCGAGGTGCCCTATGTGAACGGCGGCATCTTCGAGGCCCACCGCCTGGAGGAGGCCTGCGACATCCAGATTCCCGACACTGCCTTCGAGGCCCTGTTCGACTTCTTCGACCAGTGGCGCTGGCACCTCGACGAGCGGCCCACCGGCGACGCCACCGAGATCAACCCCGACATTTTGGGGTTCATCTTCGAGCAGTACGTGAACAAGAAGCAGCAGGGCGCCTACTACACCAAGCCCGACGTGACCGGCTACATGGCCGCCTCGGCCATACTTCCCGCTGTGGCAGACCGGCTGGTGGAGGCCGGCCTGGATGATCCCTGCGTGCTGCTGCCCAGCAGCGGCGACGCCTATCTGCACGACGCAATGGGCTACGGCGCCGAGGTGCCTCTGCCCGGGGGTGATTTGCCGCCCAGCGAGTTCCCCGACCCCGCGCTCGACATCGCCCTGCCCGGCGAGCGGTGGTGCGACGTGACCCACCGCCGCTCGCGCTATGCCGAGCAGAAGGAGCTGGTGGACTCTGGCGGCGTGGCCGACATCAACGACGCCATCACCCAGAACCTGGATCTCGCGGCGTTGATGGCCGACTACCTCTACGCCCTGGGCTCAGCCGACGAGTGCCAGCGGGCCTTCGAGGTGTTGCGCTCGCTCACCGTTTGCGACCCGACGGTGGGATCAGGCGCCTTCCTCCTGGCCGCCCTCGACGTACTCGACCCCCTCTACACCGCGGTGTTCGACCGCGCCGAAGAGATCGCCGCTGCCGATGCCGGTAATGGTGAAAAAGATGTGTGTGTGTGTGTGTGTGTGTGTGTGTGTCGATGCCCCGTTCTTGGCCGAGGCTCGGGCCCATCACAGCTTGCGCTACTGGCTGCTTAAGACGCTCTGCCTGAACAACCTCTACGGCGTCGATCTCATGGCCGAGGCCGCCGAGATCGCCAAGCTGCGGCTGTTCTTGAAGCTGGCCGCCCAACTCGACGATCCGGCTCGCATCGAGCCGCTGCCCGACCTGGACTTCAACATAAAATCCGGCAACCTGCTGGTGGGCATTGCCGATGCTGCCGACATCGAACGGCGCTTCTCAGATCGGGGAGTGCTGCCGTTTGGCTTGGACCTGGCCATGGACGCGGCGGAGTCGGTTGCTGCTGCCTACGACGATTTTGTAGCCGCCCAGGCGGCCGAGACCGGTACTGAAGGAGAGCAACACGCGAAAAGCTTGCTGCAAGCCAAAATCAAAGCCATCAGTGGGCAAGTTGACGCCGCGCTCTATGAGATGCGAAATGAGAGCCAAGACTTCGAAGAATGGCGAAAATCTCACCAGCCTTTCCACTGGTTCGCCGAGTTCCCCGCTGTCTGGCGCAACGGCGGCTTCGACGCAATTATCGGCAACCCGCCGTACATCAGAGGCGGCAACTTGAACTCCGTCAAGAAGCGATACACTTGGCAAGGGTTCACAGCGGAGAGTTGCCCAGATATCTATGCGGTCTGTACTGAGCGAGCGTCAAGTCTGCTCAATTCTCAGGGTCGTTTTGCTATGGTAGTGATGCATTCATTATGCTTCCATAAAGGATATACCGCTCTGCGAGTATATCTATTAGCTAGATTCAACTCAATTTGGGTTCCTTCATATTCAGTTATACCTGGTTGCCTTTTTTCTGGCTCTGCCAGAGTACGAAATACGATCGTCATCGCTGCTTCGGAAGGGAAAAGAGAAGTCTTTACTGGTCGTTGTCGCCGTTGGGTGACATCTGCTAGGGAACATTTATTTGCTACTCAGCAAATGGCTAAACCTCATAAAGTAATACTCGAATGCACCGAAAACTTACAATGGCCCTTCATTGACGATGAGCTATTAGTGGACGCCTTAGCAAAAATGATGTCGCATCAACAGCCAATAAGTCAGGTTTTAGTAAAAGAGGGGAAGCATAAATTAGGCTTCAAAACTACTGCTGGATATGTGCTCGGAATATTTGATATAGAGCCCCCGATTATTGACCCAAATACAGAACTGCCTGTTTCAACTATGACTAATAAAACTGCTTGGTTTAACTTTCAAGACAGTATACATAGAGATATAGCTATCCTCGCTCTTTCGGGACGGTGGGGGCATTTGTGGTGGAATACATTTGGCGATGGATTCGATGTCACACGGGGCGTGCTGGCCGCACTTCCGTGTGACATCGAACGGCTGGCCACAGCCAAGGAACTTTCGCTCGTCCCGTGTGACATGGAACTTATAAGTCTAGTCGCAGACTTTCTAAAGTTAGCAAACGACTTGAAGAATGAATTGCCAAATCAGCTCGTTTGGAAGAACCATGCAGGAGTCAAGGTCGGACGTTATGACTTATGGCAGTGCCGTCACATCACTGATGAGGCTGATTGGCTGTTGGCGCAGGCTTGGGGGTTGACTTGGGAGCAGTATGAGGCGGCGGGGAATCTTCGTGACCGGATGACGTTTGGCAATCGGGAGTAGCCGTGCCGCTGATTCTGGACAACATCGACGCTCCGCTTGAGGAGGCGATGCTCAAATCGCTGGCCTCGTCGCATTCGCTGGACGCGGCGGTGGGGTACTTCAACCTTCGGGGGTGGCGGCTCATCGCCGATGCGGTGGACGCGCTGCCCCGGCGGAATGCCAGCCGGCCCAAGGTGCGCCTGCTGGTGGGCATGACCGAGAATCCCGGCGACGAGATGCGCCGCCTGATGCGACGGCACGCCGAGCGCCCTGTCACAAACGAGGTGGCCGAACGGCATCGCAGCGAGACGGTGGAAGAGCTGCGAGCCCAGCTCCAGGTCGGCCTGCCCACCGCCGAAGACGAGACGGCGCTGCGGAATCTTCGTCGGCAGATGGCCGACGGGGATGTGGAGGTGCGGCTGTTTCTGGCCCACCGCCTCCACGCCAAGCTCTACCTCTGCCACCGCGACGACACCGCTGCGCCCAGGGTGGGCTATGTGGGGTCGTCCAACCTCACCAAAGCAGGACTCCGGGAGCAGGGCGAGCTGAACGTGGACGTGCTCGACACCGATGCCACGGCCAAGCTCGCCGACTGGTTCGACGAGCGCTGGGACGACCAGTTTGCCGTACCCGCCAACCCCGAGCTGATCGGTCTGCTCGACGAGTCTTGGGCCTCGGAGGCGCCGCTCGACCCCTACCTGGTGTACCTGAAGATGGCCTATCACCTCTCCCATGAGGCCCGGGAAGGGCTCATACAGTACGGCCTGCCCGCGTCGATGGCCGAGAGGCTATTGGAGTTTCAGGCCGCGGCGGTGAAGATCGCGGCCCGTATCGTGAACCAGCGGGGCGGGGCCATGGTGGGCGACGTGGTCGGGCTGGGCAAGACGATGGTGGGCACCGCCATCGCCCGGCTGCTCCAAGAGGAGAACGGGTTCGAGACCCTCATCGTGTGCCCGAAGAACCTGGTGGCCATGTGGGACGGGTACCGCGAGGAGTACCGGCTCCACGGGCGGGTGCTCTCGCTGTCGATGGCTGCCCGAGAGCTGCCGAATATGCGGCGGCACCGGCTGGTGCTGGTGGATGAGTCGCACAACCTGCGCAACCCCAAGCGCCAAGACTACCGGGCCCTTCACGACTACATCACCGAGAACGACTCCAAGGTGCTGCTGATCACCGCCACTCCCTACAACAAGGAGTTCGCCGATGTGGCGGCGCAGATCGCCCTGTTCACAAGGCCCGATCACGACCTGGGCATCCGCCCCGAGCGGGCCATCGCCGAGCACGGCGAAGCCGAGTTTGCCGCGATGTGCGAGGGGCGGATGTCCACGCTGGCGGCGTTCGGGCGATCAGAGCACCTCGGTGACTGGCAGGCGCTGATATCGCAGTTCCTGGTGCGGCGCACCCGCCGCTTCATTCAGGACAACTACGCCCGCCACGACGAGGGTGGCCGCCCCTACCTCGCCTTCGGCGACGGCCAGCGGTTCCACTTCCCCGAACGAGAGGCGCATCCGGTGGAAAGGGAGGTGGCGCCCGGCGATCCCGCCGCCGCCATGATGAGCCCCGGCACCATCGACGCCATCGCCGAATTGCTTTTGCCCCGCTACAACCTGGCCCGGTATCTGGATCCTCGAAAGACCCCGACCGGCGACGAGCAAGCGGTGATCGACGACCTCAACAACTCGGCCAACGGCAACCTCAGCGGGTTCAACCGGATCATGATGTTCAAGCGCCTCACCTCCTCGGGGCCGGCGTTTCTGGCCACGCTTCGCCGCCACGCGCTCCGCAACTTCGTCGCCCTCTGTGCGATCGACCACCGCCTTTCGTTGCCGGTGGGCTCGGTGGACAACGCCCTGTGGTCGGCCGAGCTCGACGCCCAGGAGGGCGACCTGTTCGAGGAGGGGCTATTCAGCCTGAACGAGGCGCCCGACCTCACGATCCCGATGGCGGCCTATGAGAAGCTGGTCGAAGCCCGGCCCGGCCGGGTGCGCTGGCTGCGCCCCGATCTGTTCACCGAGGAGTTCGGTGATGCGCTGCGCTCCGACACCCAGGCCATTCAGTCGCTGCTGCGCCAGTTCGGCGCGTGGGACGCCGAGCGCGACGGCAAGATCGCCTCGCTGGCGGAGCTGGTCACCCGAAAGCACCCCGGAGAGAAGGTGCTGGTGTTCACCGAGGCGGCCGACACCGCGGCCTACCTGGCCACCGAACTGGCCCGGCGGGGAGTCGAAGGCGTGGCCGCAGTCACCGGCGGCTCTGAGAACCCCACCGCGCTGGCCTGCCGTTTCTCGCCCCGGGCCAACCAGGGCGTCGACGCGGGCCGAGGACAGCCCGAGTTGCGGGTGCTGATCTCCACCGATGTCTTGTCGGAGGGCCAGAACCTTCAAGACGCCCGCATCGTGGTGAACTACGACCTGCCCTGGGCCATCGTGAGGCTGGTGCAGCGGGCGGGCCGGGTGGATCGCATCGGCCAGCAGGCCGAAACCGTGCTGGTTTACTCGCTGATGCCCGCCGGGTCGGTGGATGAGGAAATCAACCTCCGGGGCCGCATTCGCGGGCGGCTGGAGGAGAACGCCGAGCTTCTGGGCTCCGACGAGAAGTTCTTCGGCGATGACACCGAGCGGGCGGTGATCACCGGCCTCTATGACGAGAACTCCGAAGGCCACCTGGCCGACGGCAGCGAAGACGTGGACCCGGTGTCGATGGCCTACGAAATCTGGCGGCAGGCCACCGACGGCCACCCCGACCTTGCCAAGCGGGTGGAGTTTCTGCCCAACGTGGTATACGCCACCATGCAGACCCCAACACAGGCTCAGCCTGGCGGCCCGCAGGAATACCGGCCCGAGGGAGGGCGGCCCGCAGGGGTTGTGGTCCACTCCCAGCCGGCGAACGGATCAGATGCCTTCGCCTTCACCGGCATCGACGGCGAATCGCAGCTCATCACTCCCCAAGAGGCGCTGAGGCTGGCCCGCTGCGAGCCCGAGACGAAGCCAGCGGTCCGCTTAGAGGATCACCACGACATGGTGGGGATCGCCCTCGACGGCCCGCTGCGCGTGCCCCCGAGCAAGGCCACGGGGGCGCTGTTGGGCGTGAGGGAGAAGTGCTGGCGCAAGCTGAGCGACCATCGGGACACCATGGCGCCGAGCCTGTTCGCCGATCCCGACGAGCTCGACGCCGCCCTCGACGCCATCAACGAGCGCCCCCTGCGGGAGGCGGTCAAGCAGAAGCTGTCCAACGCCATCCGCGACCGGACCCCCGAGGATTTGGCCGCACTGGTGATCGACCTTCACCGAGACGGCCAGCTTTGCCTCCCTGCCCCCCGCAGCGGCACCCGAGCCGACCTCAGTGTCATCTGCTCGATGGGCCTTAGGGGGCAGCAGGAGTTGGTGTGAATGCTTGTGTTTGGTGGGGGTTGTTGTGTTGGGTTGTGGGGTGTGGTAGGGTGTGTGTTGTTGTTTTGTTGTTGCTCGTTTGGGGC
>JAPOTT010000032.1:0-92153 GCA_026709025.1 bacterium
TGATGCTGCCTGCTACGGGGTCGAAACGACCGTTGAGGATGAACATGCCGTCATCAGGCGAAGTGAAACAGTTCAACGAACGATTTGCGCGTTGACGCTCAAAATTGGATTGCCCGTCGTCACCTGATTGTTCGTGCTGGTGATCGCGTACTGTTTTGCTAAACACACCGTAATCTTGTGTACGAGCTGCTTCCACTAGCACACTCTCATCTACTGGGCCTTGTGAAGCGGCTTTAGCGATCTTGGTGGCATGAGCAGATGGAATCTCACCAGCACCTAAAGCGCTCAAAGTCTTAGGCACCTCAGAGAACTGCGAAGCTGTTTGCACCTCGCGGCGAGCTTGTTGACGAGAGGTCTGCAAAGTTTCTGTAACCATGCGACGAGCCATACCCTCACCAACACGGCTTTTGTACTCAGCCAAAGTAGACGTTTTCATAGCCGCCAACTGAGCCTCAGAAACTTTGATCAACTCCAACCGCTCCCGCAACCCCAACAAAGACAAACCCGAAACATCCACCACCCCAGGCCACACCACACCACCACCATCAACCACACCACCCGCAGCCGAACCACCAGCAAACTCACCGGCCTGTGAATCCTGCCCAAAACACTCATCTAGAAGCTCAAACTCCATACCTGCAATTCTACCAACTAAAGTTGCAATAACAACCAAAAACAAAAAAATAACAGAAATTATTAACAAAACTTTGAAGAGTAATAATAAAATCAATAAAACACAGAAAGCTCTACACATACACTCAAACCACAAAACTAACCTCTCCACAAAACAGGAAAAGCTAAGTTGCTTCAGATAAGTTAGTACAGTGACTGATTCTGAAGTCGTTGAGCAGCAAATCAGAGGCTTTGACAGAGGACAGAGGATCAAGCTGCCAGGCAGCACGAGCATCGATATTGTCCAAGGTGCTATTCCGAGACATGGTTTCGGTTGGGACTTGTACATCGTAGATGTCTCTAATCCGGGTAGCTACCGGATGGAAAGTCTCACCGATGCCGAGGCAGAGCAGGTAGAGGTGATCCAAGCGGACGGCGCTGCTCTGCCAAAGAAGGTGATTGCCGGTTTATGGGCTGAGTGGATGTTGGATTCGGCGCGCTCGGCCCGATCCACGGTTCTGGCATCTGTACCGCTTCGGCCCTTCCCACATCAGATGGAGGCAGTGTACGGTCACATGCTCCGTCAGCCGCTTTTGCGGTTCTTGTTGGCCGACGAGCCGGGTACGGGCAAGACAATCATGTCGGGCTTGTGGCTGCGCGAGTCGCAAAGGCTTGGGCGGGTTAAGCGTTGCTTGGTGGTTTGCCCTGCCCATCTGGTGAGCAAGTGGCAGGCTGACTTCGAGCGGTTCTTTGGTGGCGGCCTTCGGGAGGTCACCTCTGAAACGATTCGCCAGCAGGCCCTCGCCGGGTCTGAAGATGATATCTGGGTGGTGTCATTAAACCTGGCTGCCGGAAACCCTGCGGTTCGCGAAGCGTTGCTGCCAGAAAATGCGGGGTGGGATGCGATCATTTTTGACGAGGCACACCGGATGACTCCTACCGCAGAGACGTTTCACCGAGTGGGTCAAGAGCTTGCCAAAGGTGTCCCAAATGCTGTTTTCTTGACAGCAACGCCGCACCGCGGCGACGAGTGGTACTTCCGTGAATTGCTCCATTTAGTCGACCCAGACGTGTTTCCTTCTATGCCCCAGCCTGCTGCGGGTGGATCAAGCCAGCGCCGTGCTGACGGTAGGGGCGGGCATGCTGTGCGGGCTTTGTCGCCGGGCCCGCTCCACTTCTTACGCCGGATGAAGGAGGAACTGGTCGACTACGACACAAAGGGGCGATTGTTTAAAGAGCGTGAGGCTCACAACATCAAAGTACAGATGAGTTCAGTCGAGCAGCGTTTCTACGATGCAGCCCAAGATCTGGTCCACAACTTCTTCGAGCCGACGGGCCGACAGCTGGCGGCGATGGTGTATGGCAAGCGAGCTGCTTCGTCGTTACATGCGCTAGCTGAAACACTCCGCCGAAGAGCCGAAAAGATGGGCACTGGCGCTGGGGCTATTGCCGATGGGGAAGATGATGTGGACGAGGATGTCCGTGAGGCGCATATCGCCGCGGCCGGTTCCCTCGACACCCGTGGCGAGAAGCATGCAATCGCTGAACTGTTGGCTCAAATGGAGAGGGCTGGTGTTGGTTCTGAAATGCCAGAGTTGGGGTCTGAACCATCAAAGTGGGTACCTATGATGGAATGCCTAGACAAAAACGGGATCGCTCCCGGATCAGGCCAACAGCTTGTCGTGTTCACTGAGTACGCCGATACTGCTAACTGGCTAGTCGATGAGTTCCGTAAGACGGGCTTTACCGCTGAGCGCTATTCAGGTGCCGACGATCACGAACATCGTACAAAGCTACAGGCGGACTTTATGGGTGGTGGCTTTGAGGTGATTGTCTCCACTGATGCGGGTAACGAAGGCATCGACCTACAGGCTGCTCATGTACTGATCAACTGGGATATTCCGTGGTCGCTCGTCCGGTTAGAGCAGCGAATGGGCCGCATCCACCGTATAGGCCAAGAGCACAAGGTGCTGCTTTACAACCTAGTAGCCCGGGGCACACGCGAGGGAGATGCACACTGGCGGTTGCTGGAAAGGCTCGTTGAAGCAGCCAATGAACTCGGTGGCAAGATGTTTGACAGCCTCGCCGCGATAATGGAGCTTGCTCGTTCTGAATCCAGAGACCACGAAAGGCTCATGCACCTTTTTTACGGTTCAGGCACAGTCACCGAATCAGAGTTCACTATTCCCACTGTGGATGAGATCAGGCGCGCTCGTGATGAGTATTACGATGAACTTCGCTCTTTGAGCAGTGAGGTGGATGTAGCTACAGCCAACGTCGCTCGTAATGAAGATCGCATCGCTCGGGTGAATCCGATCATTGTTGAACGCTTTCTGTCTCGTGTTGAGGATGGTGCGCTGATCACCCTAGAAAAGTCGCCGATCCGCGACGAGGGTTTCTACTACATTTCAGAGCCGCCCGGTAGTAACCAATGTGGCATTGTGGAAGCACTCGGAGCTTCTGGGCAAAAAGCGCTGGTTGCCACCCGAGCCGACCTACGCCAACAAGCGGCTGACGAAGGCACCTCCCGTGCAGCCGAATCCACCATGCTCGGGCCAAGCAACCCGGCGTTCTCTGCCTTAGTCACAACCATACGGGACTATGTATCAACAGAAATGTGGCAGGGAGCAGTTCTTTGTGATCCAACCGTTCAAGATGACTACACCTTGTTTATTTTTGAATGCGACATTACCGAGGGTGCAGATGGTTCTCACTTGCAGTCTCGCATGTCTGCTCGATCTTGGCTGATCCTTGTAGACCAGTCGGGCCGGGCCCACCGGGTCTCGTGGGAAATACTGCCCAATCTCACACCAGCACCCCATGCAATACCTATACCACTAAATCCCAGGGTTGAGCAGGTTGCAACGAAGAGGGCCGCGCAAGTTGCTGATGCCGAACGCGATCAACGTGCTAATCAGCTCTCCGTTTGGCGCGACAAGCTGTCAAAACAACTGGAGAAACTTCCCAACGCGCTCACCAAAGACATTAAGGAGCAAGAACTTAGGCTAAGCGAACGCCAGCGAATCCGAGATGCAATCGAAAATCGCCTCAAAGATGCTGCGGATGCGGCCAAAGTAAGCCGAGGAGAAGTCCGTAGAGTCGGATGGGCACACGTTCTGGCTGCGCCCAACCAGCCCGACCCCGAAGGTGCCGAGGATGAACAAGCCAATAGCGAGGTGGTATCCATGCAATTCGTTACCAGCATTCTTGAAGACGATGGATGGACGGTTCAGGATGTGCACACTATGAACTGCGGCTACGATCTCCATGCAGTGCGTGGTGCTGAACAGAGATGTGTAGAAGTGAAAGGCCGTGCCGGGCAGGCATCTAGCAGTGGGATATCCTTAACTGGAGGCGAACTGCTACGAGCCAACCAACTTGGTGAGCAGTATTGGCTGTACGTTGTAGACAACTGCATAGACGGTATCGGCCAGCTTTTTGGAAGATGGCAGAATCCTGTGGCAGTATTCGAGGAATGGCTCAAAGATGTACCTGTGTATCAGCTTGCTGGAAGCAAACTCAAACAAGCCTTAGGTAAACAAGCAAACTAATGACCATAGCAGGCTCCCCCCCCCACGGCTGATTGAGGAATGGTTTCCTTGCGCTGAGGTTTCTAGAGAATCTGCTAGTGGGTGGGGTAAAGGATGGGCAGAGAAAAGCCTGTTTACATGGTTTGCATCGCGCCCTCTAGCTCAGGCAAAAGCAGCGGTCATTTGCTCGCTGCTGCCCTGGCCCACAAACACTGCCGAACAGGAAGACCTTAAGAAGCTTGTAGCTAGGTCCATGGAGGGCTACGACGAGGCTAACACCGAGCTTCGTAAAAAACTCGCTGAACATTACCCAAACGGTGCCCGCATGTGCGATCCGTTCTCGGGGCGGGCGATGATTTCCCTTGCCGCTGCTCGGCTTGGCATCCAATCTTGGGGCATCGACTACTCGCCTGTTGCCACCCTCGCTGGGCTTTTATTGGCCGACTACCCCATGCGCGACTGGGATAGCGAACCCGACCTGCCCTTTGACGGCTATGACCAGCACAAAGCCGACTATTTCACCGAGCCCAAGTTGCTCAAAGATGTCCGCTTCATACTCGGTCTGATCGGCCAACGCTATGAGCAAGTGATGGAAGAGTTTTACCCGACAGTTAATGGTAAGCGCCCCTGGGGATATGTGGGGGCGGTCACCCTACCTTGTGTGAACTGTGGCAATCGATTTCCTCTAACTGGAAGTCTTGCCTTGCGAAACCCAAACCTCAAGAAGAACGACCCGGGCCAGTCCTACAGGATTATCGCAAACAAAGACACTGGATTTTTTACCACCGAAGTTCACGATGGCCCGCCCCATTCTCAGCCGACACTTGTGAAAATCACGGGCGGCAGAGGCAAGACCGCTGTTTGTAGTTTCTGCGGCCATGCCCACACGCTTGACACGCAAAAACGGCTTATGCGAGATGGCTTCAGGGATGATGCCATGCTTGTGGTTGCCGACCTAGATGACGAGGTAGGTAAACGGTATCGAAGACCCACAAATGTGGAAAACGAGGCATTTGCAGATGCAAGCAAAGCTCTGACAACAGAGCCAGATTTCGGAATAGGTTTGCCTGCAATTCCAAACGAAACGCTTAACGCTGGATTATCTGCATTTATAGGCCCGGCAGGATACGGCTATAACAGCTGGGGGCAGTTGTGTAACGATCGCCAAACCCTCGGCTTTGTGCGACTTGCCCACATCATAAACACACTGTGTGGTGAACTGCTAGTTGCCAGAATTACTAGCGACTATGCCGCCGCGCTCACTGGCTATGCAGCCTCCAACCTAGCTCGGCGAATAACGCGAAGTACTCGAAACTGCACTCTTAATGTCTCCGTACAAGCCACGGGACACATTTACTTCAACGACTCAGGTATCTCACACAGCTTTGATTATTTTGAGACTGGCTGTGGTTTAGGCCCTGGTACGTGGGGCTCGCTAGGAGTCCATACAATCCGGAATCTTGGCAAGCAGGTAAACGGAAGAGTGGCCGGGCAACCGGCTGTTATCCAGCGCGGCTCAGCAATGGACATACCATTGCCAGATGGCGTTTTAGACGCAGTAGTTACCGATCCACCCTATGACGCGATGATCAACTACTGCGATTCCTCTGACCTCATGTATGTGTGGCTGAAGCGGGCGCTTAGTTCGGCATTTCCGTGGTTTGGGCTTACTACAGATCCAAACGGTTTGCAGGAAAAAACAAACGAGGTGGTAATCAAGTTTGGGGCCATTGGCAATGATCATCGCACCGAAGCCCACTACAAATCCTGCATCACCAAAGCGTTCGACCAAGCTCGCCGCAAAACCACTCCAGAAGGGATAGTCACCATTGTTTTTGGGCACGGCGACCCAGACGCTTGGGTTCGGGTGCTCACTGCGATTGCCGATGCCGGGCTCGTGTTAACCGGGTCTTGGCCGTGTAGCACCGAGAAGGGCGGCAAGCAGACTGGAGCATACATCGACAACACCATCGTTATGGCATGCCGACCTGTGCCAGCCAACCGCCCTGTGGGTGATATTCGTATAGTCGACGAGGAGATCCGAGCTGAGATCGCAGATCGTGTGCCAGTTTGGTCGACAGATGGGCTGGCCGACTCAGATCAGCGCATGGCGGCGATAGCCCCGGCGATGAAGGTAGTTGGACGATATAGCGAGGTGCGGGACTTCACGGGCCGTCCTGTGGGGATAGATCACTTCTTGGGCTTGGCTCACAAAGCGGTTGAGGAGGCTGCCGACGTGAGGATCAACGTCTTCCGCCTCGCTGATTTTGATAGTCGCACCCGGTTCGCTCTGTCGTGGGCTCGCCAGCACGGCCGCAACAAGGCCCCTGCTTCAGAGGCCCGCTGGCAGCGCCTTTCTTACGACATGTCTGAATCTGCGGTGCAGGGCTTATTGGTCAAAGAAAAAGGCGGGGTTCGGCTCGCGTTCTGCTCTGAAACAGCGTCGGGAGTTGATCTTCATCCGGGAAGCGACATTATCGACATAGCGTTGGCGGTGGCTTCCAAGGGGCGCTCGCTGAGTGACATCGCTAATGCCTTACACAGCTTGGGTAGGGAGAACGACGAAATGTTGTGGGCGGCGCTGGAGGAGATGGTGCGCCTTGTCGGCGAAGGCGACCCCGACGGACAAGTATGGGCGTGGACTATTCGTAATCGCGACCCAATCCGCAAGCGAGTCACTCGTTCACGTAGCGAGCAGGAACGCGAGGATAGTCGTAAGGCGGCTCGGGATAGAGAACAGACGCTGTTTGGATGAGCAAAAGAATGGAGACAACGTGACGCTGACAGAATTCGTAGTTCCGTGGTGGGAGGTAATGAAGCTCAGGTCTGAGGTTCAAGACAGTGACGGAGCGGTTGATGATGTGCAAATGTCGTTACACAACGCCGTGTTCGGCGAAGAAGAAGTGGGCGCGGGCCGCACACCTTACGCATCTCCCGAGTATTACGGAGATATCACCCACCCTACTGGCGGGCTAGTGAGGATAATGGGTCGCGTAGCTGTCCGCCTGGGTGTGCCCAATTCCACGTTGACGGAGGCGGTTTGGCGACTGGATCAAGCAATGGGAGGCGGAAAGTCTCATGGGCTAATCGGGCTATGGCACCTTGCATCCCACCCCCAGCAGCTATCTACAACAGATCTTGGCAAGATGGTTATGGCCGAAGCCGAAGAGATCGCTGGCAAAGGCAAGATCAGGGATGACCTGGGCAACCCGATCTGCGTGGTGCTGGACTGCGATAACACCACTGCCACTAAAGAGGACTTTGGCCCTGCGGAGCGGCTCGGCGAGAGGTTTCTATGGCGTCTGCTCGACAAGGACTATGACCGCTACATCGAGTTTAAAGACCACACATCTAATAAGGCGAAGCTGGCTGAAGCGCTTCGCTTAACCGGCCGCCCGGTGCTGGTGCTGATTGACGAGGTCATGGACTACTTGCGAGTTACGTCCGCCACCGACCACAAGGGGGCTGTGTTGGATATGGCGTTTCTGCGGGCGCTGCTGGATGTCGTCAACGATGTCCCCAACTGCGCTGCGGTGGTGGTAATGATCGCCTCCGAGGACGACAACATGGCCATGACCGAGGAGGGCAAAGAACTGCGGGAGGAAATAGAGGATTTGCTGACTCGAAACGCCAGTACCACCTCTGTTACCTCTGGTGGCGATTTTGCTGAGATCATCCAGCGCCGCCTGTTTGATGCCCGTCCTCCCAAATCTGCTGTGGAACAGGTGACCGGACATTACCTCCAGGCGATGTCAAAAACCTGGCGTAGCAAGGTTTTTGACAAGCTTGACAGCTTGTACTCCGAGCGAGAGTTCGCCAAGCAAGTTGCCCGCTGCTACCCCTTCCACCCTGCGCTCATCGCCCTTGCCGAGAACGAGTGGTCGCATCAGGCTGGATTCCAACGAGTGAGATCCACGATTCGGGTGTTTGCTGCTGCGGCCTACGAGCACGCCCACCGCGGAGAACAAGGGCAGTGGGCACCGCTTTTAATTGACAGCGGTGATCTTACCTTGCGCTCTCCGAGCCTTCGGGATTCGCTCTTGCACTCTGGGCTAGTGGCCGACAATCGTACCCAAACCAACCTACGAGAAGTGGCTGGCACCGATATCGCCGACCCGCACAACTCTGACAGGGGTGCCGCCCGTCGCCTTGATGAGACCCGTGACCCGAATCTCGGATGGACCGACCTGAACCCGGCTGCTGTTGAGCGGATGGCTACAGCCCTTTTTGTTCGATCGTTGTGCCCCCGTCCACAAGGAACCCGAGGAGCAACCGAGGCCGAACTGCATGCAGCATCGTTCGTGCCGTCCAACGCGTTTGGGCCTGGCGATGCCGAAGCGGTAGCTGAATCTTTGTTTGATCCAGACGAAGGACTTGCCTGCGCCGACCATACCCCCGGCCAGGGTAAATTGGTTCCTAAGCGATGGTTTATCGAAACCCGCAAGACCCTTCCTATGCTCACCCGCGCGGAGAAGAAGGCTATTAGTGACACCGAACGCAACAAGGCAATCACCGATCGTGCTTTTGCCCTCGCCACAGATGGCCCGTTCGACCAGATTATCCATGTCGACGGTGGCCCGGTGCCGCCTGAAGGGATCACTACCCGTGGAGCGCTTGGTGCTATCGAGAGCGCCGGTATTGACCGCAAACATAAGACCAGGTTGGTTATCTTGGATTCGCGGTGGTTCTCACTGCTCAACGGTGACGACACTGCTGCACGAGAGGCCATCAATGCGGCAATGGGCATAGGCCCGAATGCGCTAACTGTCCAATGGGCATCATCGGTGGTTTTTGCATGCGCGAACACCGCGCTCCGCTCGCAGGCACGCGGGCTCGCTGCTGAGTGGCTTGCCCGTCAACGAGTTGCTGGGTTGCCCGCAGTCCAAGCCGACGAGGACACCAACAAGAGGGCACGCCACGAAGCACAAGAAGCCAAAGAGCAACTCGACCGCAAAGTGCGCCTCTGCTACAAGCACATCGCTTACCTCGCCCCCCTGTCAGACCACCACCGAGAAGTGAAGTTCATACGGGTAAGTAGCGATACCCAGACAGCCTTGAATGGGGCAGATGTTTGGGGATGTCTGCGCGAAGAATCAAAAGCCTGCCGACCTTCGGAATTCGACAAGAATGCCCTACTTCACAACCTCCGTGACAACGACTACGGGCGACCCCTCTCAGAGATACGGGACAGCTTTTGGTCTGACCCACACAAGCCGCTCTTACCTACGGGAGTATCCGAAATCGTAGATGCTATCTATGACGCTGTGATCTCTGGAGATATCCAACTGACGAACTCCGAAGGCGACACCTACAACGTTGGCCATGTCGGAGATGTCAATCTCGGTTCACAAAGCATCCGTGTCCGCCGAGCGGCTGCTCGGCCGGTGCCGAAACGAGATAGTTCATCTCCATACGGTCATACCTCAACTAGTACCCAAGCCAGAACTTCGACCTCGCCAGACACCCATCCCACTTCCCCACCAGGGACACCTTCACCAAAGTCTTCGGCCCCCGATCCAACGCATCAGACCAAACACATGCAGATCAACATCAGCGTAAACACCAACATCGGCTCTCAAGGGGCTTACCGTCTCTTCCAACTCCTTAGCGAACTTGCTGAATGTGTTGATGAGGGCCACGTAACTCACATCACCCAAACAACTTCGATCACCATCGCTAGCAGCGAAGAAATCGCAAGCAGGCTTCAAGAACGCGCTGAGCAAGCTCAAGCTGCAATTAACATAATCAAGATATAGACCCTCCACACAGCTTAGGCTCATCCCATTTTCCAAGAGGTTGGTTATGGAAGTGGGGGTTGGGGGGGGGGTAGGGGTTAGCTGTGGGTTACGTTTTGGAGGCGGTATAGGCGGATTGAGTTGTTTGTTTGTTGGGTGGTTACCTCTATGCGGTCAAAGCCACTGCGCCGCAGGTCTAGGTCGAAGTTCTCAATATCTAGAGGGCTCCATTGGTTTACAGATGCGGCATCAAAGATAATCCACTCCACTTGCGGTGCGGCAGCTACCGCTGCGGCATTGGGGTTGGTTAGAGGCTGTAGTTCGTAAAGCCTGGCCCGATCAGATAGCAGGGGCAGGATCGACTCCGAAGCCCGCACCGCCGCGTTGTCTGGGATCATGTTGGCCGCATCACGCCTAGCGATGTCTAGGGTTTCTTGTCGGCCCCAATCCCATGGACGCTCATACAAAGAGCTCGGTGCATCTCGCAGGAAAAATAAACTAGCGGTGAGCACCAGCGCCGTTAGCAAGCGGCGATCCACGTTAACCCGCTCCACCAACACCCGCCCAGAGCGAGCTAGAGCAAACACCGTAGCTGCAAACACAAACGGAATTATTGGCACTGTTTGGGATGCTTCAGCTAGCTGCCCTTCTTCAACATCGGCCACTAGATACACAGCCAATAATGGCAATACCGGTAACACATAACGAGGCGCTACCAACGGCAACAACATCACCGGTGCCAACAAAAAAACCACCATCTCAAAGTTGGCTTGGGAAAAGGCATCTGCCAACACCTGATGAGGTGCCGATACAAAGCCCCATAACACAGAGCCTGGGTTGTTGTGTCCAAAATCTGAAAAAGCCTCGGTGTGGGGAAAGTTCCCGGCATTGAAGCGAGGCTGAATTACGGTTAGCGCCAGAATCCCATACCCAGCTGCTACTGCAGCTATAAGCACGCCTCTGCGTCGCTCCCCTTGTGCGCTCACCAACAAACCAAACCCTGCAAGTGCAAAAGCCAAATCGGAACGACAAATTACCACCACCAAAGCCATGGCATAAAAGAGCTTCCAGTGTTGTTTTAAAGCCCACAAGATGGCCGCAAATATCGCTGGTACCGCTAAGGCCTCAGGGTGAAAGTCGGAGAGGTTGAGTGCGTGAACAGCCGGGTAGATGCAATAGGCCAGCGTAACTGCGGTGGCACCTCCGGTTTTGAGGCGTCCCACATCTCTGGTGAGCCTCCACAGCGGCACCACTGCTAGGCCAAGCGCTGCTGCCTGCAAGCTTAACAAGGTGGGTTGATCTGGGAAAAGGGCTGTTAGCAAAGCTATCGGATACAAGATGAAGGCCCCTTGTTCCCATAACAGGTTGTGCCCAGCCAAGCTAGAAAGCGGTTCAAGCCCTTCGCGGATGAGCCAAAGCCCTTGAAGATGGCTAGACAAGCCTAAGCCAGCATCTAGCTGACGGGTACGAGCTAGGGAGAGACCAGCTAACAAGCCACCTAGCAGCACCGCCACAACCCAGGGTAAGGCTTGGTCTATCTGTTTGGTATCAAAGCGGGCTTGCCAGCGCAGTGAGAATGTTTCCAAGCGGCGACGCACCTGAGCGGGCCGAAAAGCGGTGTTGCGCGTGCTGCTCACGGGGCTTCGCAAGAACGGATTAGCCAAAAACGAGGCGATACCCGCCGCGCAACAAGGGGTTACTCAGAACACGCACTTTTAAAAGACTACTAAATCGCGCTGCGCGTACAACTATGATGGGGCAAGTGGGTGTATCGCCTACGGGCTGTGGCGCAGCTTGGTTAGCGCGTCGGTCTGGGGGACCGAAGGTCCCGGGTTCAAATCCCGGCAGCCCGACCAGAGCGTGTAACTAAAACAATAGAGCTAGAACAACAACGCTATGCCTTCAATCGCACGCCAGGCTAAGTACACAACGGCTGCGGCCAGAAAGAGCCAAAAGTGCCACGGGGCGCTGGAGCGAACAGGTTCAACAGGCGTGCTAGGAGCTTCTAGCACAGCACCACAGCGAGGGCATTTGCCATCTAGCGTAAGCGTGCCGGGATTCCAGAACCGTTCACAAGGCTCACACCAAGGCATTACAGATAGTTTGCCAAACCCGGTGAATGCACATTCAAATCCCTCAAACCCCTACATACTAGGTGCGTCGCACGGCCAAAATGGCTACATCATCGGCGATGGTGCCGTCTGCAAAATCTCGGGCACCCTCTAGCAGCGTTTTACAAAGCGTATCGGGCGACACGGTGGGATCTCGGCGCAGGTGCTGAGCAATGCGATCCTCGCCGAACTGGGCATCACCGTAGCGCACTTCGGCTAAACCATCTGTGTACATGAGCACGGTATCACCGGCATCTAAGGGCACCTCCCGGCTGAAATAAGTGCTGTTGGCATCCAGCATCAAAAGCGGCCCGGTAGCCCGCAGCGGCTGTACCTCCTTTTCATGCCACAGCCACGCTGCCGGGTGGCCTGCGGAGGCATAGCGCATTGCTTGGGCTTCGGTGTCGAACACCACTAGCACTGCAGAGATGAACTCCTCAGAGCGCTCTATGGATGCCATCTGACCGTTTAACTCCTCTAGAGCTTGAGCAGGATCGCGGAACTGCCCCAAGAAAACTCGTAGCAAGTACTTAGCTTGAAACGCCGTAATTGAGGATTCAATGCCCCTGCCAGCCACATCGCCCACCACCGCAGCAACTCGGGTAGGGCTGATCCTGAAAACATCAAAGAAATCACCCGCCATAACACCCTCACCGGCTTGGTAGACACGGCCCACCTCATAGCCAGAAAAATCTGGCAGGTGATCTGGTGCTAGCCGGTCGGCCCAAGCTAGGGGGGCCAGATCATCTTGGCTAAGGGTTTGTTCAGCGCGGCGTTGTTTTTCAAATCGCTCCTGAGTTAGCCGGGCTTCGGCCACAGCTCGGCGACCCCACCAAAGCGGAAACATGGCTGGCACCACCACCGCTGCTAACACCGCAGCTATCAATCTGGAGTCCACAAAGGCCGTGACAAGCGCCACCAAAGTAAGCACCACATAAAGCACCGCAGCGTGGGCATCCCTGCGAAAGCTGGACTCCGCTAAGGTGTGAACCGACTCGTAAGCCCGTTCGCCTTCTGTGTCGTAGTTCTCACCTGCGTGGGTTAGCTCAATGCGTCGCAAAAAGCGGTAACGATGCTGCGCTGAGCGGATGAAAACCTCTGCGGCGTAAGCACACACGCCCGCGGTGATGAGCAGGAACAAAAGTACCATGCTATAAAGCTACTGCAAAGAGCGCCGCCGCACCCGCAGCTTCACCGGTGTATTTGTTAGCTGAAAGGCTTCCCTAAGGCTGCGTTCTAGATAACGAAGGTAAGTTCGGGGCAAGGTGCGGTTGGCAAACAAGGTAAAGGTAGGTGGATCCGACGCGCCCTGCGTGGCGTACAGCACGCGTGCCCCATCGGGGGCTGGATGGGCAGCTTGGGCATCACGTAGGGCTTTGTTGACGGCTTGGGTGGGTATGCGCCTTCGGTATTGCTCGATGGCTTGACGCAGTTCGGGAAACAGCTTGGCTATCCCCTTGCCCGACAAAGCGCTGGTACGCAGCACTGCGGCATCGCTAATGAAGTGCAAGCGGCGTTCTATATCTAAAGCAATGGACTCCCGGGCCTCGGTGGTAAGCAGATCCCATTTGTTCAACAACACCACAATCGGACAACCTGCGGCATCTGTGCGCTCAGCTAGCCTTTGGTCTTGGTGGGTGATACCAACGGTGGCATCTATAACCAACAAGGCAATATCGCAGCGATCCACAGACTCTAGGGCGCGCAGCAAAGAGTAGTACTCGGTGGCATCATCTATGCGGGCGCGCCGCCGCATTCCAGCGGTATCCACAAACCGCACCGGGCCGAGGTGGGTGTGGGCGACCGTGTCGATGGAATCTCGGGTGGTGCCGGGCTGGTCGTGAACAACAGAGCGTTCATCGCCAACCAAGCGGTTGAACAGGGTGGACTTACCAGCGTTAGGACGACCCAATATCGCTACAGAAATCATCGCAGCATCTACAGGTGTGGTTTGAACTGCACCTGTAGATGCACCTGTATTTGCAACTGTATTTGGTAGCGCCTGAGGTAACGCAGACATGCAAGCATCCAGCAAATCCCCCACCCCTATGCCGTGTAGGGCGCTGATTGGAAAGGGGTGTCCCAAGCCCAGTTTGGTGAAATCCCAGATGGCGCTTTGGTGCATCTCATCGTCCACCTTGTTGGCAGCCACAAACACAGGCCCGCTCCGACAGCGCAGCTTGGCGGCCACACCCTCATCATCGCCGGTAACGCCAGTTTGGGTGCAAACCACCAGCACCACCACATCGGCATCGGCCATGGCTTTTTCACTTTGTGCCGACACCTTATCGTCCATTGCCTCGCCGGGGCTATTGCTTGGCGGCAACCAGCCCCCTGTGTCTACCACGGTGAAGTCTTGGGCTTGCCAGCTTGCTGTTATTGCCTTGCGGTCGCGGGTAACCCCCGGATGTTCAGCCACAATGGCCTCACGACGGCCCAAAATGCGGTTCATCAAGGTGGACTTACCCACGTTAGGTCTGCCCACTATGGCCACAGTGGGCAGGGGCACACCAGGCGTTGCATTGGCTTTGGGCAAACCAGATACAGGATTTGATGCAGACACGGCTATAAGGATACGGGTTCTGCTTGCAGCAAGGTTGCGGGGCATGCGCACCGCTAAATTATGGACATGAACGTGGACAAAGTAATCCTGGCTGCTCCTCGGGGATTTTGCGCTGGGGTGGAGATGGCCATCAAGGCCCTAGCGTGGCTGGTACGTACTTTTGACGGGCCGGTGTACTGCTACCACGAGATTGTTCACAACAAGCTGGTGGTGCAGCGTTTTGAGAAGCTAGGCGTTGTGTTTGTAGACGACATTTCAGAGGTGCCCCCCGGCCACCCCATCATGTTGTCGGCCCATGGCTCTGCCCCGGAGGTAGTAGATGCAGCAAGCCGCCAAGCTAGCTACATGGTGGATGCAGTGTGCCCGCTAGTAACTAAGGTGCATCACGAGGTAAAAGTACGTGCCCACAAGGGTTATCGCATCGTTTATGTGGGCCATGAAGACCATGAAGAGGCAGTGGGTACTATGGCGGTGGCCCCAGAGTCCATCCACCCTGTAGAGAGCGTTGCTGATGTAGAGGCTTTGCCCGATTTCGAAGAGCCGGTAGCGCTTCTCGCGCAAACCACATTGTCGCACAGAGACTGGGATGAGGTTCTTCAAGCTGCTAAAGGCCGTTACCCCCATATGTGGACTCCAGGGCGCAGCGACCTCTGCTTTGCCACCACCAACCGCCAAGCCGCGCTCACTGCTATAGCCGCCGATTGCGACACCGTGGTGATTGTTGGTTCGGCTAACTCCTCCAACACAACGGCCTTAGAAAAGCTGGCCCGAGAGCTAGGGTGTGAGAGCGTTTATAGGGTGAATAAAGCCTCAGAGCTTCCGCATAATCTCTGTGGCACTGTTGGGCTTACGGCTGGGGCATCAGCACCCGAAGAGCTGATCTCTGAGGTGTTGGATTATCTTAATCCCATTCAGGGTGTAACCGAGGTTTCTTTCACTGCTGAAGACGAGTACTTTCCGCCTCCGCGCAACCTACGGGATTTGATTGTGGCCTCTGGCGCAATGGCTTCGTTCAGCTTAGGCGGGCCACCCACCACAAAACCCATGGTAGATCGCCAAGTAGCAGCAAGCGCTGTGTTGGATGGGCTAGCTGGATGCTAACCGCAGATAGCTAGTTTGGTTCGACATCTGCGCTGGGAATCCAAACAGCCAAGCCCAATTCGTGTTGGATTTGGTTGAACATTGTTTGCAGCGTGTCGCGCAACTCTTGTGAGTGTTTGGCTAGGTCTGCTTTGCCAAGCCGTCCGTTCTCTGACAGAGCTGGTGGAGGTATTGGTTGACCCCACACAAAACGAACCTTGCGGGGCCGAGGTATACGCACGCCAATCCCCATAGCCCGTTCGGTGCCACCAATAGCAACCGGCACCACCGGCACCTGAGCCTTAGCTGACAGCCAGATCACCCCATCTAACAATGGAAAGATGCGTGTCCCCGACTTGCGCTCCCCTTCTGGAAACATTACGAGGGGCTGTCCGGCTTCTAGCACTGCCAAAGCTGCTTTGAGAGCGCTGCGATCAATTTTGTCTCGACGCACGGGGAAAGCACCCATAGCTACTAGAAGCCAAGTGGTAACAGGCCCGCGAAACAGGCCGCTTTTGGCAAAGTAGCGCAGCGGCCGGCCCGCCGAAGCTCCGAGCATGGGGGTGTCTAAGTTGGAGCGATGGGTAGGGGCGATGATGACACCTCCAGTAGCTGGCAGGTTGCTGCGCCCGCGGGTGTAACACCGAAAATAGATGCCAAAGACAAAGCGGGAGAAGCGCTGTGCAAGCAAGTGAGAGATGACCGCTGCCCAACGTCCTTTGGCTTCCAAGATTTCTGGGCGTAGCTGATCGCCGTGTTCAGGTTTGTGGTTGTTTGACGTGTTTGACGTAGCTGCATCCTCCATAAAGAATCAATCGTGATCGGTGTTCAGGCGCTCTACAAGGTTGCTAACCACCTCATCTATGGTGAGTTCGGTGGTGTCTAGGTGAATAGCGTCAGATGCTTGGATGAGCGGATCGTGCTGGCGGGAGGAATCGGCGGCATCTCGGGCGGCTAGGTCGGTTGCCACGGTTTCGTAATCCAAAGCAGCAACCTCGTTGGCGCGCCGTTCAGCTCGCACCTTCACGGAAGCGCTTAAGTACACCTTTAGTTCAGCATCAGGAAACACCGCAGTGCCAATATCTCGTCCTTCCAACACTCCCCCGCCGCGCTCTATTGCCCAAGCTCGTTGGCGTACTCGCAGCACCTCACGCACCCCTGGAATGGCTGCCACAGTGCTAACGGATCGGGTTACCTCGGGTCCTCTAATCTGGGTGGTGGCATCCACGCCATTCACGGTGACGGTACTTTCGTCTACGTGTATGCGGCTGTTCTTAGCTACCTCTACTACGGCTGCGCTATCGGCAAGATCTACCCCGTGTACCATCACAGCAAAAGCTACCGACCGGTACATTGCGCCAGTATCTAAGTACTCCAAACCTAAGCGCCGGGCTAGATGCTTAGCGATGGTGGACTTGCCTGAGCCTGCTGGCCCGTCAATGGCAATTACCCTCAGCTTGGTTGGGAACTGCTGACTATCATCGGGTAGCTCACTGTCAAGACCGCTCACAGAGCTACTCCTTGGGTAACGGTAGCTAAATCTTGGGCAAAGCCCGGATAGCTAGTTTGCGTTGCCTCAAAGCCCGTTATGGTCACCGTGCCCAAACCTACTGCCCCAGCGATAGCTGCTGCCATTGCTATCCGGTGGTCGCCTTGGGCATCTATGGTGGCATGCTTTGAAAATTGTGCGCGGCCCAGCCCACTTATCACCAAGCGTTGCTTGCTCAGATGGTGCTTAACCCCCAAGGCACCTAGCAAGGTTGAGATGGTAGCTGCGCGGTCGGTTTCTTTTACGCGTAGCTCAGCGATGCCCTCAATGGTTGTGGTGCCCGAAGCGGCTGCGGCAGCCACTGCCAAGATGGGCACCTCATCTATGCATCCGGGCATTTCTTGTGTAGCGATGCTGGTGCCGGTTAGCTGGCTGCTACGCGCACTAACCACGCCCGTAGCAGCGTCGGTGTCTATAGCAGCACCCATACGCTGTAACACATCTATAAAACCGCAACGAGCCGGGCCAAGATAGACGCTCTGGGCCACAAGGTTGCTATCTGGGGCCAGAAGTGCCCCGACTAGCCAAAAAGCTGCTTGCGACGGGTCTCCTGCTACCTCGACATCGGGTGGTTCTAGTTCACCCGGCCAGATCTGTATGGTGTTGGCTTCACGCACCAGCTTGGCACCAGCAGATGCGAGCATCTCTTCGGTATGGGTTCTGCTGAGCTGCGGTTCGCGTACCACAGTTGGCCCTACAGCGTTGAGGGCCGCTAACAACAAAGCACTCTTCACCTGCGCTGAAGCCACCGGCAAGGCGTAATCGATGCCCCGTAACTGCCCGCCACGAACATGTAGCGGTGCTAAAGAACCCTTAGGCCCGCTACCTTTTATGGATGCTCCCATTTGAGATAGGGGCACAATGATCCGATCCATAGGGCGACTTCGCACAGAGGCATCACCATCTAATGTGGTTGAGAACCCAAAGCCCGCTAGCAGACCTGCTAACAACCGTATGGCCGTGCCAGAGTTGCCCAGGTAGAGCGGCTCAGATGCACCGATTAATCCGCCGGTAATCCGCACGGCGTTATCGCCAAGGCTTTCTGTGCGGGCTCCCAAAGCCGCTATTGCACTAAGGGTGCGGGCAACGTCTTGGCCATCTGAGAGACCTCGTACCTCACAGGGCCTCCTGCCAAGCGCAGCAATCATCAGGGCTCTATGGGAGATGGACTTATCACCGGGCACACGGATGGTGCCGTTGAAGCTGCAACCTCCTTGAATGGTTACCTGTTGACTGCTTGTTTTTGGATTCATGTGGCAGATGTGGCTGCCAGAGAACGCACAGAAGGGGCGTAGCCTTGTGCCTGCAAAGCAGCTAGCAGATTATGAGTTTCTGCGCTTTCTACCACCATGATGGCCACACCGCGGCTGCCTTCTATGGAGTGAGCGATTTCCAGATCGTAGATGTTGATTCCAATATCAGTTGTAAGGCTGGTGATGCGGGCTAACTCGCCTGGCCGGTCGAACACTGCTAGGCGCACTTCGGACAACTCCACCTCACGCTGTAGGCCGTAAGGCAGATGGGAGCGCGCCCGGCGAGCCTGCTCCAAAAGCGCTAACAAACCAGCACGATCACCTTTTGCCACCAAGCCACGCACCTCACCAAGAGAAGCTATAAAGCGATCCAACGTGGCGCAGATTGCATCAGCGTTTTCATCGCAAATGTCGGGCCATATTCCAGGATGCCCTGAAGCCACACGGGTCATATCTCGAAAACCCCCTGCGGCAAGACGCAACATGGCCCGGTGTTCTTCGGATCGGTCGTCTGCTAAAGCCATAAGTGTGGCTGCAGTTAAGTGGGGCACGTGGGAAACCACAGCCACCAACGCATCGTGGCGTTGCGGTGCTAGCGAGATGACATCTGCACCCAAAGATGCAACCACCGAGCGTGTCTGTACCAATGATTCGTCGGTGGTTTGATGGGTGGGTGTGAGCACCCAAACAGCGTTTTGGAACAGGTCAGCCCGAGCCCCGGCGATGCCTTCTTGTTCACTGCCAGCCATAGGATGTCCGCCCACAAAGCGTCTGTTGTCCACTTCGGCCACGATGGAGGCTTTGACGCTGCCCACATCTGTGACTAGTCCGGTGTTGGAGGCTAGGGCTTTGCGGGCTTGTGAGGCAATGGCCCCTACCGGGGTAGCAATAAAGGTGATCTCTACGTGTTCTGGAGGGCCAAGTTCATTGAGTGCTCCGCAAGCTAAGGCTTGGGCTGCTGTACGTGGGCAGTCATCGCTGCCGATTACCCACCAACCCTGTTTTTGCAGCGCCAACCCGATGGAACCACCAATGAGCCCGGTGCCTATCACGGCTGCACGGCGTTGGGTTCTAGAAGTGCTCATTCTAAAAGGTCATCGCGCAGCCCCTTGGCATCCTCTAAGTAGACGTGGTGCAACTCTTGGCGCTGACGCTCGGTATTAAAGTGGATGAGCACTCGCAAACACATTGGCTGGCTTTGGTGAATTTGCAGTTCCTGAGCGCACAACAAGGGTACGTCGCCCAAACCAAAAACTCTGGCAGCTGCGGCAGGAAACGCAGAGTGGATGTCTGCTGTTGCAGTAAAGATGATGCTGATGAGGTCTTCGTGTTGAAGATCGTTGCGTTCAAACAGCTGAGTTAAAAGAGCGATCATTCGCTCTTGAATGTGCTCTGGCTGATCAACGTCTACGGTGGTGGCACCTCTTAGGGCACGCACTGCGCTACTCACGCCAAGATTTTACTGATTCGCAAAGCGGTTTGGGGGTACTGTGCTGATTAGTTTGTGGTATACCTTGAACTCACCAACCTTAAGGGAGTGTCGAGCATGAAACTGCATCGTGACCTCGGCGTGACGCAGAAGACCGCATGGTTCATGCTGCACCGCATGCGCGAGGCATGGGCTCAGACAGACCTTGGCCCGTTCGACGGCCTTGTAGAAGTGGACGAGACCTATGTGGGTGGCGCAGCTAAGAACATGCACTCCGCGGATCCTGAACGCCGCATCACTGACAGGGGAGGCACCGACAAAACAGCGGGAAGGGCACGGCTCAGGTGATCACCAGCACTGACGCAGCAACGTTGGTGCCGTTCGCGAAAGCGGCATCAGCGCCAGATGCGGGCAATGATGCGTAGCCTCGTCGGGCAGCGCATCAGTTACATCGATCTCGTTGCTAACAGCGCGACAGGCGCGGCTCTCTCCGTTCCTGTCACACCGCAGTGCTACGGTGCTCACATCGGTTGAACAGGCTAGGAGGTTCGATGCCGACGCTAGATTTCAAGGGCAAGGCCCATATCTACGGCCATCACTTGGTGGTGCCGTGGCACCCGCTGGTTCCGCACCCAGATCGTTCTGTCGGCACAGGCGATGTCGATGACAACCTAATCGTCCACGGCGATAACCTGCACGCGCTCAAGGCGCTGCTGCCTCGCTATGCGGGCCGCGTCAAATGCGTCTATATTGATCCGCCGTACAACACCGGCAATGAGGGCTGGGTCTACAACGACAACGGCAACAGCCCCGCACTGCGGCACTGGCTGTCAGAGAACGGCCCGGTCGACGGCGAAGACCTAGAACGCCACGACAAGTGGCTGACGATGATGTGGCCGCGTTTGCAGTTGCTGCGCTTGCTGCTCTCCGACGACGGCGTGATTTTCGTCTCGGTTGATGACAACGAAGTCCATCACCTTCGCATGATGATGGACGAGATCTTTGGCGAAGAGAATTTCGTCGGTTCGTTCGTGTGGGAAGGCACCGGGAAAAACGACGCACGCTTCATCTCTGTCGGGCATGACTATGTTCTGTGCTACGCGAGAGACATCACGCTGACTCGCGAGAACGGCAACCGGTGGAGAGCCCTCAAAGAAGGCGTCGATGAGATCAACTCGGTCGCAGCGAGCGCTTGGGAGACTCACAGCGGTGATTCTGTCGCTGCATCTGCTGCTTTGCAGGAGTGGTTCGCTGGCCTCGACAAACGCCACAGCGCCTTCCCGCACCGTCATTACCGCTGGGTGGATGAGCGAGGCGTCTATTTTGCCGGTGATATCTCATGGCCGGGCGGCGGCGGCCCGACCTATGAGATTCTTCATCCGGTCACGCAGAAACCCGTCAGAGTTCCATCGCGCGGTTGGCGGTACCCCGATCGGCAGCGTCTTGTCGATCTCATAGAGGACGACCGCGTGCATTTTGGTGCGGACGAGAACACAGTGCCACAACTCAAGCGCTATCTGAACGAAACGAGCGGTCAAGTTCTGACAAGCGTCTTCTACCAAGATCGCCGCGCCGCGCATCAAGAACTCGTACGAATCCTGCCTGCGGTCGATTTTCAGTATCCCAAAGACGAGCGAGTCATACGGCGGCTGCTTGAAGTTGTGACATCAGACGATGACATAATCTTGGATTCGTTTGCAGGGTCGGGGACGACCGGGCATGCCGTGCTGGCGTTGAACGCAGCAGACGGCGGCAACCGGCGATTCATTATGGTGGAGTGTGAGGAATACGCCGACGACGTGACCGCCGAGCGCATGCGTCGCGTCATTGCCGGAGTGCCCGAGGCTCGCGATCCTTCGCTTCGGGAAGGACTCGGCGGCACCTTTACCTACTGCACGCTGGGTGAGCGCACTAGCGGCGACGGGATGCTCACAGGTGAGTCATTGCCCAGCTACGACGATCTCGCAGCGTGGCTGGTTCATTCCGCCACAGGGCAGTCCATCGGTACGAAAGACTTGGCATCAGGCGACGAGCACGGGCTGATCTACAGCACCGGTGACACCGACTACTACCTCATCTATGAGCCCGACATCGAATGGCTCCAGTCCAACGAGTCGGTGCTGACAGCGCCACGCGCTGAAGCGATCGGCTCGGTCTGCGGTGAGCGCGACCGCACAGCAGTGGTGTTCGCTACGGCCCGCTACATCCCGCAGGACGAACTGAAAGACATGGGTGTCATGTTCGCCCAGCTTCCGTTCGCCGTTCAGCAGATCGACGAGGCGTAGCGGTGATGCGGTCGTCAGCCGGTTTTGAGCCTGAGGCACAGTCATGCTCGAGCTGAAGGAGTATCAGCGCCGAACGCTGCGGGCATTCACTGAGTGGGAACAGGCGCTTTCGGCAGCGCGCGAAGAATGCGAGCAGCGAGCGCAGGTGCTCACTCGGGGAGGGCTGGCACCGAGTGGTGACGACCTCAACTATCCCGCGAAGGCGTGGGCGGCGCTGGCGCAAAGCGAGACAGCACTCGCCGGTGTGCGTCCCCATGTAGACCGCCGCGACGGAGCGCAACGCTCGATACCGCATATTTGTTTCAAGATCCCGACCGGCGGTGGCAAGACGCTGCTGGGTGCTGCTGCGCTGGAGCGTCTCGGGATGCAGACCGGCTTCGTGCTGTGGATCGTGCCGTCCCGCGCGATCTATGCCCAGACGCGCACAGCTTTCTGGACGCGCCAGCACCCTTACCGTCAGCTGCTCGAATTCGCCAGCGGCGGGCGTGTGAAGGTGATGGAAAAAGACGACCGGCTCCAGCAAGGCGATCTCGACAACTACTTGTGCGTCATGCTGCTGATGTTGCCTGCCGCCAACCGCCGAAAAGGCAAAGAGTTCCTGCGAATGTTCCGCGACTCGGGCCGCTACAGCACACTGTTTCCGCGCGAGGGCGATATGTCTGCCTACGAAGCTCTGCTTGAGGCACATCCCGACCTCGAATGCAACGTCGCCGACCGGCCCGAGACCGTCAAGCACAGCTTGTTCAACGTGCTCAAGATGCAGCGCCCCGTAGTGGTGCTCGACGAAGCGCACAAGGCCTATGGCGGCAAAGGCGCAGACGAGTTCGTGGCTGCTGTGAACCGTCTGAACCCGCGCCTGGTGATTGAGCTGTCTGCCACGCCGAATGCTGCCGTCAGCAATCTCCTTGTCGACATCTCTGGGGCCGATCTGGGCCGGGAAGAGATGATCAAGCTGCCCGTTGAGGTCAGCACCGGCGACGGCGACTGGGCCGACACCTTGGCCCGCGCCCATGACAGACTTGTTGACCTGACCACTGCCGCGCAGCAGCTCAAAGGTCAAAGCGGCCGCTACATACGCCCCATCGGGGTGATCCGTGTGGAACGCACCGGCAAGGATCAGCGCGGCAGCGGTTACCTCCACGCTGAAGACGTGCGCGAGTATCTCATCGGCCGACTCGGTGAGGCACCTGAGGCTGTGCGCGTGAAGTCGTCGCAGAGCGATGAGATCGCTGGCGAAGATCTCATGTCGCCCTACTCGCCGGTGCGCTGGATCATTACCAAAGCGGCGCTGATGGAGGGTTGGGACTGCCCGTTCGCGTATGTGCTGGTCATGCTCGACAACACACGCTCAGCCACTGCCATCACCCAGCTGATGGGACGTGTCATGCGCCAGCCTGGCGCACGCAGAACCGGCGACGCGGCGCTTGACCGGTGTTACGTGTACTGCTGGCAGACCGGTGTGGACGAATCCGTCACAGCTGTCAAGAACGGCTTGGAGAACGAAGGCCTTACCGGATTAGGCCAGAACGTGGAGACATCTCAGGCCGCGTCTATTGAGCAGCGCGTCATCGAGCGGCGGTCTCAGTTCCGCGACAAAGACATCTTCCTGCCGAAAGTGTTGGCGCGACGCGGCGAGCAGTGGGTTGACTTGAGCTATGAGCGCGACATCCTGCCCGGCATCGACTGGGCCTCGCTGCCGGTGCCCGAGACGGGAGATCACCCCAGCGGGCGCACCGAGACGACCGAGCAGACGATCAGCGTCGGGATTGACGACGCAGGCATCTCCACGGCGCTGACGCGGCGCACGGGCATCGCGGCCGACAAGTCGGTGTCGGTGGTCTGGTTCGTTCGGCAGCTGATCGACATGGTGCCCAATCCGTGGCAAGCGGCGCGGTTGGCGCACGGCTACCTTGCTGAGCTACAGGCCCACAGCCACGAAAACACCGATATCTACACCGACCGTCGTTGGCATGTGAATCACGTTAGGGAATGCCTGGCTGCCGAGATCGATGCTGCTGCTCAGGCTGTTTTCGTGTCGAGACTGCGCTCGGGTGACATCCGGTTCGACCTCGAAGCCGATACACCGAATTTCGAGATGGCCGATTCGTACATCTACACCAAAACCGACGAAGATCGTTTGTTCACGCAAGCGGACATGCCTGTGCAGCAGAGCCTGTTCGATCCCTTGTACGACCGGCAGTTCGACTCCGACCTCGAGCGCAAGTTCGCGCTGTATCTCGACGAGCACCAAGCAATCGAGTGGTGGCATCGGGTGGCTGCCCGCCAGTCGCACGACTACTACCTGCGCGGCTGGCAGAACGACCGCATTTGGCCTGATTTTGTCGCCTCCTCAACCCCCGACGGCTCCACAGCTCGGCTGGTGATCGTTGACACCAAAGGCGAACATCTTGCCGGTAACGCCGATACCGACTACAAGCAGCGGGTGTTCGCAGCGCTGGAGGAGCATTTCAACAGCACCGATGCCATTGACTGCGGCGAGGTCAAGCTCGGCCCCGGCGGCAAGCGAGGGCGATTTCGCATCGTGTTCTCTGAGCACCGGTTCAACGAGGTGGTCGTGTGATGCCTGCCGTCGCGGTCGGACGTAACTGCTGTAGCGCACCAGGTTGGGTCAATGACCAATATTTAGCAAACACAACTAAGCGCTACACGTTAGTGGTCTCCTTAGAGATAGCTAGGAGTAACAGATGGGCACAAAGCAGCAACGCGACAAACGGGTGAAACGATCACGAGTTTACCCTCCGATTCGTCAGATGGACGCGGAAGCGACACCTGAGCAGGTCGCTCGTGCTCTGCTGCGTAAGCGGTCCCGTTAGTCGTATGCACGGATTGTCGACTGTCGACAGAACTCCGCTGCTATCAACTATCCTACATAATTACCTTAGTTTGGGGTTCATTTACGGGCATTAGATCGTCAACTTGCGTTAGCAGGCTTTAGCGCTGCTCAAGACCCTCAAGCAACCTTACCTCGGCTGAGGTGAGATCTCGCCAAGCGCCTTGGGGCAGCTGGCGCAGGGTAATGGGGCCGATGCGCGTCCGCACTAACCGCAATACCGGATGGCCTACCGCATCGCACATGCGTCTCACCAAACGGTTGCGGCCCTCACTCACAACGATGCGAAGCGTGGAAGCTTGCGGCAACGACACCGCCAAAGCCTGGGCCGGGCCATCTTCTAACTCTAGGCCCTCACGCAGCTTCCTTAGGGTTCCACGGCTCGGCGTGCCTTGCACGTGAGCCCAATACTCTTTTTGTACGCCGTAGGAAGGATGGGTTAGGTGCTGAGCTAGAGCACCGTTGTTGGTTAAGATGAGCAGCCCTTCGCTGTCGGCATCTAAGCGGCCCACAGGAAACACCCTGTGATGGCTGGGCACCATCTCTACCACCGTTGGGCGCCGGTGAGGATCGTCTGCGGTGCAGATTACACCCACAGGTTTGTTCAAAAGATAATGCACAAGCTGGCTATGCAAACCAACGGTCTTACCATCCACCGTTATGTTGTCGCTATCGGGGTTGATTTGCTGTCCAAGCCAAGCTGGCTGGCCGTTCACACAGATACGACCCTGCACAACCATTTCTTCTATGCCACGGCGACTAGCTACCCCTGCTGCTGCTAGCACCTTTTGGATACGCCCTGGTTGTATAAGCGAAGACGGTGGCTTGCTCATTGTTGTTCTTGTGCGTTGGCGTGGGTTGAGTTTGGGATTTGCACATCGCTGGGCTGCACATCAGTGGGCTGTGCAGCAGTAGGTGGTGTGTTAGGGGGTGGTGTGTTAGTGGGTGGTGCATCATCGGGCTGTGCTAAGGGGCGATTATCGGCCATCAAGCTTGTTTCTAGGGCCTCAATAACTTCTGCTGAGGGCACAAAATCGGCTAATGGAGGAAGCTCGTCTAGCGAATTAAGCCCTAACCGCTCCAAAAATGCCGGTGTGGTGCAAAACAACCTAGCGTTGCCCGGCCCTGGGTCTCTGCCCGCCTCACACAAAAGCCCTCGTTGTTCTAGGGTACGCATCGCACCTTCGGCATTAACCCCTCTGATTGCCGAAACCTGCACGCGCGAGAGGGGCTGTTTGTAGGCCACTATTGCTAGTGTCTCTAGCGCAGCTGAGGATAGACGGGCGCTTTGACCGCTCACCACAAAACGCTTCACATGCGACTCTGCATCAACATGGCTTCGGTAGATATAGCCACCTGCAATCTTTACCAATTCAAAACCACGCTCATCGGCTTGATACTCTGCGGCTAGCTGCTCGCAGATGGCATCCACCTGTGCCACAGGTATTTCGATGAGCTGCGCCATCAAACCAGCCGACACAGGCTCATCTGCCACCATCACGATGGCCTCTATCGCCCGGCGTGCTTCTAAGGCAGAGTTCTCACCCGTCATAGGTATCTAGCCCAAACAGTGGATCTGCTTCATCTGCACCGCCAACCCATGAAATGGCTATGCGTCCAAAGGTGGCAGCTTGAGACACCTCCACCAAACCGCGCTTGTAAAGCTCCAGCACAGCCAAAAAGTACACCACCACCTCAATGGTGGTGTTTAGGTGGTCGGTAAGCTCCCGAAAGCCCCTAGTGCCCATGCCGGGCAACGACTGCGCTAACTCGGCTGCCACCTCATTCACGGTAAAGGGAACATCGTTGAGGTGGGTGATGTCTACCTTGGGGGTTGGACGCTCGGCCGTAGCACGCAGAAAGGCAGCGCGAATATCTGTAGGTCTAACCCCGGCCAAAAAATCTGGTACTAAGTTGAAATAGCGCTCATCTGGCCCACTGCGACGACCAACGCTGCGCCCCGCTACAGCCGCTAGTTGCTCTAAGGCTTGAGCTGCGGCTTTGAAGGTTTGACATTCAAGCAAGCGGGCCAACAGCAGATCGCGCTCAGACCACAAGGCGAGCTCTTCATCTATATCCAAAGATTCGCTTTCAGGCAGCAACCGACTGCTCTTCAGCTGCACCAAGGTGGCCGCAATCAACAAGAACTCGGTGGCAACCTCTAGGTTGAGTTGCTCCATCTGTTCTAGCTCGTTCAGGTAGGCATCCACAATGTCGCCCACTTGTACTTCGTAAAGGTCCACCTCATTGCGCAAGATAAGGTGCAACAGCAGATCGAAAGGCCCCTCAAACACCTGTGTATGCACCGCAACAGACGAGCTGTTGGCCTGAGCTGCCACTGCTTGAGTCACGTTGTCAGTGTAGGGTTCATCAGCGATGCTGCTGCGTTTTTCTGCTGTGTTTTTGGAGCCCATTTCGCCGGGCTCAGCGCTGGTAGATGAGCGGCTGATTAGAGAGAATGCGCGAAAACCTGTGCTGGTATGCGTTAGGTCGGAGCGGTTTGAGGGTATTTTGATGGAGTGGCGCGTTCGTTTTCAGGAATCCAACCTTCAGGTGGCATGCATCTAGGCAACTATCTTGGCGCAGTTCGCAACTGGGTAGACCTTCAAGAAGACCACGACTGCACCTACTGCGTGGTAGACCTGCACGCTCTCACCACCGCACCTAACCCAAAACACCTGCGGGCTAACACGCTCGCCACCACAGCAATTCTGCTAGCAGCCGGGATCAACCACAACAGCTCTACTCTGTTTGTGCAAAGCGCAGTAGCCGAACACGCTGAGCTGGCATGGATGATGGAATGTACTGTGGGCTTTGGAGAGCTGCGCCGTATGACACAGTTCAAGGATAAATCCGATAGGTCTGATTTCATCTCAGCAGGTCTGTTCACTTACCCGGCCCTGCAAGCAGCCGATATTTTGCTGTACGACACAGATTTGGTGCCCGTAGGTGACGATCAACGCCAACATGTGGAGCTATGTCGTGATATTGCTGAACGATTTAACCACCGCTACGGCGAAACCTTAATAGTACCTACCCATGTCATCCCCAAAGCTGGTGCGCGGGTAATGGACTTACAGAATCCAAGCGACAAGATGTCCAAGTCTTTAGATTCCCCCGGCACCATCGGCATTGTGGAGGATCCCTCATCAGTGGCACGTAAGATCAAGCGGGCAGTTACCGACAGCGACAATGAGGTTCGCTATGACCCTGTCGTCAAGCCTGGGGTGTCCAACTTGTTGGGCATCTTAGCCGCTGCCACCCACCGCACACCTGAGGCGGTCGCATCCGATTACAGCATCTATGGGCCTTTGAAGTTAGACACAGCCGATGCTGTAAACGAGCTTTTGGCACCAATCAGACAACAGTATCAGGAGTTGATTGCAGAGCCTGCCCACATAGAGAGCTTGCTAGCCAAAGGCGCTGAAAAGGCTCGCGTGGTGGCCTCGGCTACCTTGCAGCGAGCTAGAGAGCGGGCTGGTTTGCTCACCCGCGTACTGTCCTAACAGATATAGCTACCACGATGAGGCTGCCCTCGGTTCCCTTGCCTGTGGCCATCAGAGCGGCTCGTAGTGCTAGCCGCCTATCGCAACGGCTAGGACGTGGCGGGGGTACCACCATTGGTGGATTGATGTTGGGCCAGCTGCGTCCTGAAGCCACTGCCGAGATGTCAGCCGAGCTAAGACAAGGAGTGCTTTTGGTGTCGGGTACCAACGGCAAAACCACCACAGCTCGCCTAATCAGGGCTGCATTAGATGCAAGCGGCTACAAGGTGGCAGCAAACACTGCTGGTTCCAATCTCGAGCGGGGTGTGGCTACTGCTTTGTTGGGTGCTCACAGCGCAGATATGGCTTTGTTTGAGGTGGACGAAGCCGCTCTATCGGATGTTAGCGCTAAGACCGTGCCCCGTGTGGTTGTGTTGTTGAACCTGTTTAGAGACCAGCTAGACCGCTTTGGCGAACTCGATAAGCTGCTTGAGCAGTGGCATCAAACTATGCTTCGGCTGCCTGAATCCACCACGGTGGTTTACAACGCCGATGATCCCGCGTTGGCCTACATCGTAGCTAACAGTGATGCAGATCACATTCGCAAGGTTGCTTTTGGAGTTGATGATTCCCGATTGAATCGCAAAAAACTGCCCCATGCTGCTGATTCAGCTTGGTGTCGGTTTTGTGGGCGCTTGCGCCCAACTAGCTCTAACAACACCTCTACAGAACCTAAAGAATGTTCTGGAGACAATAAAGACCACGCGCGCCAAACAGGCGGTTACGTACCTCTTCAGTATGACACCGTAACGATTGGGCATTTAGGACGCTGGTCTTGCCCCAGGTGTGGTGTGCAGCGCCCTTTCCTCGATGTAGCTGCAACCAAAATCGAACTGCACGGCCTAAGCGGCCAGCGCATATCTGTAACCACTCCACAAGGGCCAAGAGAGGTATCGTTGCGTCTACCGGGACTTCACAACGCCTACAACGCCTTGGCCGCAGTGGCTTGTGCGCATGCTATAGAACTAGACCCAGAGGTTGTGGGGCCCGCGTTAGCCAAGCGACAAGCCGCATTTGGACGCGCGGAGCGTATCAGCATCGGTCAAATGCACATAACCACGCTCTTGGCAAAGAACCCGGCTGGTGCTAACGAGAACATCCACACCATGTTGGCAACCAAACAGCAGTTGCATTTGTTGTTGCTGCTAAACGATCGCACCGCCGATGGCCGAGACGTTTCTTGGATTTGGGATGTGGATTACGAACTGTTGCTGAAAGATAACCGTCTTGGCAGCCTCACCGTTGGCGGAGACCGTGCCTACGACATGGCCCTTCGGTTTTACTACGGTGGCTTTGGTTTAAACCACATTAACGTGGTGCCAGACATAGCTACTGCGCTTGATTCCGGGTTAGCAGCGGCCGGGCCCAACGGCGATCTCTTCGTGCTGCCCACATACACAGCGTTGCTAGAGTTTCAAGACATCCTTACAACACGAGGCTTGGTGCCCGCATTTTGGGAGGACAGTTGAGCCTCGCTGATTCGTCCGCTCCTCATGTCAGCTTGCAGCCAGCAATGAGCATCTGCCACCTGTACCCCCAGCAAATGAACATCTACGCCGATAGGGGCAACATAGCGGTGCTGAGCCAGCGCTTAGCATGGAGAGGGTTGGGTGCAGAACTCAAAGAAGTGCATTTTGGTGATCCGATTCCAGATGACTGCAACATCTACTACCTCGGTGGAGGCCAAGACAGCGATCAGCTCGCAGTGGCTGAAGATCTTTGCGGACATGGCCGCTCCGAGCCCCTAAAGATTGCCGCAGCTAGCGGAGCTGTCATCCTGGGGGTGTGCGGAGGGTATCAACTCTTGGGCCACGCTTATACTACATCTGCTGGACAGCGGGTGGCTGGTGTGGGTTTGTTAGATATAGAAACCACCGCTGGTAGCACTCGTTTGATTGGAGATGTTGTGGCCGAAGCAACTCTGGTGGGCACAACCCATACTGTGGTGGGTTATGAGAACCATGCTGGTCGCACTCACCTCGGGCCGGGTTGTACCCCTTTTGCCAACCTACAGTTTGGTTACGGCAACAACGGCAGCGATGGTTGTGAAGGTGCAATCTCTGGACGAACGCTTGGTACCTACCTTCACGGCCCTCTGCTTCCAAAAAATCCTTGGCTAGCCGATACGCTATTAGCGTGGTCGCTGACACATGCGGGTGCATCGTCAGAATTGAAACCTCTAGACGATCAACTTGAGCACACAGCACATGCAGTAGCTAAGGCCAGAGCAGGACAAAAAAGATGAAACCCCGCCCAATCATTATTGACACAGACCCTGGCCAAGACGATGCCTTAGCCATTCTGGCTGCTTTAGCAAGCCCCGACCTAGAGGTGCTAGGGGTAACGGCTGTTGCAGGCAACGTGCCGTTGGATCTAACCGCACCTAATGCCCTCAAAATATGCGAGCTAGCTGGACGAACTGACGTGGCGGTTTTTGCGGGCTGCGATCGTCCACTGCAACGCGATCTGATAACCGCTGAGCATGTTCACGGTAAAACGGGCATCGACGGAGCCGACTTGCCAGAACCTGCTGCATCGCTGCAACCCCAACACGGCGTGGACTGGATAACCAACACGCTGGCCGCTGCCCAAGAGCGTGAGATCACCATCTGTCCGGTGGGCCCTATGACCAATTTAGCTAGCGTGTTACAGGCCAGCCCCGAACTTGCCATGCACATTCGTGAAATTGTGTGCATGGGAGGAGCTTTTTTTGCGGGTGGCAACACCACCCCTACTGCTGAGTTTAATGTGTTTGTAGACCCTGAGGCTGCACAGGTTGTCCTACATAGTGGAGCACCGGTCACCATGTTTCCTTTGGATGTCACACACAAGGCGTTGATGTCGCGCCACTGGATCCAACAGGTACGGGCTTTGGGTACGCGCACCAGCATTGCTGCTGTTGGCATGTTGGAGTTTTATGAACGCTTTGACGTGGACAAGTACGGCACTTATGGGGGGCCTCTGCACGACCCTAATGTGATTGCCTATCTGCTGCGCCCCGATCTGTACGCTGGTCGTCATTGCAACGTAGAAGTAGATACTCGTTCTGGGCTTACCTTGGGGATGACCGTGGTGGACTTTTGGGGGGTGTCTGGGCGACCTGCTAACTGCCAATACATTACTGAGGTTGACTCTGATGGCTTCTACGCCTTGTTGTTGGAACTCCTCAGCAAACTGCCCTAGTTGAGCTGTACTTAAGGCATGTCCACCATCGTTGGTTTTTTTGTTTTCTTGTTGATCATGTTGAGCTTGGCGGCTTTGGCCATCATTTTGGATTGGATGGGCAAACCCATTCGCCGCTCCTTTCGTCCCCGCACGGCAGGCACGCCAGCCTGGTTGCTCACAGACGAGCAATCAGCCTCAGACAGCCCGGAGCCGCTAGCTACCGATGCGTCTTTGGCTGCTCTAGCTTCTCAGGCTGAAGCTGCCGCTCCGACTGGAGTTAGTGCCGAAGCTGGTGCTGTTATGCAGGCTGGAGTCGTTATGCAATCTGAGGGTGCTATACAGGTTGGGGACGTGGAACCTCAACCCCCCGAGGTTTCTGGTGTGGCTCCCACAGCGGCTCCACCGGCTACCCCGCCTTCATGGCAGCCGGGTGAATCCATCTTCAAGCTAACCCCCAGAGGCACTCCCCCCACCATCGCTGCGGTACGCAGGCGTTACTGGAAGAACCTCTCAGAGCGGCCTGCTTCGGTTTTGTTTGGCGAACCAAACCAAATACTTATGTCCATCGGTCAAGCCCCGCAGCGCTTTAATCCCCGTATCGGCGCGCTTGAAGATCTGCAGCTGCCCGAAGAGATGTTGCGCTTTTGTTGGGCCACCAAACGGCGACCCACTCCTGCTTGGGGTGATCAAGGCCTCGACCCCTACGCCAGCCCGTGAGCGATACATCTGCCTTCAGCCAAGCCTTTGCCGAGGGTATAGGCAGCCTGCAATATGAGGGCCAAGAGGTGCGGCCTTTGCTATTGCTGGCCGTCAACGAAAACAGCAAAATCAGGGTACACAGAGTGGGAGCCCGCGCTGATCGCCGTCAAGCCTTGAAGCTAGCTGCTGTGAACGGCACCTTGGAGTTGGAGGGTATTTCCGCGGAGATAATTTCTTTGTGGTGCGATACAAGCCCCGAAACTGTGGAGTTGCTGGTACAAGGGCCACAGGTGCGGCGCGTGGAGGTGTGGAATGCCTGGGATTTAGGAGGTTTGGAAACGGCGTGGCTGGGCAATGCGGGCATCATCCTAGAAGCCACCCAAAAGCACCTTACCCTGCATTGCAGCGATGGTATTGGCCCGCCTAGCTTCAGCGACCTAACAGTAGAAATCTCAATCGCCAACCCAACTTAATTGAATGGCTCGGGAGGGAGGACTTGAACCCCCAATATCGGGACCAGAACCCGGTGTGTTGCCAATTACACCACTCCCGAATGCAATGCTCAGTGTACTACCCTCATGTTGCACAAGCTGAACCATTTCGCACAACTCCCCACCCACCCGTACCAACAGCGCACTTTAGAATGAAGGCTCAGGTGCGCTACAGGTTGCACGTAATTTGGATGCCAACATACTTGCTAGACTGGTTGCTTGTTGTATATTGCCTGTCGCAGTTTCTAACTTTGCGGATGTCTGAGGCGAGGTATCGACAGGCCGCAGATTGTTTAGCACCGCTAAAGTAGCCTGAAAGTGCAATGCTAACGATTCAACGTAGTTCAGTAAGACCATCTCCTCCCTATCTGAGTTAGGGGTAGCAGATTGCCCGGCAATCTCATCTGTGTATCTCACACCCCAAACCGATCGTTCTGCTCTGGCCTCGCTTGCGGATAATTGCAACTCTTGGTGCCTTGCGCTATCAATAGGCACTAATAGCTCCCATGGCATCTCTGCCCAAGCCTGATCAGCGTTTCTGATGCTCTCACCAGCACCGATCCAATCTCCAGCATCCCACCAAGCATCTGTGCAAGGCGTAGCGGTTGAACACCCAGGTAGTAGCAGTAGCAACACAAGCACCCCAACTACCAAACGAATCATTATCACCACCCAACCACACTCACTAGTAGGGTTAAGTAAGGCATAGAAAATTACAATGCTCAAACAGAGGTTAACATCTGCCCGGTTAACTGGTCTCTGTGGTGAGGCGGGTATGGGCGGTTTGGAGGCGGCGGAGCACTTCTTGGCGGGTTAGGTGGCGCACCATGGGTTCAAAGAGCGGAGGGCCAACTGACCGGCCTGTTACGGCCACCCGAACGGGTGCTTGAGCTTTAGAACGGTTCACGCCGTTGGCTTCACCTACAGAAAATACTGTTTCTTTTACAGCGTCTGGGTCCCAAGAGCAGTTTGCTAGTGCGGCAATAGCACCAGCCAATATCTCTTCAGCAGCTTTGCCCCGTACCACTGCTTTGTCCCAAGATGCTTCGTCGGTAATTGGATCGGGGCAAAACAGCCAATCTATCTGCGGCACAATATCGTCTAGGGTTCGTAGCTTTTCTTGCACCAACCCAACCATGTCGGCCACAACGCTAAGGCTAAAACGCTCGGGCGGCCACGGTACTTGGCTGGTTTGCAAATGCGCTACTAGGGCCTCCAACAGGTCGGCTGAGCTGAGCTGCCGTATGTACACACCGTTGAAGTGCTGTAACTTGGCAACATCAAAGAATGCCGAGGCTTTGTTTACATCCTCCAAGCGGAACTGCTCGATGATCTCAGACATAGGCCGGATCTCTAACTCGTCACGCGGCCCCCAGCCCAAAAGGGCCAAGTAGTTAGCCATTGCAGAGGCCAAATAACCCTGCTTTCTGTAGCTCTCTAGCGACACATCATCACGGCGTTTGGCGAGTTTCTTGCGTTGTTCGTTTACCAAAAGGGGCAGATGGGCATAAACCGGCGGTGTAGCTCCTAGCGCCTCGGCTAGCAGCACGGCTCGCGGCGCGCTAGATAACAAATCCTCACCACGAATGGCGTGGGTGATAGACATATCGGCATCATCCACCGCATTAGCCAGCACAAAGGTGGGCGATCCATCAGAGCGCCAAATCACAAAGTCGCCAAGCTGGGAATGATCCACCGCCACCTCTCCACGCACAACGTCACCAATGTGCGTGATGCCGCTCGGTGTCCTAAAGCGCACCGCTTTACCGGCAGACATCGTAGTGCCAGCTAGTTCATTGTTGTCGGTGTCGCACAAGTAAGCCAGACCCTCATTCAGCAACTGCTGTACCGCCTCACGATGCCGTTCTTTACGCTCCGACTGGTAGTAGGGCCCTTCGTCGTAATCAATACCCAGCCAGCTGAGATATTCAAAGATGGCATTAGTTAGCTCGGGACGGTTGCGGTTTTCGTCGGTGTCTTCGATACGCAGCACCATAACTCCACCCACAGAACGGGCATACAACCAGTTGAAAAGAGCCGTGCGGGCCGAGCCCACATGCAGATAGCCGGTGGGTGAGGGCGCAAACCTCACCCTCACACTAGGTGTAGTCACCCCGTGGTGTGCTGGGTCGTTGGGTGCTGGGCCATGAGCTGTAGCCGTTGTGCTTCGCACACAGATTCAACCTCCAAAGGCGATATCCGCAACATCTCAGCGCTCACGATATCCACCAAATGGCGGACGTGGGCGTAGTGATGTGGGTGCCGCAGCCCCGCAAACAGCTCTCTACGCCACGCCAAGAACGCCTCCGTAGGCTCAGGTGCCAGAAAACCGAACAGCCTAAATGCCAGCTCCACATCAGCCAAGATGGGAGCACGACCAAAACAAGCTGCCCGCTTGAGCGCCACGCCCACAGCACCCGCAACAGCATCGCTGGAGTTTTCGCTTGAACTTAACAACAACTTGCCTTCAAACCGCCGGGCCAAAGCTAAGGCATAGCCCTGATCTGGCCCCGGCACACCCAAGCCGTTACCCAAAGGTTGGTGATCGCTCAGATCGCCTGGGCGATTTGCTACCCAAGAATCGGCCAGGCGCGGCGGCGACACGTAATGGCGCTGTTTGGCTGGCGTGGTTGTGGGCACATAATCGGGCGCTGCCATAGCTGCATCAGCCTTTCATATAAGGGGTTATCCCGGCTTGGAGCAACCCAAACACCAAGCTGTCCACCAGAGCTTGCCAACTGGCCTCCACGATGTTGGTAGACACTCCTATGGTTGTCCATACCCGATCTCCACTAGCTGAGTCGATCATTACTCTAGTAACAGCCGCAGTACCCGATGCAGTGTCTAGCACCCTCACCTTGTAATCAATGAGCGAGATAGAACGTAACTCAGGGTAGCGGTGAGCCAACGTCAACATTAGTGCAGCATGCAATGCATCCACAGGCCCATTGCCTTCGCCGGTTGCTACAATGCGCTCACCTTGCACATGGAGCTTGACGGTAGCCTCCGTATCTACATCCACTGCCACCTCATTCCAAGCCCTAGCCCCAGTACCCGAGCGGTGATCAGTAGACACTCTGAATGACTCCAACTCAAAATAAGGCTGCTTCCAACCCGAAGCAGCCCTCATCAACAACTCTAGAGAAGCATCGGCAACCTCAAAGTGATATCCAGCATGTTCTAGCTTCTTGAGGGTGTCCACGATCTCCCCCACTGCCTTGCCGCTTAACTCCAACCCCATCTCAGCAGCTTTGAGCTCCACGGTAGACCTGCCAGCCATCTCTGAAACCACAAAACGAGAGCCGTTACCCACAGCCGAAGGGTCTATGTGCTCATAGGCATCGGGTCTGCGGGCTATTGCGCTGGTGTGCAGCCCCGCTTTGTGCGCAAACGCAGACGACCCAACGTAAGGTTGTTGTGGATCGGGGGTGAAGTTCACCAACTCCGCCACATGATGTGACACTGCGGTAAGGTGTTCTAGGCGATCTTGCGGCACGGTTGCCACGCCCATCTTCAAGCTTAAGTTGGCAATAATGGGCACTAAATTGCAGTTGCCGGTGCGCTCGCCATAACCGTTGATCGTGCCTTGTACTTGCGTAGCACCAGCGCGTACTCCTGCTAGGGCGTTAGCTACCCCACAGCCCGTGTCGTTGTGCAAATGCACACCAACGGGCGTATCTAGGTAGTCCACCACCGCACCCACAATCTGTTCCACGTGCGTTGGCAACGATCCGCCGTTGGTGTCGCAAAGCACCAAGCGATCCGCTCCTGCCAAAGCTGCGGCCTCTAAAACAGCCAAGCTGTAGCCGGGGTTATTTTGGTAGCCGTCAAAGAAGTGCTCGGCATCAAAGAAAACCTGCATGCCTTGGTCTTTGAGAAACCGTATCGAATCGGCCACCATCGCCACACCCTCATCTAAGGTGGCACGCAACGCTTCTAGAACATGGTAATCCCAGCATTTGCCCACAATGCAGGCCACCTCGGTGCCCGAGGCCACCAAATTAGCCAAGGTAAGGTCTTCGTCTGTTCGGCCCTTGACACGACGGGTAGATCCAAAAGACACCAGAGTGCTTGTGGCAAGATGCAGTTCTGTACGAGCCCGTTGAAAGAACTCATCATCTTTGGGGTTAGAACCAGGCCAGCCACCTTCAATGTAATGAACACCTAGCTCATCTAGCTGAACGGAGATACGCAGCTTGTCTTGCACCGAGAGGGATATGCCGCGCAGCTGGCTACCGTCACGCAAGGTGGTGTCGTAAATCTCCACAGCTTCGGGCAACGGGCGCGGTGCGGTTGGGGCCTCAGCAGTAGACATGTTCATTCCACGTATTCGTTCCAATGGCTGTACTGGGCACAACGTCCCCGCACAGCTTCAGAGAACAGCTCTTGAATCTTGCGTGTGATGGGACCAGGATCGCCAATTTCACGGTCGTCCACCGAGCGGATGGGCACAACCTCCGCCGCAGTGCCCGACAAGAAAGCTTCGTCGGCTAGGTATAGGTCGCTGCGCAAGAGGTTGTCTGTCACATACCCAATGCCCAAATCCGAGGCCATCTGGCTAATGGCATCTTGGGTTATGCCTGCTAGGGCCCCCACAGATGTTGGAGGGGTGATGATGGTGCCGTCGCGAACCACGAACAAGTTTTCGCCGGTACATTCGCTAACGAAACCTTGAGGCGACAACAACACCGCCTCGTCGTAACCAGCCTTTACCGCTTGCACTTTGGCTAGCTGGCTGTTGATGTAGTGCCCACAACCCTTAGCGGCAGTGGGCATGGAGTTGGGGTCGTGACGTTGCCATGAGCTAACCATCAAGCGTACGCCTTGTTGGATGCCCTCATCGCCGAGGTAGGCACCCCACGGCCACACTGCAATGGCTACGTTCACCTGACAGGGCAGCGGATTGAGGCCCATCTCGCCGTAACCCAGATAAGCCAGAGGCCGCACATAGCAGCTAGACAGGTTGTTGACGCGCACGGTTTCCTTAGTGGCTTCTACTAGCTCTTCTAGGGTGTAGGGAATATCGATCTGCAATATCTTGGCGCTTGCAAACAGGCGGCGTATGTGGGGCGTAAGTCGAAAAACCGCAGCACCACGATCTGTTTCATAGGCCCGTATGCCCTCAAACACGCCGTTCCCGTAATGCAATGTGTGGGTGAGCACATGCACTGTGGCATCAGCCCAGTTCACCAGTTCACCATCCATCCACACTTTGTCTGTGGTCTTGATTGGCATGTTTGTTCAGTTCCTTTCTGACTTGATATTTATGGGATTGATGTTTGTGGGGTGGCTATCTGCGATCATTTTGTTGGGTGAGTTGGTATAGGTACCTACAAGCCTAAACCCGTTCGGCTATAGCATCGCCGATTTCTGTGGTGGTGCCTTGATGATTTTTTACTTCAGCACAAGCCTCTCGTATTCGACTAGCAGCAGAAGCCTCTCCCAAGAACTCTGCCATCATGGCAGCCGACAAGATTGCAGCTATGGGATTGGCCTTGCCTGTGCCAACAATATCGGGTGCAGAGCCGTGTACAGGTTCAAACATAGAAGGACCAGTGCGATCAGGGTTTAAGTTAGCCGAAGCTGCTAGACCAATACCCCCCGACACGGCACCACCTAAGTCGGTGAGGATGTCACCAAACAGGTTATCGGTGACGATCACATCGTAGCTTTTGGGGTCTTGCACAAAGTAGATGCAAGCTGCATCTACATGGTTGTAAGCGGTGGCCACATCGGTGTATTCGGTAGCTACCTCGTTGAAGGTGCGTTGCCACAAATCACCAGCAAAGGTCAACACGTTGGTTTTGTGTACCAGAGTTAGGTGTCGTCCGGGGCGGCTGCGGGCCAGATCGAAGGCGTAGCGGATACAGCGTTCCACCCCAAAGCGGGTGTTCACCGACCCCTGTGTGGCTATCTCTGCGGGGGTGTTCTTACGCAAGAAGCCGCCTTCGCCTGCGTAGCTGCCCTCGGTGTTCTCGCGGATTACCTCAAAATCAAAGCTGTCGTCGGGTGCATGAAACGGCCTGCGGTTAACATACAAATCCAGTTCAAAGCGCATCCGCAACAACAGCCCGCGCTCTATAACGCCGGGTGGCACATCGGGTGTGCCTACTGCTCCTAGATACAGCGCATCTAGCCCTCGCCACTCTTGCACAATGGCATCGGTGAGCACCGTGGCATCGCGCAGGTAGCGGTCGCCACCGAGATCGTAGGAAACGGTATCTAGCTCAACTCCAGCGGCATCCAAAACCTTAAGGCCCTCTGTTAGCACCTCGGGGCCAATTCCGTCTCCGCCTATCACACCAATTATCTTCGACATAGCCCTTTAGGATACGAATACTTGCCGCCTTGATGCGAACACTAAGCTAGAAGCTTATGGGAGATGTTCACGAGCTGTCACAAGCAGCCCACGATCGATTGCAAGGCGAGTTTGATCACCTAACCACCGTGGGGCGGGTTGACATCGCCCGCAAGATAGAAGCAGCCCGAGAACTAGGCGACCTCAGCGAGAACGGCGATTACCACGCCGCCAAAGATGAACAGGGCAAGATGGAGACCCGCATTGCCCATCTCGGTGCGCTTTTGCGTAACTCTCGTATCGTGGCAGCTAGCGACTCTGAGACTGTCTCGGTTGGCTCGGTGGTGACCATAGCCTATGAGGGTGACACAGAGGATCAAGAGAGGTACCTAGTGGGCTCAATTGAAGAGCGGCGCGAGGGCTTGGAAGTTATCTCACCCACATCCCCAATGGGTTCGGCCATCATCGGGGCCAGCGTGGGCGACACGGTATCGTACCAAAGTCCTACAGGCCACAGCCTGAGCGTCCAAATCCTTGACCTTGAGCAGTAGCGGACAACCGCTGCGCCCTAAGTTGCCGCCGGGCAGCCCTGTTGTGCTGGCCGGGCGAGGCGAGGTTTTCGTGCGTTGCGCTGAAGGGCCCCCAGGGTCGCCCACGATAATCCTGTTGCACGGTTGGACTGTAACGGCCGATTTGAACTGGTACCCGGCTTACGCTCCTCTGGCCGAACGAGCCACGGTTGTAACCTTTGACCATCGTGGACACGGCGAAGGGTTGCCCACTAAGCGATTCAGCTTTGCTGATTGCGCCGCCGATGTGGTTGCAGTGGCCGATGCTCTAGAACTGGAGAAGTTCGTTTGTGTGGGCTACTCCATGGGTGGGGCCATTGCCCAGCTAACAGCCCGCCAAGTGCCAGAGCGGGTAGCGGGTTTGGTGTTGGGTGCCACCTCCACCAACTTTCGGGGCCGGGGTTTGCGGTCATTGCGACTTTCATTGCTACCAGTTTTTGCTGGTGCGTCTAGGCTCACACCTGCTGGGCTGCGTCAATGGGGCTGGCAACAAACCGTGTTCAACATCATTGGGCACAACTTTGGTCGTTGGGCACAAGCTGAGGTGCTAAAGGGCGATCCTCAGGCAATGTTGGATGCAGGTGCTGAGCTGTTTAATTTTAACTCCAGATCATGGATTTCTGAGCTGCCTATGCCCATAGCCCAGATACGTACTCTGGGCGACAGTGTTGTGCCCGATTATCTCCAAGAAGAGTTGTCACACGCTGTTGCTAACATAGCGGTGTTCGCTTACCGGGGTGGGCACGCCTCGGTGGTGACGGATTTTGGCAGCTTCTGGCATTGCTTGAGCGGTGCGCTTGATCACCTTGGGGTGCCTCAAGCGCCCTACACAACAGGCCAAGCAGCGGCTAGCTAACAACCAGTCATAATTACATACCCAACCACCACTACCACACAGCCAAACAAGCAGGGCCAAAGAACGCTTCGGCCCACAACATCAAACTAGGAGCCCTTATGGGTGAAACCCTTAGCGAAAAGATTTGGAACCGCCATGTTGTTCATTTAGGTGATGGCGAACCAGATCTGCTCTACATCGATCTGCACCTCATCCACGAGGTCACCTCACCACAGGCATTTGCCGGGTTGCGAATGAACCGGCGCTCCGTGCGGAGGCCAGACCTCACCGTGGCTACCGAGGATCACAATGTCCCCACCGACAGCGCAGTCTGGCCTATTGCCGATCCAATATCTCGCCAACAAGTAGAAACGCTGCGAGCTAATTGCGCGGAATTCGGCATCACGCTTCACCCGATGGGCACCTCACAGCAAGGCATCGTGCATGTCATCGGCCCTGAAACAGGGCTTACCCAGCCAGCTATGACCATTGTCTGCGGCGACAGCCACACTTCCACTCATGGGGCTTTTGGGGCCTTAGCGTTTGGGATAGGCACTAGCGAAGTAGAACATGTGTTAGCTACCCAAACCTTGCCACAGCAACGCCCCAACAACATGGCCATTACGGTAAACGGTGAGCTGCCCGCAAGCTGCACGGCTAAGGATGTCATCTTGGCCATCATCGGGCGCATCGGTACCGGTGGAGGTATCGGTTCGGTGATTGAGTACCGCGGTCCGGTTATCCGTGCGCTGTCTATGGAAGGGCGGATGACGGTGTGCAACATGTCCATCGAAGCAGGTGCCAAAGCCGGGCTCATTGCTCCAGATAGCACCACCTTTGAGTACTTACGCAACCGCACTTATGCACCCAAAGGCTCCGATTGGGACGAAGCCTTAGAATCTTGGAGCGAGCTTTACAGCGATCCTGATGCTACCTTCGACAAAGAGGTGGTGATAGATGGCTCTAGCTTGGTACCGCACATTTCTTGGGGCACCAACCCATCTCAGGTGGCTCCTATTGATGGCACCGTGCCGCACCCCGATAGCTTTGAAGAAGCTAGCGGGCGCGAAGCCGCAGCTCGAGCGCTGGCTTACATGGGCTTAGAGCCCGGCACGCCAGTTAGGGACATATCAGTAGACACCGTGTTTATCGGTTCTTGCACCAACAGCCGCATTGAAGATCTGCGTGCTGTGGCTGCAGTAGCACATCGACGCAGGGTGCGCGAGGGGGTACGCACGCTAGTTGTGCCCGGTTCTGCCGCTGTGAAGGCTCAAGCAGAAGCCGAGGGGCTGCACAAGGTTTTCAAAGATGCTGGTTTTGATTGGCGAGAGCCCGGCTGTTCCATGTGTTTGGCTATGAACCCAGACAAGTTAGGGCCAAAAGAACGTTGTGCCAGTACCTCTAACCGCAACTTTGAAGGTCGCCAAGGCAAGGGCGGTCGCACGCATCTAGTGTCGCCAACCGTAGCAGCAGCAACTGCGATAGCTGGCAGGTTCGCCACCCCAGAGGATCTATCATGAAACCGGTTCGCATTATCTCAGCTAGAGGGCTACCGCTGGATCGCAGCGATGTGGACACCGATCAGATCATCCCAAGTGATTGGCTCAAGCGGGTTGAGCGAACCGGCTTTGAGCAGGGTCTGTTTTCTGAATGGCGCGAAGACCCAAGCTTTGTGCTGAACGATCCCCGTTTCAGCGATGCGCGTATCTTGGTAGCAGGGCCTAACTTTGGCACCGGCTCATCTCGGGAACACGCGGTGTGGGCTATTCAACAATATGGGTTTAGCGCTGTCATATCGCCTCGCTTTGGAGATATCTTCCGCAACAACGCCACCAAGAACGGTCTTGTACCGGTGCAGCTAGAAGAAACAGCAGCCCGCAAACTACTCCATGCAATAGTCGAGGATCCTTCTTTGGAGATCACAGTAGATGTGGAGCAATGCGTGGTGACAGCAGCCGCTATTGGCTTGCAAGCCAACTTCTCGTTAGATGGGGCCGTGCAAAAACGCTTGCTAGAGGGATTAGACGATATAGGTCTCACCTTGGCCCACTCAGAAGCCATCAACCGTTATGAAGCCAATCGGCCAGCGTGGCTGCCGGTGTTGAGCTAAATTGCCGGGCCAGCTATGCACCCCCATATCTCTCAGAGGCATATCCCTCAGAGGCTTTGGAACCTGCAAAGCAACCAAAGTGTCGTATGGGGTATGAAAAAATGGCGTATGCAAAAGCTGTTTGTGGGATTATTTTGTTTTGCTCTGCTAGCCGGGGCTTGCAACTCTAAAGGCGATTCATCTGTTGGCCCAAACACGGGTGCAGGCCCAGAGCCAACCAACTCCACGGTGCTCAACATTTCAGGCAACCCTACCAATAACGCTCCACCTGATGGTGCTACAGAGCGCAACATTGAACTTGCTTCAGCTTTGCGTAGCTTTGCTGATTGCAGCGCTCTGTTAAATTATCTGCGTACTGAAACCACCGAACGCGTGGGGCCTTATGGGCTCCAAGATCGCCACCAACCTTATTTTGGTTTTGACGTTGCACAAGACGATGCAGCGGTTGAACTTGTCACAGAATCTGCTCCAGTTCAAGCTGATGTGGGTACCTCCTCTGAGAGTTCGGCAGCATCTTCAGATGGAACCTTTTCTACAACCAACGTGCAGGTGGCAGGTGTAGATGAGCCCGACCTCATCAAAACCGATGGCAACCGCATCTTGGCAATAGCCAACCAACATCTACACTATGTAGACCTTTCTGGTACAGAACCGGCCTATAGGGGCAGCGTAAAGCTCAACGAGAAAGGTTGGGGTGGCCAAGAAATACTTGTGTACGGAGATTGGGCGCTAGTTATGTCCAAAGCCCCACCAATAAGCGGATCAACAGAAGATTTTTGGTTCACGGGCAACGAATCAGCGCTGGTGCAACAAGTTGACTTGTCCAACCCAGCAGCAATGCAGGTGGTAGCAACCCTGAATGTGGAGGGGCAGTACCTAAGCGCGCGCTCGGTGGGCAACATTGCTTGGTTGTTGATTACAAGCAATCCCTTGCAATTTGAGTTTGTGTATCCCAGTGGCCCATCCGCCGAAGAGGTTGCAGAACGGGTCAACAAGGAAATCGCCGCCTCAGCCGATCTAGATGCTTGGCTGCCCGCTTATAGCTTAGAAAGATCAGGCCAAAGCACAACCGGCCTTATACCTGAGTGTACAAACTTATACACACCGCCAGATTTTTCAGGTTTCAACGTGCTAACGGTGCTTGCAGTGGATATGAGCCAACCACTCGCCCTCGGCGATTCGGCATCTGTGCTAGCCGATGGACATACGCTTTACAGTTCAGGTGAAGCAATCTATTTAGCCGAGAGCAAGCCAATCAGGTCAGATGAAAACGATAGGTTGGCGCAAACCACACGCAGCATTAGCCAATGGCGCAGTGATTGGCTCACCACAGTTCACAAGTTCTCTGTTTCAACCTCTAGGGGTGTTAGCTATGAAGCAACAGGGGAAGTGTACGGGCACTTGTTGAATCAGTTCTCTATGGATGAGCACAACGGCTATTTCCGTATCGCCACCACCATTGGAGAGCCGTGGGACACCCGCAATTCCCAAAGCCAAGTGGTTGTGCTGGCTCAACAAGGGCGACAGTTGGCCATAGTTGGCAGCGTGGGTGGTTTGGGCAGGGGCGAGCGCATCTACTCGGTGCGCTATATGGGCGACGTTGGCTATGTGGTTACCTTCCGCCAAGTCGATCCACTGTACGTGCTTGATCTGTCAGATCCCACCAACCCCACCGTTTCAGGAGAGTTGAAGATTCCCGGGTTCTCTAACTACCTGCATCCTCTGAGTGATGGGTTGTTGGCTGGTATCGGTCAGCAAGCCGACAATCAGGGCAGAACCTTGGGCACGAAGGTATCGCTGTTTGATGTGAGCGATCCGGCTAACCCCACAGAGTTGGACTTCTTGGTGTTCCCAAACTCACACTCTGAGGTTGAATGGGACCACAGGGCGTTTTTGTATTGGCCAGAAACCGAGATGTTGGCCATACCCCTCAACGAGTATGAGCGCTTTTTTCCTGAACCAATAATTGATTCTGCACCTGCAGACAGCACAGATAGCACAGACACCGCAGATAATATCTCTATCCCAACTACCCAGGATGCCTTCTCAGGTGCGGTGGTGCTACGAGCCAACCGCAACGGGGTGGAAGAAATTGGGCGCATCACTCATCTCACAAATATGGCGCGCTTTGCCGACTATAATCCACCCATTCAGAGGCTTGTAGTGGCAGACGAAGCCTTATGGTCGCTCACCAACCACGCTATTCAGGCAAATCACCTAGAAAGCCTAGAATACGAAACCCATTTTGTTTTTCCATCAAGCTAAGCCAGCACAAGCTCGGTTCAAAGCGCTCACTATGGCGCGCATGGATGCGGTGGTTATATCGGTGTGGATGCCGCATCCCCACAATTCGCGCCCTTCCACCAAAAGCTCAATGTAAGCAACCGCTTCAGCATCGGTACCGCTGCCCCGAGAGTGCTCGTGGTAGGCCACCACCTCCACCGGGGTGTCGATAATCTCATTAAGTCCACTAGTAAAGGCATCTAGCGAACCGGTTCCCTCACCGTGAACCACCACTTGGGCATCACCCTTGCTAAGCCGCGCAGTAACCACAGTGCGGTCGGCACCCTTAGCGTTTTGAGCTGATTCATAGCCGTTCAAACGGTACGGCTCATCTAAATCTAAGTATGCGGTAGCGAACTCGCTGTGAATCTGATCGGCGCTGATCTCTTCGCCTGTTTCATCTGCAATTTTTTGGATAACCTGACTGAACTCAATCTGCATGCGCCGGGGTAGATCTAGTTGGTTTTTGCTTTGCAACAAGTAAGCCACCCCACCTTTGCCCGATTGGCTGTTCACCCGCACCACATCCTGATAGGAACGCCCCAGATCCTTTGGATCTACCGGTATGTAGGGCACCTCAAACAGCTCTTGATCCGTAGCTTCTAGGGCCACAAACCCCTTCTTGATGGCATCTTGGTGCGAACCCGAAAACGCCGTGTACACCAAATCTCCCACATAAGGATGACGAGGATGTACTGGCAGCTGATTGCACTCTTCCACCACCCGTCGCAATCCGTTGATTTCACCAATCACCAACTCTGGGTCTACCCCTTGGCTGAACAAGTTCAAGGCTAGGTTCACCACATCTACATTGCCGGTACGCTCACCGTTACCAAACAAGGTTCCCTCTACCCTGTCTGCACCGGCCATAAGCCCACATTCAGTGGCAGCTACGGCTGTGCCCCTATCGTTATGCGGATGCAAGCTCAACACAATGCGCTCGCGCCGAGCAAGATTGCGGTGCATCCACTCGATCATGTCGCCGTAAATGTTGGCTGTTGACATCTCTACGGTTGCTGGCAGGTTGATGATGATCGGCTTGTTGTTGCCGTCGGCCAAGATGTCTACCACCTCATCGCATACTCGCTTGGCAAACGGCAGCTCGGTGCCGGTGAAAGACTCAGGCGAGTACTCATAAAATACTTCAGTGCCTGCTACATGGCTTTCCAAGCTGCGGCACAAACGCGCAGTATCGGTGGCGATCTTGGCGATGCCATCCATATCCAAGTCAAACACCACTCGGCGCTGGAGGGTTGAGGTGGAGTTATAGAAATGCACTATGGCATCTTTTGCCCCATCAATGGCCTCGTAAGTTCGTTCTACGAGGTCTTTGCGAGACTGAGTTAGCACCTGTATCCGTACATCTGCGGGAATGGCCTTTTGTTCAATAATCTCGCGCACAAACTGAAAATCGGCAGCAGATGCCGAAGGAAAACCAACCTCGATCTCCTTGAACCCCATCTCCACTAAAGTGGTGAACATCTTCCACTTGCGTGCAGGGTTCATGGGCTCAATTAGAGCCTGATTGCCGTCTCGTAAATCTACAGAACACCACCTAGGAGCAGACTTAATCACAGCGTCAGGCCAAGTACGATCCACAAGGCCGATTGGTTCAAATGCGCGATACTTGTGAGTAGGCATCCCCGAGGGTTGCTGTGGGTGCTGGCCGGATTGCATGGTATTGGAGGTGGTCATCCCTGTAATCCGGCTAAGCCCATGTAGCGAGCTGATGTTACGCCGTCTATGGCTTCTAGTTCCTCCGCAACCGCTTGAGGCAGGGGTTGTGCAGTTGCAATTACCATGGAAGCACCCTTTCCTGCAGGTGAACGACCCACGTTCATGTCTTGAATGTTAATGCCAGCATTGCCTAACAAGGTGCCCACCAAACCGATCATGCCGGGACGATCTTCGTTAGACAACAAGATCATGTGCTCTGCGGGGGGCATGTGCAAGGTATGTCCGTTGGCCGACACCAGAACCGGTGTTTGACGCACCCCATCTAGCCTTCCACCAAGGCTGTGTGAACCTCCGCTTACGGTCAACAAGTTCAGATGATCCTTAGCGTTGGGATTGCTGCTGCCGCGCACCTCCATACCTCGTTCTTGGGCCATCGCAAGGGCATTCACATAGCTAACGTGCATATCTGACACCGCGCTCAACAAACCACGCACCACAGACATCACCACAACGGTGTTGTCACTTTTGCCTATCTCACCGCTCAATTCCACTTCTAGCACATCGGGCAGTCGATCGCACAAAGTGGCAAACAAACGGCCAAGCTGCTCACCCAATGGCAAAAACGCACGCAAAGCATCGGGCACGCCCTTGGCCGGTACGTTCACAGCAGCAGGCACGAACTCTCCCGCTAGGCCCAACAGAACCTGCTCAGCTATGGCATCGCCTGCTTTGCTTTGCGCTTCTTCGGTGCTAGCTCCTAGATGAGGGGTAACCACCACCGACTCCAAGTTGAACAAGGGGGATTCGGTTATAGGCTCGCCGTCAAACACATCTAAAGCTGCACCGGCTATACGCCCGGAAGCCACCGCTTCGGCTAGGTCGGCTTCATCTACAATGCCGCCGCGCGAAACGTTGATGATCCGCAGGTTCGGCTTGGCTCGCTCCAACAACTTGGCATTGATCAGCCCAACGGTATCGGGGGTGCGCGCCACATGAATGGTGATGAAGTCGGACTGTGCCACCAACTCCTCCACCGACACCAAGTCCATCACGCTGCGGCGAGCTACATCTTCTGAAACATAAGGGTCGCTAGCAATCACCCGCATGGCAAAACCTAAGGCTCGTTCCGCCACAAGCCTGCCAATGCGACCGAGTCCGATCACACCCAACGTTTTGTCGCTCAGCTCAATGCCCTGCCATCGAGAACGCTCCCAACGCCCTTGCACTAACGCCGAATGAGCTTGGGGGATGTTGCGGGCTTGCGACAAGATCAAGGCCATGGTGTGTTCCGCGGCAGAGATGATGTTGGACAAGGTGTCGTTCACCACCAACACACCGCGCTCTGTGGCAGCATCCACATCTACGTTGTCTAGGCCCACCCCGGCGCGGCCCACGATCACCAGATTTTTGCCAGCTTGCAGCACATCGGCGTTTACCTGCGTGGCCGACCGCACAATCAAGGCGTTGGCATCTTGAACTGCCTCAAGCAGTTCGTCTGGCGACATCTTCGGCCGCACCTCAACTTCATGGCCCGCGTGGCGTAGCTTGGCCAAGCCGATGTCGGCAATCTTCTCTGCTACCAATACTTTGGATTTAGACACTTCAGACATACCCCTTTAGGTTAGACCATTAACGTTGCATTTAGCGGTGTATATCAGGGGGTGTGATGTTGTCGGCTGGGTTGAAGCCTAGTATCTCCGCAAAGAATGCCAACTCCGCCTCTAGTGCGGCCACGATGTGTTCGGCTTTACGAAAGCCATGCTGTTCACCCTCAAACAACAGATAGGCCACAGGTATGCCGCGTTGCTTCAGCGCAGCCACGATCATCTCAGCCTGATTGGGTGGTACCACCGGGTCGTCTGCGCCTTGTAGCACGATCATGGGTGCCGAAAAGTTGTCCAGATTGCAAATGGGCGAGCGGGCCTCATACAAATCAGCCGCATCGGGCCACGGCCCTACCAAGCGGTCGGTGTAACGGGCCTCAAACTTATGCGTGTCAACTGCCAGTGCCTTGAGGTCGGCAATCCCGTAGCGGCTAGCTCCAGCAGCAAACACCTTGTGGAATGCCAGCGCGCACAGCGTGGCGTAGCCTCCCGCGCTGGAACCCTTGATGAGGAGCCGCTCAGCGTCTGCGACTTCGCTGCGTACCAAATGAAGCGCTGCGGCCACACAGTCGTCCACATCGCTAACCCCCCATTTGCCCCACAACAACTCTCGGTATGCCGTGCCGTAGCCAGTGCTGCCCCGATAGTTCACATCCACCACCCCGATGCCCCGGCTGGTCCAATACTGAATGCCAAGTTGCAGCTGGCTACGAGCAGCACCTGTAGGCCCACCGTGGCTGAGCACCAACAACGGTGGCTGCTCATCTACAGGGCCCTGTGCAGTGGGATTGGTAGGCGGGTAATGCAGCCCAAAAGCTTCGGTATTGTCTGTGGTAGGAAAGCTGATGGGCTGCGGCATAGACAGGTAACGAACATCTACAGGGCTTCTCCCCGGCGATGCAACCACCTCATGGCTGCCATCAGCTACGTTGATCCGCACCGCCGTAGGCTCTTGTGTGGGTGATGCTGCAATGGCACAGACCGTGTGGTCGCTGGCCGAGCGCACGCTGATATAGGAAGTCCACGGCAAATCCAGCATCGCCGGCTCGGAGCCATCAGGCCAAACTACCCACAGCTGCGCCAGAGATCCCCGCATGGCAACGGCAACCACAGTGTTGTCATCGCACACCGCATAGCTGGGGTCGTCAAAAACCCACGCTGGACGATGTATTTCTGCATCCATCTCTAGCACCGGCTCCAAACCAGCGCCGCTCACCCGATACAAGTTCCACCACCCCAAGTGATCGCTCACCACGTACAAGCTGCCATCAGGCCCCCACTGCGGCTCTACCACCGAACCCACAGCAGAGATCACACGCTGGTCGTCCACCCAGAGTTCGGTGTGATCCCACGGCATGTTGGGATGATTCCACTGCACCCAAGCCAGATGTTGCCCATCGGGGCTAAGGCGCGGCCATGCGTAAAAGTCGGCACCAGAGGCTATTACCTCTGCGTCTGCGGTAAATCCCTCTGGCTCCGCCCTAAAGCGCACAATCTCGTTTACCTCTTCGCCGCCATTATGTGAGGCCGCTTGGTGGTTCTCGCGCACGCAGATGGTTCCGAAGCTGTAACCTCGGCCATCGGCGTAGCGCAATCCGTGTGAAAAAGCTGGCTCAGGCGATACCGGTCGAGCCTGTCCAGATGCCGACACATGCCATAGGCGACCATCTGTGTCATCGCAGGCATAAACCCCGTCTTGGCCGTCTACCCACCAAGCTCCTCCCCCATAGCTGTGTACCCGAGAACGCACAGAGACCTCGCTCCACACATCTGTACCGTCGCAAACAAGCGCAATGCGCCCCGCTTGCATAGGCCGAGATTCGGTCCACCATGTCCGACCATTTTGATGCCACAAGTTGGTGCAGATAGCAGCATCGGCCACCAGCGATTCAGCAGTTATTGGCGAAGGCCAACTGCCGTAGGCCAGAGTTTGTTTGCCCGACTCAGTAACCTCTGGTACTTCCGGCACCTCTGGTACTTCCGGTTTGGCTTCGTTCACGCCAACAGGCTGGCGATGCGAGCGATACCTTCGGCCAGATCTTCGTCGCCTAACGCAAAAGAAAGCCGCGCATAACCGTTGCTGCCAAAAGCTTCGCCGGGCACGATTGCCACCTGCGCCTCATCTAAAATCCAACCCGCTAGTTCGGCTGTGGTGCTGGCCAAACCGTTGCGTCCCAACACGCCCTCAAAAGATGGGAATGCGTAAAAAGCCCCCTGAGGTGCCAAGCAGCTCACGCCCTCAATGGCGTTCAGGAGCCGATGCATGTTGTTGCCTCGGCGCTCAAAGGCAGCTCGCATCTCGGCTACCGCATCCAAAGGGCCGCTAACGGCTGCCAACGCTGCTTGCTGAGCCACGTTAGACACATTGGAGGTTTGATGGGATTGCAAGCTCACCGCAGCTTTTGCCACATCGGGAGGACCAATCAACCAACCCACCCGCCAGCCGGTCATGGCATAGGTTTTTGCCACACCGTTTAAAATCACGCAACGATCTGTAACCTCTGGCACCACCGCGGGCATGGAACAGAACTCGTTTTGGCCGTAGGTAAGGTGTTCGTATATCTCATCTGTGATAATCCACACATCATTTTCAACAGCCCACCGGCCAATGGCCTCCACCTGAGCGCGAGGGTAAACCGCGCCGGTGGGGTTAGACGGCGACACAAACACCAACGCCTTGGTGCGCTCGGTGCGAGCTGCTTCTAGCTGCTCCACGCTCACCATAAAACCACTAGCGGCGGTTGTGGGTACAGCCACGCTCACTCCACCAGCTAGGGCGATGGCCTCGGGGTAGGTTGTCCAGTAGGGTGCGGGTAAGAGCACCTCGTCACCTGGGTCTAACAAAACCGCAAATCCGTTGTAAACGGCGTGTTTACCACCGTTTGTAACCACCACTTGCGCTGCGGGCACCTCTAGACCTGAGTCCCGCTGGGTTTTGTGGGCGATGGCTTCTCGTAACTCCGGCAACCCCGCAGCCGGTGAATAGCGATGGTTACGAGGATCATCCACCGCAGCCCGAGCCGCCTCCAGGATAGGTGCGGGAGTGGCAAAATCGGGCTCCCCAGCACCAAAGCTGATAACCGGAACACCCTGAGCCTTTAGCGCCTTGGCCTTGGCATCCACCGCCAGGGTTGCCGAGGGTGCAATTGCGCTAACCCGCTTGGAGATACGGGCACGTTGAGATACCAAGTGAGATGCAAAATGTTGAGGCACAGACATGCCTTCAGCTTGCCACATGGCTGCCCCAAAACGGATGTTCAGGTAACAGCACAACAAACAATGTGCTTGGGCCTGTGGCTTAGGTATCGTAGAGCTTTGTGAGCAGTATTACTCAAACCCCCAACATCAGTATTCCTTCTGACCTGTTGCCTGAAGACGGTCGTTTTGGCAGCGGGCCTTCGCGGGTGCGGCCACAAGCAGCTACAGCGTTAGCTGAAGTAGCCACAAGCTTTTTGGGCACCAGCCACCGCAAGGCAACGGTGAAAGATGTTGTGCATCGTTTGCGGGTTGGGGTGGCAGATTTGTTGTGTATACCCGAAGACTATGAGGTGGTATTGGGCAACGGCGGCAGCACCGGGTTTTGGGATGCTGCCATCTTCAACCTCATCCAAACCCGCAGCCAACACCTCAGCTTCGGTGCATTTTCGGCCAAGTTTGCTAAAGGCGTAGCTGGGGCTCCACATCTGGCCGATCCAGTCATACTTACCTCTGAGCCCGGCACCCACCCTCAACCGGTAGCCGACCCATCGGTGGATGCTTATGCGTTCACACATAACGAAACCTCCACTGGTGTGGCCATGGATTTGCGCCGTCCCAGCTCTGATGGCCTAGTGCTAGTGGATGCCACCTCTGGGGCTGGTGGGCTTATGTTTGAGCCAAAAGAAACCGATGTCTACTACTTCGCCCCACAAAAATGCCTAGCTGCCGACGGTGGCTTGTGGTTGGCCTGCTGCTCACCTGCGGCCATTGAGCGTATTGAGCGCATTGGAGCCAGCGATCGCTGGATACCACCATTTTTGGATTTGTCTATTGCGCTAGCCAGCTCTCGCAAAGATGAAACCTACAACACCCCAGCTTTGGCCACGATATTTTTAGCCACACATCAGGTGGAGTGGATCAACAACAACGGCGGCTTGCAATGGGCTGCTGCCCGGTGCAGCGAGTCCGCTGAGATCATCTATGAGTGGGCTGAAAGCCGCACCTTCACCACGCCGTTTGTTGCAGACACATCTATTCGCAGCCATGTGGTTGCCACCATCGATCTTCACGATGTCTCAGCCGATGAGATAGCCCAGGTGCTGCGTGCCAACAACATAGTAGATGTGGAGTCCTACCGGGCGTTGGGTCGCAACCAACTCCGTGTAGCGCTGTTCCCAGCCATCCCCCCTTCCGACATCGCAGCCCTCTGCGCCTGCATCGATCACGTGGTAGAACACCTCTAACCCCCAGAAACAAACTCCTTGACAGATTGAAAATAATTTGTTTAGACTATAGAATATCTAAATAATATGACTACTATTGATACCAGGCCCATGCGTGCGAAGCTTTTGACCGCAGACGATCTGCTGCGGTTGCACAGCGAGGGTGTGCGCGGTGAGCTGGTTCGAGGAGTTCTTCACGAAACAATGTCCGCAGGACATCACCACGGCAAGATCGCAGTCAACCTCATCGTGGAACTGGGCAACTTTGTAAAGCCCAGAAAGCTAGGCACGATTGTGGCCTCCGATTCGGGCGTTTGGTTAGAACGCAGCCCCGACACAGTGCGTGAACCCGATATTGCTTTTACCTCCGCAGAAAAAATCCCCCTCGATGCCAAGATTGACGGCTACGCCGAATTTGTACCCGATTTAGTAGTAGAAATCATCTCCCCCTCAGACAGCCGCCGATGGGCACACAACCGAGCCCAAATGTGGCTCGACTACGGCGCACCGCTCGTTTGGATCGTTCACCCCAAAACCCAAACCATCGACATCTACCGCCCCGGTGAGCTCACCACAACCCTAAACGAACAAGACACCCTTACAGGCCACAACATTCTCACCGGCTTCACCTGCCCCATTCACACCATCTTCACCTAACCCCTAAGCCCCCCTTGTTGGGGTGAGGTGTAAGCTTCTCCACGATTAGGGGGGGGGGTCGCTCAGACGCATCTGCGTGTTAGATTATGTGCATGAGAACCACGATAGAGTTAGCCGAAGACGCGGCTAAGGCTTTGGAGCAGTTTCTGGTGCTTCGGGTGCTGAAGGCGGCTCGCGTCTGAGAGCAGAAGTTGGGTGAAACTCGCAACCAACCATGATTTCAAACGATAATTTACCTTGTGGCTATGAGTCCTAGAGCTAGCACTGCTGGAAAGCTATTGGTTGCCACTCCCATGTTTGGCGACAGGAACTTCAAGCGAACGGTGGTGCTTATGCTTGCTCATCGCAATAACGGAGCAGCAGGTGTGGTGCTCAACCGCCCCTCTGGTTTAGGGGCTAGAGGGGCCCTGTCGCAGTGGGCTCAGCATTTGATGCCGCCGTCTACCATGTTTATCGGGGGGCCGGTATCCAAAAAGTCGGTTATAGCCCTAGCCAAAGTGCATCAACACTCTGATGAGAGTTGGTGGCGAGCAGTGATTGGCCAAGTGGGCACCATCGATTTAAAAGCTGATGCTGCCGAAGTGATTGATGCAACTGAAGGTGTCCGCTTGTTTGCTGGATACGCTGGCTGGGCACCGGGGCAACTCGAGAAAGAAATCAAAGCTGGTGCATGGTTCGTAGTAGATGCCAACCCTGAAGATCCTCTAACCCGGAACCCCAACGACCTGTGGCACATTGTGGTCTCCCGCCAACGCTCCCCACTCTCCTGGTACGCCAACTATCCAAACCACCCCAGCCACAACTAATCCAAAGCAGTTCTTTCGCACCCAAAAGGACTACAGCAGTGAGCGCAGATCGCTGGCAAGGCGGGCAATTTCGCTAGAAGGGTTGAGGGTATCTAGGTGCTCCAGATCGGCTGTGGCTTGAGCGGTTTCACCAAGCCCAATAAACAGCCAAGCCCGCCATAAACGCGCCTCGGCGTGGTTGGGAGCCACCTCTACTGCTTGATTAATGCGACGTGCGCCTTCTTCGGCTTGTGCTGATAGACCGGTTTGGGTGAGGATCACCCCGCTGTAGGTCAACGCATCAGGGTGGTTACCGGTCTCAGCCAACACTGCCTCATACACACGTAATGCCAACACGGGTTGGCCTGCGGTTGGTGAGGTTGGGTTGTAAAGGCTTGTTGCACCAGCAACAGCATCGCTAGCACCAAGCCCTAGATCAGCCAGCGCAATAAAACCGCTATCTGCTTCTGCAAGTATCCGACAGCGCGCTACGTTGGTGCGCAACCCTTGTGCTGCTAACAGCTCCGCCAAAAAATCTGGTGGCTCGGTGGCATCAAACGCAGCAAGCTCCTGCGCGGCACTCTCACAGTCGCCAGAACGAAACAACACGATAGACGAAAAAGCCCTAGCATCGGGATAGTTGGGCGCAGCCGCTACCGCATCAGCCAGAATATCGGTAGCCGCGGCATCGCTGCCTTGGAGGCTCAAAAGCCAGCCCTTGTAAGCCAGCGCTGTGGGTTGGGTGGGTGAGCGCTCTAGCACTTGGTCGTAAATGGCTATGGCCTCGCTCAAGTTGCCAGCAGCAGCCGACTCCTCGGCGTTGCGCAAAAGCCCGGGCACGCTGAACACCGCATCGTTGCCGGTGATGGTGTCGCCCGAATATCGTGAGCCCACTGCATTGGCCAACAACAACCCGCCAACAACACCAACCGCCACAAGGCCACCCAACAGCACTGCTTGTTTGCGCCGCTTCCTCCTGCGCTGTCTGTGGGACTGACTCATCGCCTGATCAGACTGCTTTGCGGCCTCGTCAAGCTCATTTGAAGCAAGCTCATCTGTACCGGGCTCATGGCTGCGTAGGGCTTGGGCAGCTTGACGGGTGTAAGTGCGGGTTAGCACCTCATGGTCTTGCGGAGAAAGATCGCCGGCCGCTAGCTCTTCGTCTAGGTCGTCTAGCGAGGAGAGCCAAAAATCCCGCTCATCTGAGTTGCTCATGGCTCATCGGGTGTGGGTTCAAAAGAGCCAGCGCTGCGGTTGTGCCGCCTCTGTTTGCGGGCAGCTTGCACGAGGTTACGCTCGGCCTCACTCACCTCTGTGTTGTCCACAGAGGAGCGTCGCCATCTGCCTAAGGTAACCAACAGCAGCCCCGCGCCAACCACTAGGCCCACCACTGGAATGACCCATACCAACCCACCCAACCCTGAAGTGGAGGGCGTGAGAATCACCCATTGGCCGTAGCGAGCAGCAAACCGGGCTCGGATCTCATCATCGCTGTAGCCCGTCACAACCAGATTGCCAATCTCAGCCCTAATCTCACGGGCGATGGCCACATCCGACTGCACCACCGACTGCCCCACACAAAGCGGACAAGCAATGGTTTCGCCGATATCTTGGGCTCGTTCGGCGTTGTTGCGAGCGTCTTGGCTGTCGAGCGTGCCGAAAACCAACATGGTGAGCACCGCAACCAACACCAAAAGCCAAGACAAAAAAGGCTTCATCACACTGCCCCTGCAAGAGCTAGCTGTTCTTGCATTGCAGCTAAGGTGACCCCGCCCACAAAGCGTGCAACCACACCACCGCCGGGGTCTACTAGGTATGTTTCGGGAACGGCGGTAACCCCAAAACCAATGGCAGCACCACTGGTGTTGGACACCACAACTGGCCAGTCGCCACCGCGTTCAGCAAAAAACCGGGCAATGGCTTCGGTATCATCTTGAAACACAACGCTCACTAGGCGAATGTTGGGGTTGTTGCGGTAGCGCTGGTGAAAGGCCACTAGTTCCAGATGTTCTACTACGCACTCCGCGCACCAAGTAGAAAAAAAGTTCACCACCACCCAACGGCCTCGTTGCGCGTTCATATCAAAGCCAGAACCATCAAGGGTGGTACCAGCAAACTCGGGCGCAAAATCGGGTAGCGGTGACACCCTCTGTTCGCGCTCAGAAACCGCAAACACCACCACAAGGGCTACTGCCAACACACCTATTGTCAGCACCACCCAACGAACCGTTCGCACGCGCGGTGGCTTGGTGGGTGGTTGGGTGGCTAGATCGGAGCCTGTTGGCTGGGGTGTTTGAGGCTGTTGAGTGGGTGACGACACCTGCTCAACCAACCTTTATCTGAGAGTTGGGAACTTTGGGGTTAGGAACCGATGTGTCCGATGTGTCCGATGTGTCTAAGCGTGTAACTGCATCCCCAGAGCTGTTGCGCAGGGGGATGCCCGGCAGCGCCGCAGACACAGGCTGCGTGGGAGCGCGCCGTCTGCCAGGAAACACCGACAACACCGCACCAACCAACATGATCGCCCCGCCAATCCACAACCAAAGAGTTAAAGGCTGCACCGTTACACGCAACCCGACAGGCTCGCCGGGGGTTTCAGGCAAGTCCAAAACAGCCACTTGGATGTCTCTTATCGGTGAGGATTTGGTGCCGGGAGTACGCACCACAGCGCCGTTGTTGAAACGACTAACCCCCGGCCGTACCGCCTCGCCATCTACTAGCACCAATGCTTCGGTGGTGATCTTATTGTCAAAGACCCTGTTTTGGGTGCCCACATAAGCGATCTCGTGGCCATTTGCATAGGCCACCTCTCCGGGGGCCACGCTGAACTCGCTGCGGTGCAGATAGCTGTTACTAGCTGCTAAGGCCACAGCAACCACCACCACACCCAAGTGAACCACCATGCCACCGTTTGTCCGACCCACCAAGCCTCGCCAACCTTGGCGGCGCGCTGCCAGTGCTAACTGACGCAGCGCCGCCGCCCCCGCAAAGCCCGCCAACATAAACGCCAACAACGGGGCCAAACCTCTGGCCCCCATCAAAAGCGCTATCAACAGTGCTGCTGCTGCTGCCCAGCCTGGCCACATCAGCCGCTCCGCTAGCTTTTCGGTGGTGGTTTTGCGCCACGGCAGCACTGGGGCCACGGCCATCAAAAACAACAACAACAACCCTACAGGCATGGTCATGCGGTCAAAAAAAGGGGTACCTACGCTGATGCGGTTGCCGTCTACGGCCTCCACAATCAGCGGAAACACCGTGCCTAGCAACACCACAAAAGCAAACACCCCGAACAAAAGGTTGTTAGCCAAAAACGAAGCTTCGCGTGACAACGCAGAATCAATCTGACCAACCGAGCGCAGCTGATCGCCCCGCCATGCAATGAGCCCCACCGTAACCACCACCACCAATGCAAAGAACACCAACAAAGCTGGGCCTACTGCGTCTGCTGAAAAAGCATGCACCGAGTCAACTAGCCCTGAGCGGGTCAAAAAGGTGCCCAATATGGTGAGCGAAAAGGTAGCGCACACCAAAGACAGGTTCCACACCCGCAGCATGCCGCGACGTTCTTGTACCATCACCGAATGCAAATAGGCGGTGCCAGTGAGCCACGGCAACAAAGAGGCGTTCTCCACCGGATCCCAGCCCCAATACCCACCCCAGCCCAAAACATCCCAAGACCACCACGCTCCCAAGATGATCCCTGCGGTTAAAAAAGCCCAAGCAAACAATGTCCATCGGCGGGTTTCTAACAGCCAACCTTCGCCCAACCGTCCGGTAGCCAAAGCAGCTACAGCAAAAGCAAACGGTACGGTAAACCCAACATAACCCAAGTACAGCATTGGCGGGTGTACGGCCATGAGCCAATGGTTCTGCAACAAGGGATTTGGCCCGGGGCCTTCAAAGCCTGCTGGCACATCTACTCGGCGAAAGGGTTGAGCTAGATCTAAGTTTGGCCAGTTAAACATCAAGACAAAAAAGAAACAGCACACACAAAAGAGCACCCCCATCGCCCAGCCCACTAACGGGTCGTGCATCTGGCGGCGGAACTTCACCGCTACCAACACCAAATAGCCAGCCAAGATGAAGGCCCAAAGCAAGATAGAACCCTCTAGGGCGGCCCACAAGGTAGCTACGTTGAACAACGCTGGCGTGGCATGGCTGCCGTTTTCAGCCACATACGACACCGAAAAATCGCGTGTAATGAGAGCCCGTTCCATGGCGAAAACTGATAACGTAGCCCCGCCTAGTACAAGCCAAGCGCAAAGTTGTACCCGCGCGGTGCGTCTAGCAATCACCATGAACACCCCAACAGCCGCAGAAGCCATGGCCACCGCAATGCCCAACACCCCGAGGGTTATGTTCATTGGTATTGCCCGCGCTCTTCAGCCTCGTTTATGCGTTCGGTGTTGTTTACCCGATAATCGTTATCGTGTTTGACCAGCATGCGGTCGCTTGCAAAGTACCAGCCGTCTTGGGCTATGTTCCCAAACTCATTGCTTTGCACCCAGCGACCGTCAATAACAACCGGCACCTCGGGTTGGAACTGATCCGACACTCCCCCTGTGTGAACCACATCGGCTACTACATCGTCTATAACCACCGCAAACGCTACAGCGGGCCGACCATCGGTGAGGTGTATCTCTTGGATAGATCCGCTTACCGGAGAACCAATCATGCGGAAGCGGTCATCGCCTAACTCCAAGCGGCGTTCTACCGCATCGTCCACCTCACGGAACACTAACGTGGCATCAGCCAGCGCACGCCACAACACAAATCCAATCATCACCATCACCAGAGCAACCACCAAAGCTGGGGCCCAACGCCGCCAACCACTTCGGGCAACCCTAGGGGCTCGTGGGCTGAGATCTAATGAGCCTGAAATCTCCTCTGCACCCTCATCTGTAGCCACCTCGCTCACGGCTGCTCGCTTAACTCTGTGTGTTCATTGCCATCATCTGTTAGGTCATCGGGCATCATCCAACGCTGACGATTAGCTGGCACCCGGCGGCCAAGCGAGCGCAAACGCGCCAGCACCCACCAGGCATAGCCCACTACAGCTAGCACGGTCACGCTCCAACCGGCAATCAGATAACCCAAGTGCGTCATGGCGATGTTTTGCTTTGTGGCTGAATTTGGCCTGTGGGGTTAGATGCCTGTGTGAGCGAGCCGGTGTCGTGTGCTGCTGATTCGGCTTGACGCTCTGCTATGGCCTTTTGTACCTCTTGTTCTGTAATTTGACGCTCTAGATAACCCACCCGAAAGCGATGCAGTAACAACCAGCCGAACAGCGTTGCGCCCACCACAAAGGCAAAGGTTAAGGTAAACAAAGTTTCGTCACGGATCTTGCGCGCTAACAACGTGGATTGCTGATGTAGCGTACGGTTCTCCCACCAATCCACTGAGCGGTTCACTATGACTATGTTTGCCGCTCCTACCAGAGCAATCACCACAGAGCGGCGAGCTTTGACCGCTGCGTTGGCGGGAATGCGTCGCACTGCTAGATACCCAATGAACACCAACACCATTACCAACGTTGTCACAAGGCGAACATCGCCCCATTCCCACCAAGTTTGCCATGTTGGTCGACCCCAAATAGAGCCGGTCACCAAAGTGAGCACCCCAAATATCACCCCAATCTCAGCCGCGGATGCAGCCATGATGTCCCACCAGTCTGTGCGCCATCGCAAATACCCTAAGCTAGCCAAAAAAGTAATCCCAAAACCGGTGTAGGCCAGTATTGCTGAAGGCACATGCACAAACATCAACCGGACCGCATCAAACTGGCCTACCACATCACCTTGATCTGTGATACGGGTGTCTGCAGGTACCCACGCAAAAGCCAACACAACCAGAATCGCGAACCCTACAAGGGCTGCCCAACCCAATGCTTTGGTGGCCGAAGAAGAGATGCTTTGTGTATCCTGTGTCGCGTTTTGGCGAGACAATACGGTTGTAAGGCTCACGCTTCCTCCAACAAGATGCCATAGCTCAGCGCACCAAACACTCCGTAGATTGCCGCGAAACCCACCAGCAGGCCCAACCATGCCCAGCCTTGGGCCCCAGCCACTCCAAACGCATCTTGAAAAGCTCTTGTTGCGCCGATTAGCACAGGTGCTGTAACCGGCAGCACCAACAGCGGCAAGAGGGATTCCCTTACGCCTAAACCAGCCACCAATGCTCCATAGAGCGTTCCTGCTGCTGCTAACCCCAACGCAGCTACTAATCCCGCACTCACCAAAAGCCCGTATCTATACACAGTGACATCAAACAACAACACCACGCCAAAACCCAAAAGCACCTCTAGCACCACAAGCTGAATAGCAATGGCTGCTGCCTTACCAAAAAACGCAGCTTGGGGTTCTATCCCAGACAGGAGCAAGCGATCCGTTATGCCATCGGCCAAATCAACAGCAAAAGATCGCCCGATAGCCAAGAGTGCCGCCAACAGCACCGTTACCCAAAACAACCCTGGGGCGTAGGTTCGCAGGGCTTGTTGATCTGTATCCAACGCAAATGCAAACAGCACCAGCACTGCAAGCGCAAACGGCAAAATCTGAGTGATACCAACCCGCACACGCGTTTCAATACGCAGATCTTTGAGGGCCACCAAGCGCATCTCACGCAACATGTGTACCTGCCTCTTTTGTGGGATGGGTGGGTATAGGCTGTACGGTTACAGGCTGTGTTGTTACAGGCTGTATGCCAGCAGGCTGTATTCCAGCAGGTTGTATTCCAGCAGGCTGTGTGGTGAGCATACCCCCGGCTAACGACACCACCCGGGGTTGCAAAGTTTGCATACACTCCAACTCGTGCGATGCCATCATCACGGTAGCACCAGCTTGAGCGGCGCTTTGCACCAGGTTGTTTACGATGTTGCGCGACCGGTGGTCTAGCCCGGCATGGGGTTCGTCTAACAGCCACAACTCTGGACGGCGTACCAGCAATGTGGCAAAGCTCGCACGGCGTCGCTGACCAGATGACAGGTTGCCAGCTCGTAGGTTAACCAAACGTCCGCTCAGCTCCAATGTTTCTAATGCACTGTGCATTTCCTGAGATGTCGCCCCCACTGCACCACCCCAAAACGCCACGTTTTCAGCCACCGTTAAATCATCATACAAGCCGGTTGTATGACCCATAAGAGCTACCCTCTGGCGAACTTGGCGCCGCTGAGTGGATAAGTCATGTCCCAAAATCTCCCCGCTGCCCGAGGCTAGCGAGCACAAGCCCGCACAGAGCCTCAACAAAGTAGTTTTGCCCGCCCCATTTTGCCCCTTAACTACAACCACCTCACCGGGGTCAATATCTAAATCCACCCCTGCTAGAGCTGGGAAGCGTCCCAACAGGGTTACTGCGGCCCGAAGCCGGACTGCTTGTCGCACAACCCCTCAAGGCTACAACGGTAACGGGTTGTAAGGCACTGCCGCAGCAGATGACAACCCGGTTCTGTCAAACGCCAACAAGGATTTAGTCACCACAACAGGCAAACTAGAATCCACGATTACAGCAAAAGCCGAATCCTCAACCAACTCGTTTATGGGCACCACGATCCTACCTAACGGTGCCACCTCTTGAGTTGTTAATTCCTCTATCGGCGTAACTTCTCCATCTGTTAGGGTTGCCACCGAAATACGTGCGATGGATTCAGCGGACGGGTTAACCACCACCAAGCCCACCTCTACGCCAGCGGATTCATTGGCAGCTATCAGGTGTCGATAGGCCCGCGCCACCACTCCAGCATCTAAGGCCACACCTGCTGGTGAAGCCAAAGCTGCTGCAGCCCCAACCCTTTCTGCTGCAATAGGTACCCCGTTGTAGGCGAACACCTCTACCCAAAAGCCACTGTCTTTGGGGATTAGCGATGCGGCGCTATACACAAACGGCGCAGCTGGCACCGGAAAGTTACCCAGGGCATCAAATACCACGGTTACCCGCTGTTGTGGTGGCACTACCACTTCAAACGGCGGATGCAAGTTAGCGTTGCTTATCGCATCGGTATGAATTGTGATATCCATCTGTGCTGCTTGTTGGGTGGGGTTATACAACATTAAGTGCTCAACGATGCCCACAGCAGCTGGGCCGTTTGGAAACAGCCATTGAGCATGCGCCTGAGGTATTCCGGGCCCCGCGATAAGCCCTTCCAAGCCATCGCTGCCGTCAAACACTTGCATACGACCGGCTACTAATCGTCCTGCTAGCACGTTGATGGTTGTTGCTAGCGACTCAAAGCGAGGCACCTCAGCGGTTACATCTACTACAACCAAAGAACGAGCGGGAACCAATACGCCCCTAAGTGCCCGAGGCTCGCGGGGGCCATCATCGGTAATGAAGCTAAACTCTGCAACTGCTCTGGTTGGGAAAGGATTAAACAAGCTGAACAGCAGCCGGGCATCTCGGCGAGTTGATCCTGTGGGAAAGTGCCAAGTTTGCGAGGAACGGGTGGCACATGGCACCACATCAAAGCCAGTAGGCCCCTGTACTCGCTGGGTTACCACAGCTATACCGGAGCTAACTTCAACCAGCGCCGCCGTGAACTGAGCCGCAACAACCTCACTCAAGTGAAGCGAAGCCTGAGACCGGGCCGACACCTGTAGCGACACCGGTTTCGGTTCTGTGCTAGTAGATGCGAACACCGTCACCATGGCGTTGATGTCCTGCGCCGAGGGATTGGCTATTACTACCGAATGCTCAGCAAACTCTCCCGGCAACGATGTACCTTCTGAGCAGTACCAAACCCCAGCACTAGCATCTGACCCGGGCGCAGCGCTGATTAGTTCTTGGTGTAAAAGCGTGTCGCGCACCACAGTTTGGTTGGTCATCTGCTCAGCAACAGCCAGGCTTACTATCGCAAGCAGCGCTACAACCACAAGCGGGGTTCGCGCAACTCTGTGGTTGGCTTCTTTTTGGCCTGTTGACTGGGGCTGTCTAGTTGAGTTATCTGGTTCCACGAGCAGAGTCCATATATGTGGTGTTTGCATAGGTGGTGGTGCCCGATGTGATGTTGATCTGCACTAGGTCTAGTTGCCCATCTAGCGTGGTAATAAGCCACTCTGGAGCACGACGGGAAAGATCACCAAACGGTGCGGGTGCTAATCGCTCGGCAACTAAAACGGTGCCGATGTCAAAGCGTGCCAAAACTGCACCCAAACGCTTGGTACCGCTAAACGGCGCTGTCAACAAAGCTTCGCGAACCTGCATGTTGGCAGCATCAAGCGGCCCTGCCCATCTTTGCGCTACCGTGGGAAACTCACTGCTTTGCGATATCGCAAACCACAAGCCATCTTCCAACTGCCATCCACCTAGCGGCAACAAATCCCGATGCCCCACCCACAGTACCCGTTGGCCTGTTGCAAAAGTGCTATGGGTATCACCGGCAGCTTCGTTGTTGAAGGGATACACCTGCGAGTAGTCATCTTCTGTGGCGTTCCAAGTTCCTGCTGATACCATCGCTACCGCTGGCAACATAGCCACGCATAGTGCGGCTACGGCCGACAGCGGCACAAGCTGTCTCCATCCAAAACGGGCTTGTGGTAAATCCACCTGAAAGGCTGCTAAACCCATAGCAACTGCTAAGGCCAAGCCCACCGCCCCCGGCACCTGAATCACCTCTGGGCGGGGAAGCGGTATTGCTAGCCATTCATGTTCTGCTATCAAAGCAACCGCCGCTGTACCCAGATATAGCGTCCAGCCGCGCACTGCCCATGTCAGCCGTGATGCTTGAGCTAGCACTAAGGGCAAGGTAGCTGCAACCGGCAATGCCCACCCCAAACGGTCGCCACCAAACGGCCCCGTATCAAAACGCAAGAACTCAGCCCAAGAGTACCCCCATCCCCCTGCGGTGCTTTGTGTTAACAGTGGTGGCACACCGTTTAAAAGCCATGGCAGGTTTAGTGCCACAGCTATAGCTGTGCCACACAAGGCAACTAACAACATTCGCCCTGTGGGTTTAACTACACCTGCCAACACCGAGCCCAAAAGCAAACCGAGTACCAACAAACCCACCCCAATCGCAACGTCTGCAACTAAGGCCACCAACAAACCCAAGATCACGCCAAAGCTCAAAACCGGTCGTAACAGTTGAGACTTACCTTGGTTAGACAGGGCAAGCTGAGGCTGAGCTAGTTGAGGCTTAGGCGCTGTCAATGCAGCTAACAACCATGGCGCTGCCCCGTAAAACAACAACCCACCCCATGAGCCGTTAGATAGAGCGTTGTAAGGCACAGGGTTAGCCATGTACACGGCCAATGCCACGGCTTGCACCCCATTAGAACCAAAGGGTCGCACAACCCGCCACATTCCCAATGCGCCAAGCGGCATCATGGCCACTATCAACACCGTACGTAGCAGCGCAGTCTGACCAAAAAAGAGCCAACTCAAAACGGTCAACACGCCTATCCCTGTGGGAGCGAAACCTTCCTGACCGAGCCCTACCGGGCGATCCCGGCTCAACAAACCTTCCAATAGTTCTGTGGTGGATCCAAACTCAGCTAATCCTCCCACCGAAGCTATGCCCTCGCTAAACAAGTTGCGAGTGCTAAGCCCAACAAACAATAAGGTGACTAGCGTTGTCAATGCCGCTACCTGCGAACGGCCAAATCTTGTTACCCAACTGTGAATGCCTCCGGGTCGATTGTCGCTCAAGAAGGTGGCTACAGCGTTTAGCCAGGGTACCTGTGCGGCACGAACCTGAGCATCGCTAATCTTGCGATTGCGCTCAACTAGCTGACGCTTTTTATATATGCCCCCTGCTCTCCGAAGATTGTGGAACCACCCGGCAGCGATGTTGCGGGCCTTCCCAAAGCGACCACCACATAACGCCAGTACACACTCTGTAAGCCCCAACAGAACAACTTGAGGAATAAGTACTACCAAGTACCACAAACGATAAACCGAACATATAGTACGCAGTTGGTGTCGTTGGTGCAGCCGGTCTATTTGTTGGGCGCTCAACCGCTCCCGTAAACCTTGGCGGTGTCTCACCACAACCTCTGGGGCTACCATCACCCGAGCTCCCATTGTCCTCAGCCGCCAGCATAAGTCGATGTGTTCGTAGCACAAAGACATGGCCGAGTCGAAGCCCTCGGCTGCGTGAAATAAATCGCTACGCACCAACACGCAGCCTCCGGGCACAGCAAATGTGTCCTGTACCTGATCGTGTTGTTGTTGGTCGTACTCCCCCGGTTCTACTGAGAACACCACAGCGCCGGTTCTGTCCACCAACAAACCCAAGTTGCGAATGCGAGAAGGCTCATCCCACTCCACATACTTCGGGCCAACCACGCCAACTTCTGCTGCAACTGCTTCACTAGCCAAAAGGCGCAACGCATTAGGCGCTAAGGCAACATCATCGTGGCAGAACACATAAAAATCAGAGCTTGGCGCATTTCCCAAGACGGCCTCGTTGATGGCTGGGCCGAACCCCATGTTTTGCTCTAACAAGCACACATCGGCTTGTGGCAACACCCGCTGCACCCTTTCGGTGGGGTCAGATTCGCTGCCAGCGTCCACCACGGTAACGGCGCTGGGTAGCAGGTCTTGTGCTGCGATGGATTCCAAGACCTCTTCAAACCAAAGCCCGGGATTGTGGCTCACTAGCACCACATGCACGCTAGGCACATGATCGGCGCGCGGATTCAACATGGTACTCATCACCGTTTGTCGTGGCGCAGCACAAACTCGCGCAGAGCATCGGCAATGGCCGGTGCCTGATCCACAACATCGCTCAGCACCTTCAACAATGAGGCGGGTAGCCCCCCAGCAGAGTCGCCCAACACATGGCGCACATCTTCGGGTAACTGTTCTTTGAGTTGTGCCCAACTATCGCGCAAATCCTCAGGTATCTGTTCTGTGATATCGCGCTGCGCGGTGCGGGCTCGTTCTAGCAACAACAAGCCCACCCCCACTGCTGTGTATATAACGTCTCTGATGGCCTCTACCAACGGATCTTGTTCACTGTTGACCACCAAACAACCGTACCCGCTCGATACCTGACATACTTGGAACCCGTGAAGCTCACTATGAATACTAACCCCCTAACTTGTACCAACAACCCTGCTTGTAACAGCACCCTTACTTGTGCAATCGCCCACATCTTGAACCAAACAAGGCAGAATTGAACCATCATGCGGGCATTGGTAACCGGCGCTCGGGGCTTTGTGGGCAAACATCTTGTGGCTCATCTGCAAGGTTGCGGGGATCATGTAATTGAGATGGACAGGGTTATCGACAGCCCCTGCCTTGAAGATGCAACTGCCATTGCCGCATACATATCTTCAGCTCAGCCTGAAGTGGTTTACCACCTAGCAGGACAGAGCAATGTAGCAGCGTCTTGGACAGACCCTGTAGGCACCTTTCAAACCAATGCAACAGGCACCCTGAACCTTCTTGAAGCCTGCCACGCTGCTCAAGTCCATAAAGTACTAGCGGTGAGCAGCAGCGACATTTATGGCGTGGTCAGCCCCCAAGATCTGCCCATAACCGAATCTGTGCCATTACGTCCGGTCAACCCGTATGCAGCCAGCAAAGCAGCCGCAGAAATGTTGTGCTTACAGTGGTTTTTGGGTAACCAACTACCGATAGTTCGGGCCCGTGCCTTCAACCATTTAGGCCCCGGCCAAAGCGAACACTTCTTGGCTGCAGCGCTGGCCATTCGCATAGCCCGAAACGAACTCAACGGCGAATCCACCGTGCCGGTGGGCAACTTATCGGCTCGCCGAGATTTCACCGATGTGCGCGATGTGGTGCGGGCCTATCGATTGCTCATCCAACACGGTGTAGCAGGTGAGGCATACAACGTGTGTTCGGGCAACGCCGTAGCTGTAACCGAGGTTGCTCAGATGCTGCTAAGCCTTACCACAACTCAGATGACCTTGCACCTAGATCAGAGCCTGCTGCGACCAACAGAGGTGCCGGTGCTGCAAGGTGACAACTCCAAGCTGCACGCTTGCACCGGTTGGACACCCGAAATCAGCTTGGCTCAAACTCTAAGCGACGTTCTCGGTGATGCCCGCAAGCGCCTCAGCGAGCAAACTAGTTGATAGCTATGACCAAACCACGAGCACTAATCACCGGCATCACCGGCCAAGATGGTTCCTATCTCGCCGAGTTTCTGCTAAGCCAAGGCTACGAAGTTGTAGGGCTAGTCCGCCGCTCCAGCATGGTTAGCTTTGAGCGCATCGCCCATCTACAAGACAAAGTAACCATCGTTAGCGGCGATCTTCTAGACGAAGCATCCCTCATTGAAGCCCTCGGACAGCACCGCCCCACCGAGGTGTACAACCTTGCAGCACAGTCCTTCGTGCAAACATCTTTTGGACAACCGGTGCTCACAGGTGAAACCACCGCTTTAGGTGTCACCAGGCTGCTAGATGCCATTCGCATTGTGGATCCAGCTATTCGTTTCTACCAAGCCTCTAGCAGCGAGATGTTTGGCAAGGTACGCGAGGTGCCTCAGTGCGAAACCACGCCGTTTCACCCTCGCAGCCCGTATGGGGTGGCCAAGGTGTATGGGCATTGGATCACCGTGAACTACAGGGAGAGCTACAACCTGCACGCCAGTTCGGGCATCTTGTTTAACCATGAATCCCCGCGCCGCGGCTTAGAGTTCGTCACGCGTAAGATCACCCATGGAGTAGCATCCATCTACCTCGGTCGACAAGATACGCTGCGCTTGGGCAATTTGGATTCCATGCGAGACTGGGGTTTTGCGGGCGACTATGTGAAGGCTATGTGGCTGATGCTACAACAAGACGAACCCGATGATTATGTGGTTTGCACCGGCGAGACCCACTCAGTGCGGGAGTTCTGTGAATTAGCCTTTGGGCACCTCAACATGAACTACAAAGATTATGTGCAAATAGACAAGGCTTTCTTTCGCCCCGCCGAGGTAGACCTTTTAGTTGGCGATCCAAAAAAAGCTAAAAAGATATTGGACTGGCACACCGAAGTGAGCTTTGCAGACCTTGTGTCTATGATGGTAGATGCCGATTTAGAGTTGTTGCAGGGAAAGCTAAAGGGCTTATCTTGACCGCCAAAGCTGCACCTCAACCAATGCCCGAATTCGCAGCCAAAGTTTGCGTGCTCTGCGGAGGTGTGGGTGCAGCCAAGCTGCTGAGCGGCATGGTGCGAGCCCAGCGGCCAAAAGATGTGCTGGCTATTGTGAACACCGCCGATGACACTCAGCTTCACGGGCTGCACATAAGCCCCGACATCGACACCGTTGTTTATACCCTAGCTGGCGCGGTAAACCCTCAAACCGGTTGGGGATTGGCCAACGAAACTTGGAACGCTATGGATGCGCTAGAGCGCTACGATGGCATCACATGGTTTCGTTTGGGAGATCGAGATCTAGCTACTCACTTGTATCGCACCCAGAGACTTACCCAAGGCGCAAACCTAGCAACCGTAACGGCGGAGATTGCGGCTAGTTGGGGCCTAGAGTTGCAGGTAATCCCTGTCACCAACGATCCCATTCAAACCAAGATCACCACGCCAGATGAAGGTGAGATTGATTTTCAGGACTACTTCGTGCGTCGCCGCCATAATGTAGCTGCCACCAACGTTCGTGTAGCAGGTGCCCAAGGAGCCACACCGTGCCCAGGGCTTCTAGGAGCGCTAGATAATGCCAATATCATAGTGATCGCTCCTTCCAACCCCATCGTTTCTATAGCACCACTGCTAGCCGTACCCAAAGTGCGTCCAGCGCTAATACGCCAGCGCCACAAAGTGGTTGCGGTTTCGCCCATCGTGGGAGGTAAAGCGCTCAAAGGCCCTGCCGACCGGCTGCTGCGCGAACTGGGCCACGAGTGCTCTGTGGTAGGGGTTGCCAAGCTGTATGCACAAGTTGCTAGCACGCTGGTTATAGACGAGGTCGACGCTCATCTAGCTCCAGCGGTGCAAGATGCTGGTTTAGCTTGTGTGGTGGCACCCACCATCATGGACAACATAGACAAAGCCACCGCACTAGCTCAGGTTGTGCTAAATGCTTCACACAGCACATAGAGCCGAGTTCGCAAAGCAGACACGTAACCGTTTTTTGTAGGCTGTATGAAGCTAGAAGTTTTGCCCGTACATGGCCTTGGCGAAGTGCAAGTTGGCGACAACATTGCCGCATTGATTTTGGCAGCAACAACACCTGTAACAAACGATGTGGTTGTGGTGACTCAGAAGATCGTCTCAAAAGCCGAAAATGCTCTGGTAGAAGTAGACCCGCAAGACCCGCTTTCACATAAGCCCATTGTGGAGCAAGAGTCGGTTCGGGTACTGCGCCGCCGGGGCGATTTGGTGATCAGCGAAACCAAACACGGATTTGTTTGCGCTAACGCTGGGGTAGACCGTTCCAACCTAAACCCCAATCAAGCTGCACTCTTACCCACAAACCCCGACCGCTCCGCTAGGCGCATCCGTAGCGGCATAAGGCGACAAGCTGGAGTAGATGTGGCAGTGATTGTCTCCGATACCTTTGGGCGTCCCTGGCGCAGAGGCGTAACAGATGTGGCCATCGGTTCTGCAGGGATTAAGCCGATTCTCGACCTGCGTGGCAGCACGGATGCTGTCGGGCGAGAGCTGCAAGTTACTGAAGTGGCTATCGTAGATGAATTGGCCGCAGCCGCAGAATTGGTGATGGGTAAGGCCGAGAACATCCCTGTTGCAATCGTGCGCGGTGTGGATGCTGAGTGGTTTGGCGCAGGCAGCATTACCGCAGACTTAATCCGCTCAGCTACACAAGACCTGTTTCGCTAAGGCCATGTCTGGCCCACCAACACCTCTTTAGGTGGCACCACAGCTGCGTCGCCCACCACCGCAAGCGCAGATAAGCGAGCTTCAGCGCCAATTTTTGCCCCAAAACCAACGATGCAACGATCCAGCACTGCGCCCGGGCCCACCTGCGCTCCCGGCAAAACAGCCGCGCCCACCAAACGGGTACCAGCAGCTATTTTTGCATACTGCATCACAATGGAGCCTTCTATAGATGCTCCGGGTGATACATCGGCACTGGGGTGTACCCACTCGCCTCCCGCCAAAGCTAGTTGTACATCCAAGTACGTTTCGGGAGTGCCCGCATCCATCCAGAAATCATCGCGCGCCAGCCCGTACATAGAACCTTGTTCCACCAATTTCGGGAACACCTCCCGCTCAATAGAAGCCCGCCCCCCTACAGGCACCGACTCCAGTGCTTGGGGCTCTAGTACATATATCCCCACGCTGATTTGGTTGCTAGGGGCTTTGCTGGCAGCAGGTTTTTCCACAAAGTCGGTTACCCTGCCAAGCTGGTCGCACACCACCACGCCAAACCGCGAAGGGTCTGCTACTGGAGCTAGACCAATCGTTGCAATGGCATCGCGCCTGTGATGTAGAGCCAACAAATCAGCCACCCCAAACCGGTGAATCACATCACCGTTCACGGCCACAAAGGTAGCATCCACATCAGCTTCCCGAACCGCAAAGGCAATAGCCCCAGCGGTATCTAGCGGCTCTGGTTCTACGGCATACGCCACATCTATCCCGCCACAACGACCCTGCGGATAGGCTTCATAAAATGCATCGGGGCGGTAACCCAAAGACAACACGGCCCGAGTAACGCCTTGGGTGCTTAGCTGGCCTACAACGTGTTCGATCATGGGCCGGTCTAGAACAGGCAGCATCTGTTTGGGTCTGTGCAGCGTGAGGGGACGTAATCGGGTGCCGAAGCCACCCACAAGAACTACCGCATCCATATTTTGAGCATCTGCGCTAGGCCAGAATCTATGCTGAGCTAGATGGCTCAGTTGGAGTCAAGGCTTAGCCGTCTTCTTCCAACCTGACGGCGGGCGCTTCTGGATCTAGGTCGGTATCAAACTCCACCGGGCCTTCGGGTTGGCTTAAATCTTCCACCAAAGCTGGTGAAACCGCTAACAGATCCCCAACAGTTAGGGGCAGTGGTACCTCAGCATCGCGCGGCGCCAACGCAATGGTGAAGGCTTCACCGTCTTTTTGGAAATGCACATCGCCGAAATCTTCATAGATACGCTCATCGGGCTCACTAGCCACCGCGGTAATTGCATTAGACCAGCGAACTATCTGCATAACTGCGGGTTCGCCATCGCACTCGGCACCTACGGCGCTTATCACACCAAACTCACTCGCAGTAATGCCGTTTTGATCCATCGTTACAAACATGGATTCAAAGAACTTGGACATGGTGGCATCTTCGCCAGCGGCATTAGCCGTAAACGGGTGAATATGAATAATCCCGTCAGAGTGCGAGTGAATACCATCAGGATCGTAAGGGTAGCCTTGGGAGTTGCGGCGCCCCTCAAAGATAGGCTGGTGCCCGCCTTCTTCGCCGTCGGCATCGGTGCAATCCCACACGGTGTAAGCAGAGTGCCAGTGGTCGCTCAGGCTAGGGCGGGATTCAGCCTCTCGCTGCTGCCATGCATAAGCCACCACGCCGGTGCCTGCGATTATTATCAGCGCCACCACAAGAGGAAAACCTACCCAGCGACGCTGGGTAGAATCGCCACCCACTGAGGCTGCACGCGCTACTTTACGAGAACTAGAAGGTCTGGCCACAGCTTTCTAGGCTACCTTGCGTTTTACTGCAATCCATATCAATCTTTAGTTAGCAACATCAAACACTCGTTGGTTGGCCTGCAACAAACCCTGCTTAGCCTGTACGAGAGCGTTGCAAGATTTTGGCAATTTCACTAACGGTGTCGGCTAAGGTGTCGTTTACCACCCTGATGGCACCCAACTCGGTGGCACCAATTCGTTCTGAGTGCGCTAAAGCCAATCTTTTGGCAATGTGGCTCTCTGGGTCGCCTCGCCCACGCAAGCGTGCTTCGTGTTCTTCATCCGATGGCGCTTCCACGAAAATGCAAAGCGCCTCCGGGTGGTTCTTGCGAACTTGTGCTGCACCCTGTACATCAATCTCTAACAAAACGTCTTTGCCTGCGGGGGCCTCGGGTTGTGGGGTACCGTACAGATTGCTAGCTATCTCGGCCCATTCCACAAACCCATCTTCGGCAATCTTGCTGCGAAACTCTGCCTCGCTAACAAACACATAAGCTTCCGCAGGCTCACCGGGGCGACGCTTTCTTGTAGTCCAAGATCGGCTCAACCACAAACAAGGATCGGCCGCCACCAAAGCGGCAGCGATTGTTCCTTTGCCAACCCCTCCTGGGCCAGACAAAACAATAATTTGTGGTTTAGCAGACAGGGTTGCAACTACCGGTTAACATCAGCCAACACAAAGCATGCACGCTGCGTTAGCTAGCGCAACGCTTTAGCAAGGCAGTTCGCTGTTGTTGGCCGAGCCCTCGAATACGCCGGCTCTCGGAGATTCCAATCTCTTCCATCATTCTGCGAGCCCGCACCTTACCCATACCAGGTAAAGATTCCAACACGGCCAATATTTTTGTACCAGCCACGATCTCATCGGATTTGGCCATGGCAAACACCTCGGGCAAAGTGATCGTCCGCATCTTTAGCTTGGCCTTGAGTTCAGCACGCACGCGACGCACTTCACTTGCTTTGGCTAAGGCAGCCTTGCGCTGTTCATCAGTAAGTGGAGGGGGAGCTGGCATAGGTACAATTTAGTTTGTTTGGTTCGTTTGGCAACAACATTGTTGAATTACACCTTATCGATGTCCAATTTTCTGGCATGGTTAGTTGATATTTGCAAGGCTAGCCGATGTCTGTAGCAATGCGGGCCGCTCTTTCGGCCACCGTGGCTAAGGCATTGCGAAGCTGCGAAGAACCCACCGCAAGCCCGGACACTCCGGCTGTGAGGGTCCGCCCTATCACCAAAATGTCAGCACCTACAGCAATAGCAGCTTGGGGTGTAACTGCTGTGGCCTGATCGTGGTGAGCTGAATCATCTAGGCGAATGCCGGGCACAACTAGCGTTAGGCGCGGGGCAACCTCTTTGGCAACGGCAATGTCAGATGCACCACAGATGATGCCCCCGCAACCCGCATCGCGTGCTAGCCCGACCCTGTGTGCCAGCAACTCACGGGAACGATCCTTATCGCTAGTCAGGATTGTTACCCCCAAAACCTGTGCGTTGGTGTCGCTAGCTGATGCCAGCCCGTCCACCCCGGCCTCTAGCATCTCAGCACCCCCAGCAGTATGGATGGTGAGCCAGCGAACTCCGCTGCGCCCTGCTTGGGCTGCTGCTCGGCCTACCGTGGTGGGAATGTCGTGGAGCTTGATATCCAAAAACACATCTAAGTTGCGCTGTTGCATGGCTGTGATGGCTGTAGCACCAGCAGCCGTAAAGAGCTCCAAACCTACCTTGGCGACCCCCATGTATGGACGCACCACGTCTGCCACTTCACAAGCTAGCCCTAGATTGTCCACATCTAGGGCTATGGCTAGCCTCGGGTCACCCATGAGCCACCCCAATAATTTCTTCTAAAGTCTCAACGCCTTGTTGTTCGCACCAGCTTGCTAACCCTGCCAACACCTTGGCTGGCGCACGAGGGTCGGCAAAGGTGGCGGTACCTACCTGCACAGCGCTAGCTCCCGCCATAAGCATTGCTAGGCAATCTTGTGCTGATGAAATCCCTCCAACGCCCACTATGGGCACCTCGGGCATCTCTGCATAAACATCAAACACTGCCCGCAGCGCCACAGGGCCAATAGCAGCGCCCGATAATCCTCCGCCACCACCGCCTAATACAGGTTGTCGCGTTTGCGTGTCTATTGCCATGCCTAACAAGGTGTTGATCAAGGTCAAACCCTTAGCCCCGCCCTCTATGGCTGCACTAGCTATCTCGGTAAGGTTGCCGGTGGCGCTCAGCTTGGCCCAACAATCCAACCCGCAACCTTGCGTAGATGCCAGCACATCTTTGGTAGCTGTAGCACTGTGGGAGAACATTTGCCCCCGATCCTCTAAGTTCGGACAAGATACGTTCACCTCTACCGCCACCACAGCACTCATAGCTTGGCTGTTTGTAGCTCCCAACGCATCACAAACTAAAGCGTAGTCTTGCACCGTGCGCCCCCAGACGGAGACCACCACCCTAGCCCCTGCTTCAGCCAGTTTGGGCAGATCGCGCTCTAGCCATCTAGCCAGCCCAGGGCCTTGCAGCCCAACGCTGTTGAGCATCCCCGCAGCCGCTGGATGCACCCGCGGCGCAGCATTGCCAGCCCATTCATAAGCTGCCAAAGACTTCACCACCACTGCTCCCAACTCTGAGATATCTAAGTAGCGAGCTAGTTCTAGGCCATGTCCAGCAGTGCCAGAAGCTGTCATAACCGGGTTGGGCAATCGCACCGATCCAACCGAGGTGGATAAGTTCACGCGCAACTACTCCAGCACTCGCAGATGCCTACAACTCCAAGGCCAGCTGATCGCTGCTCACCCCGCGATGGTACTCCTGTAGTGAACGTACCTGTAGCTGATGACGAGCCCAATCAGCCATACCATCGCAAGCCGCCAACCCAGCAGCAGCGGTGGTTAGCAACGGCACCCGATTACGGCTAGCCGCACGACGAATGTGCTCGCCATCTGCCCTAGAGCCTCGCCCGCGTGGTGTGTTCACCACCAGTTGAACCTGTTTGTTATCAATCAACTCCACCACATCGGGGTCGCCCTCACCCATCTTGGCAACCACCGTGGCAACCGCTATCCCATGATGGCTAAGCGCTGCTGCGGTGCCTGGTGTGGCCGCTATCTGTAACCCTAATTCTCCAAACACGCGCGCCATCTCAACTCCAGCTAGCTTGTCTTGATCAGCCAAGCTCATCAAAACCGTACCCCTATCTGGCAGAGGTGCCCCAGCGGCAATCTGGCTTTTGGCAAAGGCCAGCCCCGGACGTAGATCAATGCCCATCACCTCACCCGTAGATTTCATCTCTGGCCCCAAAATGGCATCAGCCTCAGGAAATCGGCTAAACGGCAAAACTGCTTCTTTCACCGCAATGTGATCACCCACAGCCCGCTTGCCCAACAAACCCTCTTGGCGCAACTCTGCCAAGCTAGAGCCCATCATTACCCTAGTAGCCACCTTTACTAAGGGTACGCCTGTGGCCTTTGCCACAAACGGAACCGTGCGCGAGGCCCGCGGGTTGGCCTCAATCACAAAAACCTGATCTGCAACACCAAGCCCAAGTTGCTTCACTGCAAACTGCACGTTCACCAAGCCCACCACATCCACAGCAGCAGCAATGTCCTTCACATGGCGCTCCAACAAGGCAACCGTGGCCTTGGGTAAACGCACTGGCGGCAGCATGCAAGCGCTATCGCCAGAGTGAACACCAGCCTCCTCAACATGTTCCATCACCCCGCCAATAAGCACCTCACCGGCCATGTCCCGTATAGCATCCACGTCTACCTCAACGGCATCTTCCAAAAACCGATCTATCAGCACTGGACGCTCTGCAGACAAACCACCCTCTCGCCCTAAGGTGCCAGATGCTGTCATCTGTGCCATGGCTGTGCGTAGGTCTTGTTCGGTGTAGACAATCTGCATTGCCCGCCCACCTAGCACATAAGACGGCCGCACCAACACGGGATACCCAATCCGGCCCGCCACGGCTAGCGCCTCGGTTACGTTGGCCGCAGTACCGCCTGCTGGCTGAGGAATGTCTAGCTGCGCGCACAAATCGTTCCAACGCTCTCTGTCTTCGGCAATATCAATGCTCTCAGGGCTAGTCCCCACTACCAACCCCGCAGGCAACGCACTTGCTAGCTTTAGAGGGGTTTGCCCACCTAAAGACACAATTACCCCAGCAATGCCAGGCACCCCGGCAATGCCAGGCGCATGTGAGCTTGCAGTTACCCCGGCGGCAACAGACGAAGCCACCTCTGCATCAATTACGTTGCACACATCCTCTTCGGTTAGGGGCTCAAAGTACAAGCGGTCGCTGGTGTCGTAATCGGTAGAAACTGTCTCGGGGTTGCAGTTCACCATGATGGTCTCATAGCCCACATCCGATAGCGCAAAAGCAGCATGAACGCAGCAGTAGTCAAACTCCACACCCTGCCCGATGCGGTTAGGGCCCGAGCCCAAAATAATAACCTTGGCCCGATCAGAGGGGGTTACCTCACCTACATCTTCATAAGTGGAATAGTGATAGGGCGTTTCTGCCTCAAACTCGGCTGCACAGGTGTCTACCGTCTTATAGGTGGGCACAACACCTACAGCTAAGCGAGCCGCTCGCACTTGCGCTACCGGTATATCCCACAGGTAGCTAAGTTGTGCATCGGAAAATCCAAACTGTTTTGCCCGCTTCCATATCTGCGGTGTCATGGCCTCCATAGTGGTCTGTGATATGGCTACCCGCTCTTCGGCAATTTGCGCTATTTGATCGCAGAACCATGGATCGACTTTGGTGGTTTGCGCCACCTCATCGATGCTGAAACCCCGCCGCAACAGCGCCTCTAGCTGAAAGATGCGCTCTGGTGTAGCCACAGCCGCAGCAGCCAAAAGCTCGGCATCGCCCAGCGCATCATAAGCAGCCTCCCCAGGGTCGGCGTTCAATCCAAAGCGACCCAACTCCAGCGACCGCAGAGCTTTTTGGAGCGATTCGCAAAAGGTGCGACCAATAGACATCACCTCGCCTACCGATTGCATCTGTGTGTTCAGCACGCCCGCAACCCCATCAAATTTTTCAAAGGCCCAACGAGGCACCTTGGTAACCACATAGTCAATCGTCGGCTCAAAACAGGCTGGAGTTTTCTCGGTGATGTCGTTGGGAATCTCATCTAAGGTGTAACCCACCGCTAAGCGAGCAGCAATCTTGGCGATGGGAAAACCGGTGGCCTTGGATGCCAAAGCAGAAGACCGAGACACCCGCGGGTTCATCTCTATCACCGCGTAATCGCCAGTTTCAGGGTGTACCGCAAACTGGATGTTAGAGCCACCGGTTTCCACCCCAACCCGGCGAATGCAAGCAAACGCCGCATCTCGCAACGTCTGATACTCCACATCAGACAGCGTTTGCGCTGGAGCTACGGTAATGGAATCGCCGGTATGCACTCCCATGGGGTCTAGGTTCTCAATAGCACACACCACCACGCAGTTATCGTTGCGGTCGCGCATAACCTCTAGTTCGTATTCTTTCCAACCCTCAATGGATTGCTCTATCAGAATCTCGCTAATGGGGCTTGCAGCCAAACCCCGAGCGGCCATCTCCGCACCCTGAGCCGGGGTGTGGGCGATGCCGGTACCGGTGCCCCCCAAGATGTAGGCCGGACGAATGATTACCGGTAGCCCAATACGTTCTATCGCTTCTAGGGCTTCATCTAAGGTGTGTGCGGTAGCCGAGGGCGGCACGGGCAGGCCAATGTCGATCATGGCTTGGCGGAACTTGGCCCTGTCCTCAGCAGTGGAGATGGCATCCTTATCGGCACCGATAACCTCCACGCCGTGTTCTTGCACCACGCCAGCCTCAATCAACTCCATGGCTAAGTTCAGCGCTGTTTGTCCTCCCAAGGTGGGCAGCAACACATCGGGTTGCTCGCGCGCAATTATCCGGGTGAGCACCTCCAAGCTGAGCGGCTCAATGTAGGTGGCATCGGCAAACTCTGGGTCGGTCATTATGGTGGCTGGGTTGGAGTTCACCAGCACCACGCGGTAGCCCTCTTGCCGCAGCACCCGACAAGCTTGAGTGCCTGAGTAATCAAACTCGCAAGCCTGGCCTATCACAATCGGACCAGATCCGATCACCAGCACCGATTCGATGTCGGTCCGCTTAGGCATCGTTACGGCTCATTAGCTCATCAAACTGGGCAAACAGGTACCGCGAATCGTGTGGCCCCGGCCCGGCTTCGGGATGGTACTGAACACTAAAGGCTGCTATATCTTTGCAAACCAAGCCTTCCACGGTGTGATCGTTGAGGTTGATGTGGGTGATGTCGGCTCCAGCTATGGCGCTGTCGGCCACGCAAAAATTGTGGTTCTGACTGGTGATCTCCACGGTGCCGGTGGCCAGGTTACGCACCGGATGGTTGCCCCCATGATGACCAAACCGCAGTTTGAAGATTTCAGCACCCAATGTGTTAGCCAAAAGCTGATGCCCTAAACAGATGCCAAAGATGGGCACCTCTCCCAACAAGTTAGCGATGGTGTGGGTCACATCTGCCACCGCAGTGGGGTCACCCGGGCCGTTAGACAAGAACACGCCATCTGGCTTGCGGGCAAGAATCTCTGGGGCCGACGTGCTAGCTGGCACAACCTCCACCTCGGCAATGCCACACAGGTGATGCACGATGGTGGACTTAATTCCTAAGTCCAACGCCACCACCCGATGAGGCGGGCGATTGTCGGCTCTGGTGCTAGCAAAATGTTCTGGCTGAGTGCGGGTAACTGTGGCTACAAGGTCGATGCCGGTAGTACCGGGTTCGGTAAGAGATGCCACTCGCAAATCGGTTTCTGAAGCGGTACCGAATGCCCCGCACATGGCTCCGGCACTGCGGATGTGGTTGGTAAGACGGCGAGTATCTACCCCTGCCAACCCCGTAATTTGATTTTGCCTACAAAAGGTGGCCAGATCGCTTGAAGCTCGCCAGTTGGAGCTACGTCGAGCCAAATCCCGCACGATCACCCCTCGGCAAAAGGGCTTACGGCTTTCGCAATCAGCCGGGGTAACCCCGTAGTTGCCAATGTGAGGATAGGTAAAGGTGATGATCTGCCCTGCATAGGAAGGATCGGTTATCACCTCCTGATAACCGCTCAGCACGGTGTTGAACACCACCTCGCCAGAGACGATGCCGTTGGGTGGGTCTGCGCCGATGATCTCGCCTTCAAACACCTCCCCATCGCTTAGCACCAATGCTCCAGCACGAATCATGATCGCATCTCCTGATCTGCAACCACAGCGGTACCTCCTACCAGCGTGTGGCGCACCCGGCCGCGCATCTCTCGCCCGCCATAAGGGGTGTTGCGAGCCAAGCTAGCCAGGGTATCTGGATTCACCGTCCATGTTTCTTCTGGGTCAAACACACACAAATTAGCTTGGCGACCTACAGCAATAGGCCCGCCGTGGGTATCTTGGATGCCAGCAATGGCTGCGGGTTGCCAGCTTAACAAGCCCACTACTTGGGCTATGGGTAGGTTTAGCTCACCCAAAGCTAAGGAAAGCGCGGTTTCTAAGCCCAACATGCCCGGGGGTGCTTGATCAAACGGACGTTCTTTGGAGTCGGGAGTGTGCGGGGCATGGTCGGTGGCAATAGCATCAACCGCTCCATCTCCTAGCCCCTCGCGCACCGCAACCACATCATCCAAAGGACGCAGCGGAGGGTTTACCTTAAAGGTGGCATCGTAGCCAGCACAAGCTTCATCGGTGAGGGTGAAGTGGTGGGGGGCTGCTTCTGCTGTCACCGGGAGTCCCCCTTGTCGGGCAGCTCGCACCATAGCAATAGACCCCCTAGTGGATAAATGTTGGAAGTGAACCGGTGCCCCAGTTAAGCGGCAAAGAGCAATGTCACGCATTACCATCAGCTCTTCGGCCTCCGCTGGCACTCCGCCGATTCCCAGTCGGCTAGACCACTCCCCTTCATGCATGTGCCCACCTTGGGCCAAAGAGGTTACCTCACAGTGTTGGGCCAAAAGCACGCCTAATCCAGAGGCATACTCCATGGCACGGCGCATCAAACCGGCAGATTGAATGCCAGTACCGTCATCGGTAAACAGCCGCACTCCTAACTCGGCCATCTCTGCCATGGGGGCCAACTGCTCTCCTTTACGCTCAACGGTTATGGCACCAGAACTGTAGACATCACAAGGAGCTTTAGCTCCCAGCGCCAAAACCTCTTGTACCACCGCAGCGCAATCAATTGGTGGATTCGTGTTGGGCATAGCCACCACAGCGCTAAACCCGCCTCGTACCGCAGCCCAACTGCCAGATTCAATGGTCTCAGCCTCCTCTAGCCCGGGTTGGCGCAGATGGGTGTGGAGATCCACAAACCCCGCAGACACCACACAACCTCCGGCATCCAACACCTCATCACCCGACAGATCTGGCCCTACTCCAACGATGTAACCGTCTTGCACCACCACATCAACTTGACGCTGGCCGGTTTGATCCACAACCAAGCCACCCTTAATCACCGTGCTAGCTAACTTCGGACTCATAAAACCGGTTTATCCGTATCTACGTGCAACAACAAATACAGCACTGCCATCCGCACCGACACCCCATGGCGTACCTGTTCGTTAACGGTGGCGTTGGGCCAATCCAAAACCTCAGGAGCAATCTCCACGCCCCTGTTCACAGGCCCCGGATGCATCACCAGAGCACCTGTTGGCAAGCGCTTAGCCCGCCCAACGGTTAGCCCCCAATGCGCGCTGTACTCTCGTAAAGAAGGCAGCAGCGCTTCACCTTGTCTTTCTAGTTGCACCCGTAGACCATAAACCACATCACAATCCCCAAGCACAGTATCTATATCCATGCTCACCTCCACCGGCCATGATTCAACTGCGGGGGGCAACAAGGTAGCAGGTGCCACCAAGGTTACCTTGGCTCCCAATGCGGTAAATGCTTTGATGCCAGAACGGGCTACCCGAGAGTGCTTGATGTCGCCCAGAATCACAATGTGCTTGCCAGCCACCGTTCCGAGGCGCTCTTTGATGGTATAGCAATCTAACAAAGCCTGCGTGGGATGTTCGTGTGTACCATCACCAGCGTTAACCACGCTGGCATCGCACCACTTAGCTACTTGAGCGGGCACTCCTGCCGAACGATGACGTACCACCATGGCGTGGGCACCCATGGCCGAGATGGTGGCGACCGTGTCTCGCAAAGACTCACCCTTTTGCACCGATGAACTAGCGATGCTGAACCCCATCACATCTGCAGACAGCCGTTTGGCAGCCACCTCAAATGACAGTCGAGTGCGGGTGGAGTTCTCAAAGAACAACATCACCACCGTTTTACCTCGTAGCGCTGGCACCTTAGGAATAGGACGTTGCGACACCTCGGTAAAGTGATCCGCAAGGCTGCAAACATGTTCAATCCCCTCGGCCCCCAAATCGTCCACGCTCAAGAGGTGCTTCACTTGTGTACCTCACCAATATCTACCCCTTGGCGGCTTGCATTCACCATCTCATCTTGACGTGTGGGCAAGTTCTTGCCCACATAATCAGGACGGATAGGTAGCTCTCGGTGTCCACGATCCACCATCACACAAAGCTGCACCGTGCGAGGACGGCCGTAGCTGTTGAGGGCATCCAAAGCGGCGCGAATGGTACGACCTGTGTGGAGCACGTCGTCTACGATCACCACTGCTTGGCCATCTAGATGTACGGGTATCTTGGTAGGAGCTTGGGGCAACAGCGGACGCAACCCTATGTCGTCGCGATGAAAAGCTACGTCTAGCGTGCCACACGGAGGCTTTTCATGGGTGGTATCTGTATCGGCAATCTCACCGATGGCAGCGGCAATATCTGTGGCCAACCACACCCCACCGGTTTGCAAACCTACAACCACCAGGTCGTTAGACCCCTGATTGTGTTCAACGATCTCGTGAGCCATACGCCAAGTAGCTCTCTTGATGTCGGCTTGGGTCATCACCTGAGTTCGGGCAACAAAAACGCCCCCGTACGGGGGCGTTCTGCGGCGCTCGCGTTCGGCCAAACTTAGCTTCCTCCATGTCCGTTCGGGCCTCGCTGAACCCGCTTCACGGTTGTTTCCCTACTATAACCCTCTCAGGATGCTATGTGGGGTATTGCAGCGTACTTGTATCAACGCACTTGGGTGGCTACTTTAGACAACACCCCGTTTACAAACCCTGAAGATGCTTTTGTGGAGTAAGCCTTTGCTAGCTCAACGGCTTCGTTAATGATCACCGCCACAGAAATATCGCTGCTGCAAGCTAGCTCGTAGCTAGCCAAGCGCAGGATTGCTCTATCTAGCGCTGGCATCCGGGCAACGCTCCAACTCTCAGATAACTTTTCTAGGCGAGCATCTATTTCGGGTTGCTGTGCAGCTGCCCCCATCACCAAAGTGTAGGCATAAGCATCTAGCGACAGCTCCAAGGATGCCACCAAGTCGGCCATGGCAATGCCTTTGGTTTCGGCCTCATAGAGCAGTCCCATCGCCCGTTCTCGCACTTGGTGACGCTGCGATCCGGCCACCAACCCATCTGTTATGCCCATTTAAGCTCGGCTGATGTACTCGCCGCTGCGGGTATCCACCTTGATGTGCTCTCCAGAGTTCAAAAACAAAGGCACCTGTACAACCAAACCAGTTTGGCATGTAGCTGGTTTGGTGGCCCCCGACACTCTGTCGCCCTGCACGCCCGGTTCAGTTTGGGTAATCTCAAGTTCTACAGCAGCGGGCAGGTCGGTGCCCACGATCTCGCTTCCAAACATAGCCAGGATCACCGAGTTGTTCTCTACCAAGTAGTGTACGGCATCGCCCAACACGTCGGCTGCTACGTGGATTTGTTCATAGGTCTCATTATCCATAAACACATAGCCATCTCCATCGGCATACAGGTACTGCATGGCCCTGCGGTCGATGTTGGCCCGTTCCACCTTTTCTCCAGCACGAAAGGTACGGTCTAGCACCGAGCCGGTTCGGGCGTTCTTAAGCGTTGTTCGCACAAACGCTCCTCCCTTGCCAGGCTTCACATGCTGAAACTCCACAACGTTGAACAGTCCGTCATCCAGGCTCAGCGTCATGTTGTTTTTGAGGTCGTTGGTAGTAATTGTTGGCATCCCCTAAGTTTGCCCTAAAAAAGCACCCTAACCACTACCAACCCACTCTCAAGTTACGCCGAAGTTACGCCCGACGCAAAAACCGCCTGCGGCCAACATGCGATCAACAATCGCCATTACAGCGCATCTCCTCACGCGTGTATAGAGCAAGTGTCACAGGCTCAGCTAATGTGGTGCCAGTGAATCGCGCAGAAATAGTCAAGCAGGCAGCTAAGCAGTGGAGGGAAGACCTAACCGACGAGTCTGGCCGTAATCGGCTTTTGTACTATCGCGAACTCAAAACTGGCACCCTAGATCTGGGCACAGCCGAACCTAATGCTGTGGGCAGGCTGCAAGACGGCAAAAAAGTCCAGCTAAGCCAGCTGTTTAGTCGCTCCGTTGCAAATCCACCCTCTGTGCCAGAGAACCCGCACCAAAGCACTCATAGCCCCCAGACCCCCAGCAAACCCGGCGATGCCCTAGCTCAAGCCGTGCGAAGAGCCCGCGCCATTAGCCGCAAAGCACAGGAGAACTTCGAAGAAAAGGGCATTCAAACGCTCTTTTTGGGTTGGGGCATGGCCACTTGGGTAAGTCAAACCAGCAAATCCAAACCAGATGCACCAGTGCTTTTGTGCCCGGTGAGCCTGCAACGCCAAGGTGTGGCAGAAACCGATTACGACCTCCAACTAGCTGGTGAATGGACCCTCAACGAGGCTTTGCTCCAGCATCTTGCTAATGAGTACAAGGTGGACGTTTCAGGCGAAGACCTCATGGATCCCTATGGCGACGGCGAAAAAATCAGTCCAGATGAAGAGCAAGCCATCTTTGCTGAGCTTGCAAAGCGCGCCCAAAAAGTGCCCAACTTTGCAATTACAGAGCGCCTAATAGCGGGCAACTTCATGTACAAAAAGATGCCGATGGTAACCGACATCCAAGAAAACCTAGATGCACTAGCCAACAACGACCTCATAGCAGCCTTAGCCGGAGACACCCAAGCTACCGAAGCAGTGCGCTCACATTCCAAGCAACCGGTTAGCGACTCGTGGCCTGATCAAACCGCACCAGCCGAGGAGTACCTAATCCTCAGCGCAGACTCTTCACAGAGCGCTGCTATAAACGCCGCTTTGTTGGGGCATTCCTTCGTGCTGCAAGGGCCGCCGGGCACCGGCAAAAGCCAGACAATCTCCAACCTCATCGCGGCGATGATGGCCCACGGCAAGCGAGTTTTGTTTGTGGCCGAAAAGCGAGCCGCCATTGAAGCCGTTATCAAACGGCTTGAAGCTGTGGGCTTAAGCCGTTTCGTAATGGATTTGCACGGCGGGGTGCCCTCCCGCAAGAAGCTCGCGCAGCAGTTTGATGCTTCGCTAACAGACATTTCGAAGATACCTCTGGTGGATCATCAAGAAACACACAAGAGCTTACGTGAGGCTCGCGAAGAGCTGTCGGGCTACGCAGATGCTCTGCATCAGGTACGCGAGCCGTGGGGCCTGTCCTACTATGAGGTTCTCTCGCAGCTACTACTAATAGAAAACCAAAGTTCTCCTACAGATACTAGGCCATCGCCCGCAATCAGGTTCGCAGCATCGGCTCTAGCTGATTTGGATGAGGCCACAACTCAACAGGTGCGAAGAGACCTCAGAGACTATCTGGATCTATCGGAGCCCGTGCGTTTGGAAAGATCACTTTGGGCAAGTGCTGTTGTTACCTCTTCAGACGAAGCCCGCAACGCCCTACAAGCTTGTCGCGACTTGGCAAGCGCCGGGATAGCTGATTGGCAGGCTGCACAAGAAGATTTGGCAGCCGAATTTGGTTTAGCCCACCTTACCTCCGTAGCTGATTGGGCCGAATGTTTAGATGATTTATCAGAACTAACAAGCATATTCCAACAGGTCACCCAAAGCCTCCCTGTAGATATCTTCAGCACCAACCTTGCGCAACTTCTAGAGCATCTCGCTCCCCTTACAGGTAACGGGCTAACCCGGATGTCCAAAAAACTCTTTAGCAGCAGCTACAAATCCGCACTGTCAGAGCTAGAGAACCTCAAGCCAGGTTTGTCCAAGCGCAGCCCTAACGAGCTTTTGGCAGATCTCCAAGCAGCACAAGAGCTAGCTAGCCGGTGGAAAAGCCTGAGCTTTTCGGGGTTGCCTAGGCCAGCGGCCAACAACCCCAAAGCACAAGAGGCATTTGCAGGCATAAAGCGCTCTGTAGACACACTGGCTGCGATGTTTGTTGAACGTAACCTTGCAGATCTTTGTGCTACAGAGATCTCCGAACTAGCTCAGGAGCTTCTTGAAGATTCCAAAACACTTTTTCAGTTGCCGCACCTATATGAAGTTGAACAAAGATTGCGCGGCGCACATGTGGGGCCACTCTTGGACGACATCGCCAACGGAACATTGCCACTAGATGAAGTTGTGAGCGCTTTTGATCATTCCAGACTGAGGTGTATCCAAGAAGAGGTGTTGCTTAGCGACCAACGTTTATCGGGATTTCAGGGGAGTCGCCAGAGTCGCTATGTGCAAGAGTTCCAACGAACCGATGCCGCACACATCACTGGCAACCCAAATAGGGTAAGCCGCCTCATCGCTGAGCACGCTGTTCAAACGCTCTCGCGGTATCCCCACCAGGATTCCCTCATTCGCCGCGAGGCCCAAAAGAAGAGACGCCATTTGCCGCTTAGGGGTTTGTTCGATCAAGCCCCCGATGCACTGGCCGCCATTCGCCCGTGCTGGGCCATGTCTCCTCTAGATGTGGCACAAACTTTGCCACCTCATCCGATTTTTGATCTGGTGGTGTTTGACGAGGCCAGCCAAGTGTTGCCCTGCGATGCTATTTCTGCCATCTTGCGGGCTAGACGAGCGATGGTGGCTGGAGATTCTCGTCAGCTACCACCAACAACCTTCTTTGACAGCTCTGGCGATGGTGACGATCTAGACGAAGACGAGGAGTCTTTGGGAGATTACGAGTCGATTCTGGATGTGATGGATGCCCGGCTGTCGCGTCGTCTGCTCACCTGGCACTACCGCTCTCAAGACGAGCGTCTCATCGCCTACTCCAATCAAGAGATCTATCATGGGATGCTCACCACCTTTCCGGGTGCCGACTCCGATAAGTGCCTAAGTTGGGAGTTCGTGCCGCACAAGATGGGTGTGACTACCGAAAAGGGAAGCAACTCCGATGAGGTGCTCAAGGTGGTGGAGTTGATGATCGCACATGCTCAACAACGCCCTCAAGAAACCCTTGGGGTTATTGCTATGGGCATGCATCACGCCAATCGCATTGAAGAGGTGCTGCGTCAACAGTTGCAAGAAGCCAACGACCCCAACCTAGAAAGCTTTTTCAGCGAGGCCAATGAAGAACGCGCCTTTGTTAAGAACCTAGAGCGAGTACAAGGTGATGAGCGCGATGCCATCATCTTGAGCATTGGTTATGGCAAGAATGCTGAGGGCAGAATGCGCTACAACTTTGGGCCGCTCAACCGCGAGGGTGGCGAGCGGCGTTTGAACGTGGCTATCACCAGGGCTCGCAAGCGCATGACGCTGGTTACTTCTTTTACTTATGGGGATTTGGACCCCGAAAAAACTCGCTCTGAGGGTGCCAAGATGCTTCGGGGTTTTGTGAAGTTTGCCCAATCTGGAGGTGCCGAGTTAGACGGTGCCGATGCCGCAGAGCCTCTCAACGCATTTGAGGTAGATATTCTAGACAAGCTCACCGCCGCAGGGCTTGATGTGATCACTCAATACGGTTGTTCTGGCTATCGCATTGATTTTGCCGTGCGTCATCCCACTAGGCCCGACCAATTTGCCTTAGCGGTAGAAGCCGACGGTGCTTCGTATCATTCTTCGCCCACCGCCCGAGATCGCGACCGTTTACGCCAAGAACACTTGGAGCGACTGGGGTGGCGATTTTGCCGCATCTGGTCTACCGACTGGTTCAACGACCACCGAACAGAGGTAGATCGTGTGTTGGCTGCCTACAAGCAGGCATTACACGAAATCGACTCAGGTCAAGCTGCTCCTGTAGACGCTGCTGCTGCAAGCAACCACGATGTACCCGCAGAGCCAGAAACTCCTGAACAAGTTAGCCACGCTCAGCCACCACGGATACCTCCTCCCCCGATGCCTCAAGCACCTTCTTCGATAGATGACTACACGCAACAACACTTAGTCGCTCTAGGTAGGTGGATTGAGTCCGACAATCTCCTTCGCACAGATGCCCAGTTGTTTGATGCGATGTTCGACCAACTCCCCTTCAACCGCCGCGGCTCCAAGATTACCAAAGCCCTCGACCAAGCCATCGCCACACTTAGACCTAACCGCTAACTATCCGTTTGGCTGGCTGACGTGTACTAGCACGAACCCCAACAAACCCAACCCCCAATATGCAACCCAAAATCTCACACTCATCGCCCGCGCGACGAGCACGCTATTCCCATTTGTATTGAGGGTCTCGATTTTCTCTAAAGGCACGACGAGCTTCCCTAGAATCGTCAAAGCGCATCAAACGGGTAGTGTAGTCCTGCTCAGTACGGTAGCCCTCTCGTAACTCAAGATGTTCAATACGGTTCATAACCTCTTTGGCTAATCGCATAGCAATCGGACTCTTGGCAGCTAATGTACCGGCTAGTTCTAGGGCAGTATCCATGAGCTTGTTGGGTGTGGTCACCGTGCGAACAGCACCAATGCGATGCATCTCTTGAGCGGAGACCTGCTCGCCGGTGAAGTGCATCTCTCTAGCTTTGTGTCGACCCATCATCAACGAGAGATGGGCGCTTGCGCCTAACAGGCCAACGTTAATTTCAGGGGTGGCAAACTTGGCGTTATCGGAGGCTACGAGCATGTCGCAACAAGCGGCATAAGCTAGGCCGATGCCAAGCGCGTAGCCGTTAATGGCCCCGATTACGGGCACGGCGCAGTCCACGATGGCCCACATGGAAGCTCTAACAATGTGTCCGGCATCAGTTAGCTCACGAGGATGGCGCTCTGAGCGCGGTGTGGGGTTTGGCGAACTCAGGTCTATACCGGCGCAGAAGGCCCTGTCGCCTGCACCAGTAAATATGGCAACCCGAACGTCTCGATCATCGCCCAAGGCTGTAAAAACATCGCGAATCTGCACATACGTTGCGTCGGTAACCGTATTCAGTGGGGGTCGGTTGAGGGTTACTACGGCAATATGGTCATGGGTTTCAACTTGGATATCAGCCATAGTGTGCTTGCGTCTTTCCGTTGGATCTGATTTGGTTTTTGCCTATACGCCAACCATCTCAAAAAGTGGGTTCATCTACAAACTCAAGCATTGTCTTTACCGCACAAACAACAGTAACGCATAACAGATCAACGCACTACAGCAACGAGGCAATCCAAGCATCTATACGCCTTTCATGAGCTTTGGTCATTTCGGTTGGGAACACCACAAAGCCATGAGGCGCATCAGGATAAACGGCTAGTTCCACAGGCGATTCGGCAGCAGCCATTCGGACTGCAAGAAAGTATGAATCGTCAGCAATGTGATCTACGGTTCCTGTAGAAATCAAGCAAGGAGGCAAGCCTGAAAGATCGGCAAACAGCGGCGAAACATCCGGATTGCGGCGATCTGCTTCCGACATGTTGGGAGTAAAGTGTTCGCGCGCCTGTAGTATCCCTTCAGGTGATAAAAAGTCTGGTCTACCGCCATTGCCGTAAAACGAGGGCGTGCCCCGAAAGTCATACATCCCAAACACCAGATTGGCACCAAGCACCCTATCGATAGCACCGTGACGATCCCGAAGACGCAGCATGGTAACTGCCGACAGATGCCCGCCAGCCGACTCGCCCCCTATAAACATTTTTTCGGTACCCCAGAGTTTTGGGCCATTCTCTAGCATCCATACGGCGGCTGCTTCGCAGTCATCTGGAGCTGCGGGGTATGGATGCTCGGGTGCCAATCGATAATCCACCGAAAGCAGTGCTAGCTGATGCTTGGTGGCAATGTGTGCATTAGCAGTCTCCGACATCTTCGGCCGACCAACCGACCAGCCACCGCCATGCAGATGCAAAAACATCGCTCTCGGATTTTCTGGAATGTACAACCGTACCGGAATATCACCAGCTGGCCCCGCAATCGTGGAGTCGTGAGCCATTGGCGAAGCCTCAGGTTCAAATGCAATCATCGCCTCCCTCTGAGCCCGCACACTTGCCAGCGGGTCGTCTGAGTCTGGCGATTGAAATTGCTCCGTAGGGAAGTTAGCTAGCAAGGCTTGGGCTTCAGCCCGATACCCTTCAATTTCCTCATCCCATAGCTTCATTGGCCTCTCCTTGCAATGTCAGCTTATTGAGCACTAGCACAGTAGCCTAGTTCCTTGATGAAACGCCTAATAGCAGTAGCTGTAGCGGCTGTTATGCTTGCAACCACAGCCACAGCCTGTGGCAACGCTGACGATAACTCAGCACCATCGTCTACATCGCAGTCGGTTACTCCTGCGGCGCTAGATAGCACTGCCGAAGCCGAGCCTATGGGGGCCGACGAACTCTTTTCTAGAGCACTAAGCGTGTACGCAGACCGCTCTGCCAGCATAGACACAGCAACCCGCAACACAGACAGCGCCAGTACAGTGCCTCTTCCAGCACGGGTTCTGAGCAGCTTTAGCCTGATCAACAACAGCAGCCTGAACTTTCCCGCAATCAACATGGCCGTTACAACAGAGGTTTTGCCAAATGGCAACTTCCACTCGGTTGCCGATCTGCATCAGCCAGTTGCTAGCAACAATGTATCGGCAAGCTTAAACACTGTGCCAGTAGAAACAATCTTCGTGGATGAGCGTTATTTTGCAAATCGTTCCGACATCAAAGCAAAGTATAATACCGACTTGAGTTCTGAATGGATCGGTACCAGTTTAGCAGACAAAGTAAACCTAGCAGCGAGCATTGATTTACTGCTTAAAGTGACTTCTGGGAGAGCCACTGTAAATGAGGTATTAACTACATTTCGTAACGTTGCAGGAAGCAAAGATTTTATGCGAATAATACTGGAAGATAGCACACCTATAGATATTGGCAGCACTGAGATTCTTCGAGGCTATACTGTAAATCGATTACAATTAGAGGTTCCTCTAGTTAATTTAATGTACGCTTTTTTGGGAGAGTATAACTTATTCTATCGGAGTATTGAGTCGTCTGGGATTGTGTTACCACCCTTATCAAATGTTGTAAGCTATGTAATCGGTTCTATCAGTGTAGGTAACCAAACAACGACTATCGACTTCTGGGTAGACCAACAAGGTGTAATACATAGAATCTTATTGGATGGCAGCAGTCAGTTCTTGCCTTTGCTGCAAGCAGCATTTCCAGATATTGACTTAGACGCAGAAGATATTCAAGCGATGGTGCAAACAGACATCTGGTTCTACGACAACATAAATCAAAGTGACACTTCACCAAACATTGAAGCGCCTCTAGCTGAGTTGACAAACTTCATCGCAGATCCCGCAGGGTTTTTGGATACCGTTGGCATTCAATACGTCTTGCCTTGATCTGTTCTTATGGGCCTCCAAGGGCTTCAATATCTTTGAAACCTGTAGAGTGTCCGCTCCAGTCGTCGGGTTGGCGAATCATCCATTCAGCACAAGTGGCTGCATACTCTGGAGTCTGCAGCGTGTCAAGCCCATTACCGCCGGTGGCTATATCCTCGCCCTGAGTATTGTAAACATGCCACCAACCCTCAGTGGACACTATCGAATCCACCCGCAATACGTTAAAGGTCACTCCTTGTCCGCCTAACTCCAGGTGCATGTATTCACTCCAACGCTCCATTGCCTGCTTGGTGGTGGAGTAAAGGGCCAAGTTATGAGAGAGCGATAATGAGGCACCAGAACTTACGCTGAGCACCCTGCCCGTGCCTCGTTCCAACATCTTTGGCACCAACCCTTGACAGAGTTGCATGGGCCCAACCACTTGCACCCGAAACCCCTTCTCCCAGCGCGCCCAGGGCACTTCAATAATCGGCCCGTTAGAGGTATAGGCAGCATTGTTCACCAAGATGTCGCAGCCCCCGTGCCACTCTAGGGTGTCAGCCACAATGCGAGCGATGTCGTCTGAGGAGGTTAAATCAGCTTGCACGCTGCAAGCCTCAATCCCCTCCTCGGCTAAGGCTGCAACCACCTCAGGGAGCGAACCCGGCAGTAGTGCATCGGGGTGGTCGGCGCCAGTGCGACCCACCACCACCAACTTCGCTCCAGACCTACCGAGGCGGAAGGCAATCTGACGGCCTATCCCCCGCGTAGCCCCCGTTACCACCGCTACCGAACCATCAATAGAAAAAGGCATGGCCGCATAGTAGCATGACTTGAGAGCTTCAACACCGTGCCTGTGAGAGTTCTAGAACCATCGCGTGGCAAGCCACCCTAAATCGCACCTGTGTTTCAGGGTACTACTAGGCTACAGGGCATCACTAAGCTAACATTTGCTTGGAAGACCTAACTAAGGAGATAGCAATGGCTGATCTGGTCAACTACGAGGGTAAACGAGTGCTAGTGGTAGGAGGAGCTACGGGCATGGGAGGCGCAAGTGCGAAGCGTGCTAGCGCGCTTGGTGCCCACACCATCGTTATGGATATCGCCCCTGTCGCGTTTGAATGCGGACAGTACATAAACGTAGACCTAAGCAATCGTGCAAGCGTGGATGCAGCCATAGAAGCCATCGATGGGCCAATCCATGCTGTGCTTTCTTGTGCGGGTGTAGCTGACGGAGCTGGCACTTTGATGCTGATCAACTTCATATCACAGCGTCACATAGTCGAAGAGTTGATCCGCACTCAGAAACTGGGCCGAGGTGGCGCAGTAGCCTTTATCTCCTCTGGGGCTGCGCTGGCATGGATGAACCACCTTGAGCAACTTCAAGACTTCTTAGCTACCCCCGATTGGGATTCCGCCGCAGCATGGGTAGATGAGCACGAGGGTACCAACAACTACTCCTTCAGCAAGCAGGTGATGAACGCTTACGTGGCTGGTCAGGCCTTCAACTTCATACAAAAAGGCATCCGCATTAACGGCATCATGCCAGCCGCTACCGACACACCGTTAGCCCAAGCCAACAAAGATGTTTGGCTGAGTTTTGGTGCTGCCTATCGGGAGGCTGCCGACCTACCGGTAATGCAACCTGAAGAGATGGGCGACACCTTGTTGTTCTTGTGCAGCGATGCAGCAAAAGGGATCAACGGTAGCATCCTCATTGTGGATCAAGGTCACATGAACGCCTCGCTAGTGGATGCCTTTAACGACCCCATCCCCAAGGCAATAGCCGAAATGATCGAGTTCGACCCAGCAGCCATGCTAGGAGTAGAAGACTAACCCCCCCCCCCGCCCCGGCCCGGCGCCCCGCGGGCGGGGGGGGGGGGGGGGGGGCGCGGGGGGAGGGGGGTG
>JAPOTT010000032.1:92163-164188 GCA_026709025.1 bacterium
CCACCCCATCCCCCATGAAATTGTCGAACTTATGGTTTTCGCCCCATCACCCTTTGTATGCGTATTATCTTACCCCCCCCCCCCCCCCAATCCCATCCCCCAAGTTCACGGGAAGTTCTGGCTGCATCGCCTGTCTAAGCCTGTTAGATGCTGTTCAAAGTCCAGTCAGCCATACTGTCACTACTCCGTGCGAAAATCTAATGCTTAGGAGGTGAGCAGATGACAGCCGAAGTTGTGATCCTGAACCTCGAAAGGAGACGGGCTGGTGTGGATCAAACGAAAGCACTATTTCACTCCTGACGAAAGTCGCCATCGCCTATAGCCCCAATCGCTTGTCCCACCAACCACTCCGCAAAAATCTCCCGATTCCGATTATCAACAAGATCCCCCATAGCCCAAAACCGAAACGCATCCAAGTCTATGCAGCGTTCCTTACACCACTCGGCTATCTGCATGTTTACACTCCCCCCCCCCCCGTTTAGCCAGCCCTACGCGTTGGAGTTAGGATATCGGGTTTTTGTTTTGGTGACAGGTTGATTTTTGTTGGGGCTTTGAGGTTTTACAAATAGGATTCTGAGTCGGTAGGTGTTGGGGTTGGGATGGTTAGGGTGGTGGTCATCTCCATGCCGGTGGTGGTGACGATCTTGACGGCAATGAGTCCGCTAACAGGCGGGTTGAACGGGGCGGATCGTGTTGAGGTGAGCGCTTGTTGCTCGGACTCGTCGGCGTTGTGGCCCAGTTTGTCGAGCAGCTTTTTGATGAGCTTGTCGCCATCAGCACCGGGGAAGTGAATACGCCGGGCAAAGAAGCTCTCCCCGTCATGGTCTGTGTCAATCATCCAACAAGCGATGTCGTTTGGCCCACCACTGGCGGGAGCACCTGTAGCCGGATCGAACGTGTCGTAACCAGCAACGGCCACCGAGATCCGTCCGTCTGTGTCACTATCACTTACTTCAATATCTGGGCGGCCCAAGATTACAAACGCCTCGTGGCCGGTTTCCTCTGAGAGGTCACGAATTATCAGGTCGCGATTCATCTGAGCTTGGGCCACAGCAATTCGCCCAACTGTATGGGGAGCATCAGGGGCAAACGCATAAGCCACCACAAGCAACAAGTCGGCCGACTCCGCACCGGAGGCCATCTCCCGAGCTGCTTCGCGGATCATCTCGGCGGGCACGGTCACATCTTCGGCAGCGACCATCACCGCGGCTGTGTGCTCAGCAGCACCACCATTGACGGTGTAGATGGCCTTCCATGCGAGAAGCTGCGAATCTGCAGGCCAGGGCTCCAAAGCCGAGATCGTCATATCTGTAGCAGCGCGGCCTCCGTTGATAGTGCGATGCAAAAGCGCGTGCTCAACCGCTTGTGAAAAGTCACTTTGGGCGGTGAAGTTTTCGTCTTCAGTGCCCTCGAAGGGGATCACCGTTGCCCACGGCTGTTCGCTCTCCACGGTGAACGGCGAAGCCACACGCACCACGCCGCGCTTTCTGCGGGGCCGATCTACAAGCATGATTGGCTCTGGGTTAAGGTTATAAGCGAGCGTGCTAGCCGACACCTGCGACACGCGCTCATAAACAAAACCTAAAGCCGGATCTTCGCCCCATCCGTGCTCAGATGGCTGCCGAAGAGTATTGCCAGACAACTCGGCTTCTTGGGCTGCCCCATATTCGGAGTCGGCTAGCGCCCAGTAATCAAAAGTGGTGGTAGATAAGCGCTGGCGTGCTATGGCTATGGAGACTGGTGAGGTGTCGCAGGTGATCCATCTGCGCCCCCACTCCTCAGCCACAGAAGCGGTTGTGGCGCCACCGCAGGTGGGATCAAGCACAAGATCCCCAGGATCGGTGGACATGAGCATGCACCGCTGAAGCACGCTGTTTGCTGTTTGGACTACATAGCGTTTGTCTGAGGTAGACATCTGCTGGTGCCATAGGTTGTGGATGCGACGACCGGGCACCTCGTCCTCGTACCGCCTCCAACCAAGTCTGCCTTCACTCCCAGCCGCATCGAGTCGACCGAGTTCGGCCAAACGATCCATCCCTTCCATGGAGACGCTCCATTGTCGACCCCGTGGGCAGGGCCAGTCTTGTCCATTCCATTGATAAGACTCAGAGCGTCCAGTCTGTGATTCGCCTTGCGAATCCAGTGACATTCTGCGGTAAGCGCGGGCACCTTCAGGAAGATGCTTATCGGGATCGGCCTTCTCCTCATCAGTCAGCTGTCTAGTAGTGCCGTCAGCGAGTTCGACCATTGCATGCCAACTCATGTGTGCAATCTTCTCCGCTTGGGTAAGCGGCTCATACAGCTGTCGATACTTGAGTTTTTCCTTATCTTTGGCGTACCACAGCAGGAAGTCTGCAACGCTGGGAAGAGTCTTTGCAGAAGAACTGCTAGTTGTTGCGAATGGAATGATTGCTATTCGATTGTCGGCACCGAATATCTCATCCAAGAGCACTCCTACTCTCAACACGTTCTCATCGCCGATTTGCATGAATAGCGAGCCAGATTCGGTCAGCAGTTCGCGCATCAGTACCAGCTTTTCGTAGGTAAGGTCTAGGTAAGAGTGGATGCCGCGCTGATAGGTGTCACGAAACGCCCGGACGGTACGGGTGTCAAGTGGTCGACCCTTAGCTTTCTCGGGGGTGCTGTCGTTTTGGCCTACTTCCACTTGAAAGTTGGATTTGTAACCCATCCCATAAGGTGGATCAAAGTAAATCATCTGCACCTTGCCCACCATCTGCTCTCGCGCAATTAAAGAGGCCATTACACGGACGGCCTCGCCGTGGATTAGTCGGTTAGACCAGTTAGCAGTGTGCTGGTACCACTCATAAGCAGCATCGGCCGATGGTAGGCCATTGAAATCGCTAAACAAGCTAGGCTGTTCTCCGCTACCTTGAAGCAGCTTGGCAAACGCTGCCGGATGTACTTTTTCACGCACATACAAAGGATGCGCGGCGTGCCCCCCCCCATGAAATAGCTGGCGATCCCACGCCAAAACCGGTTCATCGTCAACCATGCGAGTTTCAGGTTTGTGCAAGATGGGCTTGCGATCTGCTTCGCTCATGGTAGTGGCAGTCTGCTCGGTGGGCAGGTTGGTTCGCCGGGCAGATGAGTGGGTGTACTGTTCGGCAGTCTTGCTGCTGGCCTTTTGGGGCATCATGCTGCTCCTTGCTGTGGGATGTGAAGCTCTACAGGCTTGGGGTGTGAGGTTTGAGTGTGGGCGCTGCGGACCTCAGCTATGGCTATGTTGAGATCTGCGGTCATGCGGTCTTTGTTGGCTAGCTCCACAAAAGACCAGCTGCGCAACCATCTAGGAAGTTGGGCAGAAGATTCCACAGCGGGTATCCATTTTTCGGTTGTTGCCTGCTTTTTACGCTCAGAACGGTCATCTGTGATGCCCTTGCATTCGATGATGAGGTGGACAGCTGATTCGTCTTCGCGTTCACCAAACAGGCGCACCACGAAATCGGGTTCGTAGTGATGCCATGCACCTTCCCACAGGCAGGGAATCTCCCAGCCGAGCCGAAAGTTACGCGCCCAGCCGCGCACGTCAGGGTGATTGTCCAGTTGCCAAGCTAACGCCGCCTCAAACTCCGAATGACACGCTGCCGCGCTCAACTCCGAATGTTTGGCAACGTGGCGATCTACCAGGCTGGTTTCAAATGATATGCCCGAGGTGTCTAGCAGGTTGGGGTAACCGAACGTAGCAGCCACCCTGTCGGCAGTGGCATCAGCGGGCAAACAGGCATCGGCAATCTCCTTTGTGGCTTGGACCAGGTTTGCTGAACCGATGGTATTCCAATCGGCGGCAATCACATTTGCAAGCTCAGCCCATTGGCTGACTATACGGATGGCATCGTGAAACAGGTAACGTCGCCGCGCTCGCCAACTATTGCCTGTTTCATCAAGGTGAGTACACCAGCGGGTAACCAATTCAGCTGCAAGGCGGGTTTGGGCCTGCTGTGCACGCATCTGTTCATACGCCTTGAGGGTGGTAGTGCCACCTACCGACCCCGATAGCTCAGTTTGTGCAACACCATCGGGTACCCACCTAATCACCCTCGTTTTATCGAGGCGGAAGCGGTTTGAGCCATGTTCGGTAAGATATGAAGCCACGTTAGGGAAATCCACGCGGTACATCTGTCGACCATGCACACTTTTTACTTCGTAGCGTGGTTTGGGCGGGCTGCTTACGTCCTGGCCTTTGGTTGGCATGAACTCAAACGGCACGCCAATCACCTCGGCGTACTCGGCAACGAGGCGGCCCTCGGTGTCGTAGTTGTCGTAGTTAGAGCGCCGCAGCGCCCGTCCAGTCACCTGCTCACACAGCAGTTGGGTGGAGAAGGCCCTGTAGCCACAGATGTGAGTGACGGTGCGAGTGTCCCAACCCTCGGTGAGCATCTGCACCGATACAACACACCGAATGTGTTCACCGAGCCCTCCAGCCTTGCCTACCGAGTTCAGGGCGCTCCGCACCACCTCCTTATCGTCTCTGTTGTCGCCGGGTTCTCGCAAGCGGGCAGCCTGCGAGCTGACAGACTTGTTCAGGTTGGCTTCTCCCTCGAGTTGAGAATGGACTAGTAACGTGTGCATCTGCTCTGTTGGCTTACCTTCTGAGTAGTTGACTAACAACGGGTAAGCTCCGTTGTGACACTCGGTGGTGCCATCATCTTGCTTTTCCAACCAGCCAGAGATGTGGTCGGCTATGGCCGTTGCATTGGAGATATTATTTGCCACCACAATCAGCACTGGCGGAGTGGGCATTCGCAGTTTTGGATCTTCCGGGTTCATCCACAGGTCGTACTTCTGTTCGTAACTGCTGTATAGCGCATCAAGCGCTCGTTTGAGTTCGGCGGGCACAGCATCGCGGCGCACCTTCTTGGGAGTGGTGTTGCGATACAGGTTGCGCCATTTCACATCGCCAGCGTCCGTGTTGTCGTCTATTGGTACCTGCGGTATCTTCACTAACCCAGATTCAATGCTGTCCATAAGAGGGAAGTCCGACACCACCCACGGGAACATGCGTTCTTTACGCTCGGAGCCTTCTATGAAAATTGGCGTGGCCGAGAAATCGTACACCGGGCCTAGCTGTTGCGATTCGCGCAGCCCGGCTAGAGCGCCAAACCAGATTGCCGCCGCTTTGGTATCATCATCGCCATCTGCGCCACGCCGACCCGCTTCGGGTAAGTAGCAGTGGTGGGCTTCATCGTTGAGCACGCACACCCGTGGCGCGCCACTCCCCTTTGGAAAACCTCGCAGGATCCTCTGCAAAACAGCATCCATAGATTCGTATTCGGTTTTGTCGCTACCGACACGGAATAGTTTCTTGGCATCGCTCGAAGCAACAGCCAAGCGATCTCTGGGCGCGAACGCATGAAAGTTCAGCACCCGTATCTTTACCGCCCCCAGGCAAGCCCGCATACTCTCTGGCAAAAGCCGCATTTCGTCATACACGTTTTCTTGATGGGTGGGTTGTAGCACCGCTAGGCGCTCCCTAACTGTATGGCCTGGTGCTATTGCTAGAAAACAGGTGGTGTAACGACTATCACGGCGGCGTGTGGACGCAGCGTTGGCAGCGTGATAGGCGATCATCATGCCCATTACGGCTGTCTTGCCCGAACCGGTTGCCATCCGCACCGCCCAACGGGCGATGCCATCGTTGTACTCGTTGTTTGCATCTATTAACTGGCGGCGCACTTCAGCCAGCACCGGGTACTTGCTGGCGTTAGCCTCGGTTAACCAGATCAGAGTTTCGACGGCCTCTACCTGAGCAAAGAATAGCCGGGGTTCATTGGTTTCACTGCGCCAGTGCTGCAAAAGATGCCTAGTTGTTGCCGTTGTTCCAGGATAGGCCGAATGCCGCCACGCACCCACCGCGTCTCGGATGCGATTCACCAACTCGTTCTGTTCTGCGGAGGTGACCTGCATTCGCAACTGCGTGCCGCGCTGTTTGGGGACTATCACCAGTGCCTGGCTCAACCGGCGACCCTCAATCACCTCGCCAGTAGCAATGTTGTCCTCGCCTAATTCCCAATAGCGAGAAGGCTCTAAATGAGGCCGGTTCAGCACAGGCTGTGTAACGTGGTCGAGCACCCGAGATGGAGTTGGCAATGGCTTAGGTGCATGGTTAGCGCCATCGGTTGTCATAGCATCACCTTACAACCTCAACTAGCGCGCTACAGGGCATTCACCCCCACCGCTTCCACCCACTTCTACGTTGCGAGTTCGCTCTTATTGCCTAGAACTACCTTTAGGGTTTTAGTGCGGTGATGGACACCACTCCTACCCCGTCAGTTCGCATGTAGGGTTTCCCGGTAGAAGTGATGATAATAAGTGCGCTGGGAGCACCCATAACGCTTGTGTCAACTTTGGCGGTCAACTTCAACAACGATTGAGCTGCTTCTTCAATTGCATCGGGAGCCCCCAGCTTAACCTCAACTGCAATCCATTTACCGTCGTCTCGCTCTAAAATTGCATCTACTTCAAGCTTGTCTTTATCGCGGTAATGATAAACCGCACTTCGGCACGCTTGGGCATAAACACGGAGATCTCGCATCACCATTGATTCAAAAAGCAACCCAAGAGCTTGTCTGTCTTTGAACAGGGAATCGGCGCTAGCTCCGAGGGCAGCCGTTGCCAACGATGGATCAACGAGATGGTGCTTAGGAGATGACCGCAAAGTAGAGCGCGACAACAAACGTACCTTCCAAGCTGGCTGAGGTTCATAGATGAAAATACTGCTCAGCGCGTCCAGATATGTTCGCACTGTCTGGCGGGCTATAGCCCCGCTTTCGCCCAGATCAGTTGCCAACGTGTTCTGACTAGCTTCTGAAGCGCTGTTTCGGGCTAGCGATGCAAGCAATCGCCGCACACCCTGGGGATTGTGTCGGATGTTGCTAGTTTGCGGTAAATCTACACGACAAACCTCGTTCAGATAGTCCCGCGCAAACTCTTGCGCGTCACGAGGCTCTATGTGTTGAGTGAGTGGCCAGCCACCCCGCAGTAGCCAATCTATAACTTCTCTGAGTTCATCTGCAGGCGTGGCATTGCTCGTCGTCAAAGGTCTTAGATCAGCTTCGTATCCCGAATCAAAAAGTTTCCCGAGGCTTACTGTTCCAGTTGAAGTCCCACTCTCCCAGAGCGACATGGGCCGCATCAAAATTCGCCCTACCCGACCAGCACCAGAATGCCGAAAGATGTAATCAGAGGGTCGAGCCGAAGCTGAGAGAATGAACCTTCCTGGTCTGCCTAAACGATCGCTAGCCCGCCTGACTTGATCCCACAGCCCGGGAACTAAAGGCCACTCATCCAAGAGCATGGGATGTGCGCCTTCCGTTAGAGGTAGCGTTCCTTGCGATGCGTGACCCCGCGCCGACTCGTCTTCGTCAAACAAAATCTCACTAGCAGCGAACTGCTGCGATGTTGTCGTCTTACCACAACCGCGCGTGCCTTCGACTAGAACCACTGGAAGCGAGCGCAGTTTGTCGGCTATCTGGGTGTCAATCACCCGTGGCATATAGCGATCCACAACCATAATCTAACACTTTGGCGATCATTTATCTTACAATTCGGCGAACAATTATCTAACAAAACAGCGACCCACATTGCGCACCAACAGACTTGCGCCAGACTGTTCAAGCCACCAATCCAACGCTGTGATACCAACAGTCTTTTGAGTCCCCAGTGCGCTGTCCAGCAGTTTTGTAAAGATCACCTAAAACCTCCAGGATATAAGATCCCACACGTTCTCCTTTGTTGTCCTACCCGCTAGCACTAGGGCTTTAGCGTGGTAACGGTCACCACTCTAAAACCACATTGAGACTTGTTGGGCTTTACCCAAAGCGTCTTGACACAAGGCAATTAAGCATCAAGATGGCAACATGCGAACCATACTCACCCTTGATAGCGATGTCGCCGATGCACTAAAAGAGCGCGCCCGTCAGTTTGACCAGACATTCAAACAAGTCGTCAACGATACACTCCGACGCGGTCTGTCATCCGTCTCTGATGAACTTCAAACCCCCTATAAAGTAAAACCGCACAACAGCGGCTTTCGTGCTGGAGTCGACATGCTTCACCTCAGTCAACTCGCTGACGAAGTCCAATCTGACCACTAATCACCTATTCACATATTATGAGCCATCCAGCGTCGCCGCATCATGCTATGGACTTAGGAACTGAGTGGTTTCGTTAATCGTTTCCCCGGCCTACGCTGGCGCAACCCTTTGAAAACGACTCTACAGTAAAATCAGCATTGGTTAGCAAATCTATCACCGTCATCTACCGTGCCTAGAAGTTTCAACTCAACAGCACAAACAAAAACAAACGGTACTGCTGCAAAGTTCCGTTCATATTTCGAACTTTTGGGTTTGGGTGTTGGGCGGTTTATGTCATCGCGGCGCGCTAGGGTATGGGCTATGATCTTGTGGGTAACGGCGGTGACGATTGCAGCGCTAGGTGTAGCTGTGTTGTTGGTGGGATTAGCGATGCGCGACGGCGACCTCGCTACGAAATTATTAGGTGTGTTGTGGGGGTTTGGTTTTGTGGTGGTGGCTTGGGTGGCCTGGCTTATTGCCGACGGACACGGAGTGCGAACGGCGCTTTTAGTGTCTATGGCTACTGCTTGGGGGCTTCGACTGGGAATCTATCTGGCGTTTCGTAATCTGGGCCAAAGGGCGGCTGGAAGCAACGGAAGTAGCAGAAGCAGCGAGTCGGCTTCCGAGGGCTCTGGCGAACATGCCAGAGCCGAGGGCATCACCTTAGCTGTGGTCATGCAGACGTTTATGCAAAGTGCAGCTATGTGGGTGCTTGCGTTGCCGGTGCAAATTGGCATCGGCGAAACCAGTCGGGGCTGGACTCCCTTGTGGGTAGTTGGCGCTGTGGTGTTCTTAGCGGGATTCCTGTTTGAGGCTATCGGCGACTGGCAACTAGCCCGCTTCAAAGCCAACCCGGCCTCTGTGGGTCAAGTATTAGACACCGGCCTGTGGCGCTACACCCGCCACCCCAACTACTTTGGCGACACTTTGGCATGGTGGGGAATTGGCCTAGTGGCAGCCTCAACCCCCATAGGCATCATTGGGCTAATCGGCCCCGCATTCAACCACTGGACACTCCTGAAGGTATCTGGGGTGCCCGCCTTAGAGGGCAACTTGAAAGACAAACGCCCAGGCTATGCCGACTACATCCAACGAACCAGCACCTTTGTCCCCCGTCGTCCCAAACAACTCTGAGGTGCTTGAGGTGTTACAGATTGGCTATCTCGTGTTCAATGCGAGATTCAATGTATTCACGGGCTTTAGCAATACGGGGAGGCAGGTACTGCGAGGGAAATAAGCCTTCAGAAGGCTTATGGCTTTTCAGTATTTGCTTGGCGATGGTGTCTTTGTGGACTTCGGTTGGGCCGTCCACGATGCCCATAATGGGGCCAAACCCCCACATTGAGATGAGCGGGCACCCGCACATCGTTGTAGCGCAGGTAGGCGTGATCGCCATCTTCCATATTATCTTGGCCAACACCTGCGTTAACCACCACCTCTATCCCAGCGGTGTCGGTGGGCACTAAGACCATCGAAGAGCCTCTGTATACCTGCACATACGGCTGTAAGTACATCTCCTTTTGCTGTGCGGTTCCATAGTGGGCAATGATACGGTTCAGGCCAACCCTTCTCGCTGATGGGCGACCAACCGTCTATGAAATCCATGAGATAAAAGGCTGCTCCGATGATGCTGGTGTCTTCGGTGCCAACTGCCCACTCCCCCAGCGCCATCGGGTCAATCAGCCCTTCGGTTCTTTGGTCGAGGAGTTCGTGTTTTGATGGTTAAGCGCGAATTACATAGTCGAAGCGAAGAAAACCATATAGTCAACAAGGCGAAAATCATATAGCACATAGATCAATGCAGGCTTTATAGTGGTCACATGCAGCCTGAGTCAGAGCGCTACCCTCGGATCGTTGAGCGTGTGCTACGCGAAAACTTGCTGCCTGATTTTGCTGCCATCTTGATTGTGGGGCCTCGCGGCTGCGGTAAGTCTACATCGGCCGCACAGTTTGCCGACGCAACGCTTGATCTCTCGCTTCCTGGCATAGCGCGCTCAGCTAGAGAAGATCCTGACAGCATGCTCAACGCCGTATCTGGTTGCTTGGTGATTGATGAGTGGCAAGAAGCTCCCGAGATAGTCGGTGCTGTAAAAAGAGCAGTGGATGCTGGTGCTGGTGACAACCGATACTTGCTAACTGGTTCAGTGCGAGCTGCTCGTCAGGCATCCACATGGCCTGGAACGGGCCGCTTGATTCGGATGCGCATGTGGGGTCTGACCCAAGGTGAAATAGCTGGCGATAATGTATACAACCCTGTCGATGCACTTTTTTCCGATCAGTCTCCAACCTGTCACAGCGAGATCACTAGGAGCATGCTCTTAGAGCGGATAGTGGCAGGCCGCTTTCCTGAGGCGCTAGCTCTTGCAAACCAGAGTCGTTCGTACTGGTATGAGGGTTATGTGGAGCAACTGGCCGATTTGGATGCGCGTCAAGTAGCTAGCGGGCGACCTGAGCCTCAGAAATTGCGGGCAGTGCTATCGTCTTGTGCAGCGCGCACAGGTCAAGTGTTGAACAAACAGGCCGTATCTCGTGATGCTGGCGTAACAGCCGTGACCGCTGATGCTCATCTCAGCCTGTTTGAAGATCTGTCTGTTATTGTGCGTATACCTGCATGGCACAACAAGCGTCTTTATCGCCTTACCCGTTCACCCAAAGTGTATGTGAGCGATCCAGGAATTGCAGCACATCTTTTAGGGCTTGACGCTGCTACTTTATTGTTAGATGCCACTGCGGTGGGTCAACTATTTGAAACATTCGTTGTGTCCGAAATAATGCCCCATCTTCAATGTGGTTCTGCACCCACTTTCATGTATCACTTTCGTGACCATTCGGGTCGCGAAGTTGACTTGCTCCTCGAAAGAGGAGGCCGCGTTGTTGGTCTGGAAGTAAAGTCAGGCACCTCGGTAGGCAGTGAAGATGCCCGCCATTTGCGCTGGCTTCGCGAGCAACTTGGCGACAATTTCCACCTGGGTGTTGTGCTCTATAGCGGGCAGTTTGCAGTTCAGCTTGGCGAGCGTCTTTGGGCACTGCCCATAAGCTTGCTGTGGCAGCCACCGCGATAAAACCTTAGCTAGTGTAATCAGGTTACCTGCATCCCATGATTACAAATGGAACAATCTAAAGCTAAGGCTGAGCTAGTTAGGGACAGCGGTTGCTTGTTTCCCACGCACTCCAAGCGCTAACAGGTTCACTTAACTCGGTTTCTCGCGCTCTCATTTCGTACACTTCTCCGCTATTTGGATCTGCTGAGAAGATAGATTGCCATTCATCTCTAGACGATTTAAATGCATACGATGAAGCTTTCACGGTGCGCCCCGATGATTGCTCTCTGATCTCAAGGTCAAATCTTCTAGTTTCGTAGTCAAAGTTAGATTGTCCAGCATTCCATAACACCTCTAAACGTGGGGTGTTAGACCAGCTCAGCTCAATACATCTGAATTGAAACGAAAATGGTTCGGTTGATGCTGATGTAGATGTTGGTTGCAGTTCTTCATCCACTTCTACCCACCCGCACTTATCAAGAACAGGATCAATATGCGCGACCGCCTGTTCTAACGGGAATGCCCACAGTGCAGATGTATCTCTGCCAACCTGAACTTCCGCCCAGATAAGAATTTCAGAGAGAGGGCTGATTCGCAGCAAGTTCACTATGTTTCTGATATCATCGTCGTCGGCCACAGAAACAAAATCGCTACCAGGAATCAAATCTATCCAAACAACATTATCTCTTAGATGCTGGTCCCTTCTAACATCACTCCAGTCCAACCACCCATACGGCCTAGCGTCATAACCCCCATTCACTACAGTTCTCGCACTCCACAACTTCTCCCCTGTATCGACCCACACATACACATCGCCGTCTGCTATGCCACAAACTACCTGAAGGTACACACCGTTTTCTAAAATATCTTCTACCTGCGCGTACCAAATAGTGTCGAACATTCGACTCTCCCAATTCCCTGTTTGCGGCGCTGGAGTTGGATTAGGCGCAACAGTAGAACCGTTTGTTGCGCCGCAAACTCCCCCGGTAGGAATTAACGCGTAGGTAACGTACAGATGATCGGCTACACATCGGAAAATATCGTTGTGTACGCATGCTTGGTATGTGTCGTCATCAAGATTGCTGCAACTCTTGAGCGACGGATGATCCGCTATCAGAGCGTGAGCTGTTTCATGTAGCAACACCAGAAGGAACGAATCGAGACGATCTATGTGATGAAGTGAATGGCGGTAGCAACCAATAGTCCCGCCAGCAGCACACTCAGTGCCAGAAGGTACTAACGCTGCGGTTGGCGGCTCAGCCGGTTTGCCAGCAACATCAACTTCCTCCCAAATACGTCTTAGAAGTTTCGCCGCTTCACCGTCGCTCACAGAATAGTTGTGCGTCTTGTCTAAGTAGTGTTCACGCCAAGCACATTGCTGCTCCCAGTCGTATATACCTGCACCAATATAAGAAGCGCACTTACCTGACGGCGCTTGAGGCGGCACAACGATAAGTGGTTTCTGAGCAGAAACGGCTACATCCTGTCGAGAGCAAAGCCCAGGAACTATGGACATGTCGATTCCGAAACGACACCTAATAGTGTTCAACTGCCATTCTTGAGCTTCTATCAGCCTATCTCTTTGCGCTATACCGAGACTGGTTGGTTGGCCTAAGAACGGTTGAGGTTGAGTGAGGGTTCGGGCGGGCTTGCCGTCCCGGCACCCACCCGGGACAACACCGATATCGATACCAAAACGACAGCGATACGAATTCAACAAACCCTCTTGTGCGAACACAAGGTTGTCCCTGGCCCGCACATCAGCAACCGTTGGAGGGTCAATTTGGTTGGTCGATACCACAGTGCCTACTTGTTGAGGGTTATGTCCATTATGGGCAACCACAGGAACAACCCCTACAATCAGCACAGACCAACAAACTAAAACCGCACATATAACCTTCACCAAAAAAGAACATACACCGACCTCCCGTGCAAGTTCAATGTCTAGTGGCTTATCTACAGATGAGCGGGCCAAGTTGGTTCAACGTCATCTAGACAATGCGACTGTACGGAGAGAGCTTGATGGATTCAAAAGGAATATGTCACAGGGTACTAGTACTGTGTGGGTATGGATTTTACATCTGTTTCAGCCGACCATATAGGAGCCAGCCATACAGAGGCCAGGCAGCAACCTAACGGTGCTGGCTCTAAGACCCACGTTGGCTGTGAGGCTTTTGTGTGCGTGGACCGTGCAGATGTTGCTGCGCTGTCTGATACGGAGTTACGTCAATGGCTCGGTGAGTTGGGATCGGCCGGTTCCAAGTTGGAAGCGCTTAGGGCTGAAGCTTTAGCCGAGTTATCACGGCGTCACAACACTGGGGGTGCCAAGCGGGTTGTTCGTGAAGTGTTGCGCTCGTCTCCGAGTGCGGCTCATCGGGATGTGAGGTCGGCTGAGCGGATGACCAAACTGGCTGACACCTCTGACGCTTTAGCATCAGGCCAAATACCTACCGATCATGCCCGCTTGATCGCCCGAGCCTCTTCAGAAGGACCGATTATCGAGAACGATCTAGTTGAAGCTGCTAAAACCCAAAGCTTTGATGAATTTTCAAGAACCGTAAAACGCCAACAGCATGCACTATCTGCCGATGACGGCCAGTCACAAATAGAACGGCAACGCAAACACCGCTCAGCCAAGTTGTTTAAAAACCACGAAACGGGCATGTACGTCCTCAACGCCGAGTTGGATTCAATCACAGGTGCCAACATTGCTGGAGCATTAGCCAATAAAGAACGTCAATTCTGGCATCAAGAAAAAGCAAAAAATCGCCGCACCCCTGCACAACGCTCCGCAGATGCTCTAGCAGAATTAATCTTGCATCCAGAGAAGGGCAAAGTCGCAGGTATAGCCTTAGTGCTAGTAGCCGACTACGACACAGCGCACCAAAAGTTGATCGATGCGCGCATATCAGACGGCACCCCGTTACCTGCCAAAGAACTCGTACGGCTAGCCTGTGAAGCCGATATTTTCCCGGCAGTATTCAAAGCCAAAACCCAAGATCTATGGCTAGGCAGACGGCGGCGCTGTGCTAGCGATGCCCAGCGACTCGCACTGCTAGTACGAGACAAAACTTGCGTGGGCTGTGGTGCCGATGCCAACCGCAGTTTCTCCCACCACATTCGGCACTGGCAGAACGGGGGCGAAACTAACTATTCAAACTTGGTCACCGTATGCAACGACTGCCACCACGACATCCACGAACGCCATCACCAGATACAAACCAACCCTCACACCGGCAAACATAGCGTGCTAGCGCCACCTGAACCTTTTCCAGACGGTGGCAGCAGTGACTGGCAACCAGCACAACGTAACCCCGTACTCAGAAACTGAGAATCTAACTGAGAATCTAGAGGAAGCTAGCCAGAAAAAATCCACGAGAAACTAGCCAACCACGAGCAACTAGCCAAAACAGGCACTAGCTAATCCCCCCTTTAGTCTTTAAATGGGCGGTACAAACAAAAGATACCAGCCAAAAGGCGCTGGCTACTCCCGATGATTATCGTAAAACTGGATGTAGAAGCAGGCATCATCTGAGGGCTCGATATGGTGATAGACATCGGGCACTATTGCCAAACGACCACCAGCAGCAACAACAACAACATTACGGACCCCATCGTTCACAAACTGAACCGCGCCTTGCAGCACCACAAGTTCAGCCCAAACCGTGGTGCGATGGTGTTTTGTCAAAGCTGCGGGCATCGTCTCAGCGGTGAAAGTGGGAGTACGGCGACCCGGTACCGCATTACTGGGTATGTTCACTGAATGTCATTCCACAATGTGAACGGTGCCGATGCCCTTTTCAATCTGTCCCACTACTGAAGCACGATGGCCGCTTGCCCTAAGCGAGTCGACTGCTTTGGTGACATTTTTTGGGCTGACTATAAGCACCATTCCTAAGCCGAGATTAAAAACTTGTGCCATCTCCTGATCTGACACATCGCCAATTTTTTGTAGTTCGCTAAATACTTGAGGCTGTTCCCAGCAACTTCTATCTACAACCACATCTACTTTGTTGTGCAGCACCCGGGCGAGGTTGCCAATAATCCCGCCACCGGTAATATGCGCTATCGCTCGCGGTTGCACCTTAGCGAGAGCATCGCAAACCGCCGGAGCGTATATAACCGAGGGCAATAACAGTTCATCTGCCACAGAATGATGGCATCCTTCCCACGCTGGCTCGTCTAAGTTCCGTTTAGCTACCTCAAAATAAAGCTTGCGAGCTAGTGAGTAACCGTTGCAGCGCAAACCTGGAGACGGCAGCCCAACAAGCACATCACCGGGGCGCACCTTCTGGTGACCTATCAACTTAGAACGCTCCACCACCCCGGTTGCAAAACCCACCAGCTCAAACTCATCTTGTATCTTAGATTCATTAGGATGCTCGGCCATCTCCCCACCGATGAGCGCGCAACCAGCTTGACGGCATCCCTCCGCAACACCTGCCACTAACTGCTCAATGCGTTGCGAATCCAGTTTGTGGACAGATATGTAATCCAACATAAACAACGGCTCTGCACCATGGCATACCAAGTCATCCACGCACATCGCAACCAAATCAATGCCGATGGTGTTATACCGCCCGGCGGCTGCGGCCACAAAAGCCTTTGTGCCAACCCCATCGGTGCTAGACACCAGCAGTGGCTTTTTGTAGCCATGGCGACTGAAGTCGAACAGCCCACCAAACCCACCAATGTCACCGATAACCTCTGAGCGAAAAGTTGAACGTACCTGCTGTTTGATGCGCTGCACGGCATCTTCGCCTGCGGCAATGTTTACCCCGGCAGCTTCATAAGTTTCTCCCACAACTTATCCAACCTGTATCGGGTAGTTGCCGGTTAAACACGCATTGCAAAAACCCTCGGCTGCGGCCCCGGTAGCTTCCGTTAGCCCATCTAAAGAAATAAAGGCCAAGGTGTCGGCCCCTACATACTCACGTATCTGCTCTGTTGTGAGGCGCGCGGCCAACAGCTCAGAACGATCTCCTGTGTCCATGCCAAAAAAACATGGCCAGCGATAGGGCGGAGAGCTTATACGCAAATGAACCTCAGCCGCACCAGCTTCACGCAGCATCTCTACTAGAGCCCTCGTTGTCGTGCCGCGCACGATGGAATCATCTACAACCACCAAACGATTGCCCGCAATACTGCTACGCAAAGGATTCAACTTCATTCGTACCCCCAAAGCACGCATCTTTTGGCTTGGAGCAATAAACGTGCGTCCGATATAGCGGTTCTTCACCAGTCCTTGGCCGTAAGGAATGCTGCTAGCACGCGAAAAACCCTCGGCTGCTGGCAACCCCGACTCTGGAACCCCCATCACCAAATCAGCTTCCACTGGAGACTGCTTAGCCAATAACTCCCCCATTCGTACCCGAGCGTGATGCACGCTTTGGCCGTACAGAACAGAATCAGGGCGCGAAAAATAGACGAACTCAAAGATACACATTCGGGGATCCACCTGCTCTTTGGGGAACGGCCACAAAGAGGTTACTCCCTCTTCATCGATCACCACCATCTCCCCTGGGGCTAGCTCCCTCACAAACTGAGCACCCACAATATCTAATGCGGGGGTCTCTGAAGCCAGCACCCAGCCCGTTTCTAAGCGCCCCAAACAAAGCGGCCTGAAGCCGTTTGGGTCTCGCACCCCAATCACTTGGTGCTGATCAGCTAACACCAGTGAATAAGCCCCCTGCAATAGGGGTAAAACTGCACCCAGTGCTCGCACCAAAACCCCGTCAGCACACAGCTGGGTAGCAGACATCGCCCCGATCTCCATCGCCAACAACTCACCAATGAGATCGCTGTCGGACCCCACCATGTTGGGCAAAATGGCAGTGGCTGTAGCCAGCTCTTTTGTGTTAGTGAGGTTGCCATTGTGACCTAGCACAAACTGCTGATCCGCAATGCTGCGAAACACCGGCTGAGCGTTGCTCCACGAACTAGACCCAGCTGTGGAATAACGGGTGTGACCGATGCCCAACACACCATCCAATGTGGCTAAGGTGCGGTCGTCAAACACAGTAGCCACTAAGCCCATGTCTTTAACTACGGTGATGTTTTCCCCGTCACTAACCGCAATGCCTGCAGACTCTTGACCCCTGTGCTGTAGCGCATACAGCGCTAGGTAACTTAGATGGGACACGGGTTCACTAGGGGCATAAATGCCCACCACCCCACAAGCCTCACCGGGTGCCTCATGGAGCACCGTGCCGGATACATCTGGTTCTAGTACATCTGGTTCCAGATCATCCAACAGCACCTCAGCCACAGCTCGCACCTGACTGTGCGACTTGGCCTAATAGTGGTGCGTTCCAGCGGGCCAAAACGTCTGTTAGCTCTAAATCCAACAAACCTTTGATGGAAAAACGCTGCCCTGTGGCCAGACCAATCCGCGTTAGCGGCACCTCAGCAGCAAGAGCAGCGGCCTCCACTGCTCCTAACATATCGGGGTGTACCGCCACTAAAACCCGTGAGGGTGCTTCCCCAAAAAGCTGCTCCAGGTTGTGGATTCGGGCACCCATAAAACCCACCTCAGCATGAGCCGACATCTCGGCCAGTGCTACTCCCAAACCACCACTAGAAACATCGTGAACAGCAGAAATCAAACCCCCTGCTACCAGCTTGCGAACCAAATCGGCCACACAAAGGTGCCGGGTGTAATCCAGTTCCGCCAAAGACCCTGCTACAGCACCACCAGATTTCGCGGCCCACAGTGAGCCAGCTAAAGACCCTTCTAAATCAACCGAAAAAGCCCCTAACAGCACCACCCTGTCACCCTCATTCCACGCTAAATCACAAGGAACGCTGCTCAAGTTGTCTGTCACACCCAACAAACCAACCACAGGGCTGGGATGAATGTTGCGCCCCTGCGATTCGTTATAGAGACTTACATTGCCTCCCACCACCGGCACACCAAAGGTATTAGCAGCTGTGGCTAACCCATCTATAGCTTCAGAAAGCTGCCACATAACCTCGGGGTTCTCAGGGTTACCGAAGTTCAAACAGTTCACCAGCGCTAAAGGACGAGCCCCCACGCAAGCCAGGTTCAACACCGACTCGGCCACAATCATCTCGGTGCCTGCACGCGGGTCGACTGAACACCAACGCTGATTACCATCGGTGGTTATGGCCAGCCCTCTGCCGGTGTCGACACCGCTAACAGGATGCTTGAGTCGCAACAAGCAAGCATCTGCCCCAGGGCCTACCACGGTGTTACAAAACAACATGTGGTCGTACTGCCGGTATACCCAGACAGGATTGGCCAGTAACTCCAACAGCTCAGAGCCCAGATCTAACTGAGACCTATCGGGGGGCGTTGGTTGATCTTCCAAGCGAGTAACTGCTGGAGCTTTGAGAGGTCTGTCGTAAAGCGGGGCATCCTCATGCAGCGAAGCCGCTGGCAATTCGGCGAGCACTGGCCCATCCATGCCGTTGCGTACCCGTAGCAGCCCGCTAGCAGTTACGCGGCCAACCACCGCAGTTTGAACATCCCAACGCTCGCAAATAGCTTCTACATCACATAGCGATGCGGGTTCCACTATCACCAACATTCGCTCCTGCGATTCGCTGGTCATCACCTCAAAAGGTTCCATACCTTTTTCTCGCAGTGGAACTACAGATACATCTACATCCATACCCATGCCACCTCGAGACGCGGTTTCACTAGTTGCACAAGTTAATCCAGCACCGCCGAGATCTTGAACGCCTACAACAAAACCGCCATCTATTAGAGCCAAACAAGCCTCAATCAAACGCTTTTCGGTAAAAGGATCACCCACTTGCACGCTGGGGCGCTTTTGGGCTTCTTGACGATCATCAGCCCCAAAAGATGCAGATGCCAACACGCTCACACCACCGATGCCATCTCGACCTGTAGATGACCCAAGCAAAACCGCTAAGTTGCCTTCTCCGCTAGCTTGCCCAAGCACCAAACGCTCTTTAGGCATAAGCCCCACACACATTACGTTCACCAAAGGGTTGCCAGAATATGTGGCATCAAACGAGATTTCTCCCCCCAAAGTTGGAACACCCACAGCGTTGCCGTAACCAGAAATGCCCGACACCACTCCTTCGGCTATCCACCGATTGCGGAGATTCTCAGCCGGGCCAAACCTAAGCGCATCTAATAATGCAATCGGACGCGCCCCCATAGTGAAGATGTCCCGAATAATTCCACCTACTCCCGTAGCTGCACCTTGATATGGCTCTATAGCTGACGGGTGATTGTGGCTTTCAATGCGAAGAGCCACCGCAATGTCGTCACCAACATCTACCACTCCAGCGTTCTCTCCCGGGCCTACTAATACCCAAGGTGCCTCGCTAGGAAGTCGCTTTAGATGTAACCGAGAAGACTTGTAGGAACAATGTTCAGACCACATAACTGCATACATCGCCAATTCCAAATGGTTCGGCGAACGGCCCAATATGCGTTCAATTGATGCTGCTTCTTCGTCTGTCAACCCCAAAGATCGATGCAAGGGCTCGCTCATCTCATCTCACCGTACCTTGTAGATTTAGTAACCTTGAACCGCACAAACAGATCAGATACCAAATTATTAGCACAGTTGTTGGCTTTGGTTTGAAACCCAGCAATACAGACGTGTAGGTTAAAGTCATTGCAGCAAAAGCTGCTTAAAAAGCTCAACTGTATCAAGGAGAAATAATGGTATCTGAGGAAGCTAAAGATGCGCGAGCATACGGCCAAGCCCAAGGACGCACGGTAAGCCGTTACCTGAATGCGCTGGATCAAAGCAAGCCCAAGAGTGGTCGCAAGCGCTCTGTGGAGAAGATCCAGGCACGGGTAACAGAGCTTCCTAACGAAATTGCTCAAGCCAAGCCCCTCAAGCGAGTTCATCTAATCCAAGAACTCATGGATTTAGAAGCTGAGCTAGCTAGCGACACAAATCCGGTAGACATCAGCGTTACTGAAAACGACTTCATCGCTATTGCTGCCGAATACAGCGGGCGCAAGGGCATTTCTTATGCCGCTTGGCGTGAGGTTGGGGTGCCAGCAAGCGTGCTGAAGTCCGCAGGCATCTCTCGGGCTGTAGCCACCGACTAACCATCGCTGTTCAAACCCTTCAACAACCGAGCACCATCGGTGCTCCCTAGCAACGCATGAGCGGCTCGCTCGGGGTGGGGCATTAGCCCCACCACGTTGCCGTTTGCATTAGATATACCCGCAATATCAGCAGTGCTTCCATTTGGATTGTCTGTGTAGGTCAACACAATAGAATCGGTGGCTTGCAAATCGCACAGAGTCTGCGGCGAACACAAATAATTGCCCTCAAAGTGGTTAATGGGCACTTGTAACTCTGTGCCCACTGCTAGATGGCGGGTTAGCACTGAGTTATTTGATTTTACTTGCAAGCTGCTGGGTTGACATAAGAACTTCAAACCCTTGTTCTTATGCAGAGCCCCCGGCAGCAGTTGAGCTTCTGTGAGTATCTGAAACCCGTTACAGATGCCAACTACTGGCCCGCCTTGGTGAGCAAACTTCGTAACTGCTGTCATAATAGGTGAAAAGCGAGCCATGGCCCCGGTACGCAGATAATCACCATGGGCAAACCCTCCGGGTAGTACCACTGCGTCTATGTTTCCCAAACTGTTGTCTTTGTGCCATACCAAACGCCCCTCGATGCCTACTTCGCCTAGCGCGCCAACCACGTCTTGTTCACAATTTGAGCCTGGAAAAACTACTACACCCACTACCGTTGTCATTGTTCACCCCTGCTGTCAACAACCTGAATGAATGCCTCCTCAATAACGGGGTTGGTTAACAAACGCTCACACATCGCCTCAACTTGTTGTAGAGCGCTGGCGGCATTGGCAGCTTGTATCGTCAAGCGCAAGTTCTTTGCAACCCGAACTTCTGTGACCTCCACAAACCCCAAAGACAACAAAGCCTGTTGTATGGTTTGCCCTTCAGGGTCGGCAATACCGTCTCGCAGCGCTACTTCAACATGAATGCAATACTGGACAAGGTCTTGTGAGGCATCTTTGTTCACCGGGTTAACAACCTTTCTTGGCGCAACAACTAAGTACTACCAACTGGCGTTACCGTGGCCAATCAGAAAAATTGTGGCCCGTTATTATCTCATAAGCGCTCACATAGCGTTGCTCGCTGGCAGCTATCACCTCAGATGGCAAAGGTGGAGGTGGATAGGTTTTGTCCCAGTCCAGAGTGTTCAAATAGTCACGAACCGGCTGCTTGTCATAAGAAGGTGGCGTGCTGTTGGGCTGCCAACCATCCACCGGCCAAAAGCGTGAGGAGTCTGGGGTGAGCACCTCATCTGCTACCACCAACTTATTGTCTACCAACCCCATCTCAAACTTAGTGTCGGCAATGATAATGCCCTTTTCGGCTGCAGCCTCAGAAGCTCGGCGATACAACTCAAGCGAGGCTGTTCTAGCTTTATCAGCTAGTTCGCTGCCCACCAAAGACACGGCTTGATCGTAGGAAATGTTTTCGTCATGACCAGACTCAGCCTTCGTAGATGGCGTAAACACCGGCTCTGGCAACTTCTCAGATTCTTGCAAGCCAGAGGGCAACTGTTGTCCATGCATGGTGCCATATTTGGAGTACTCTTTCCACGCAGACCCACTTATGTACCCCCGCACGATGCATTCAATGGGCAACATCTCGGCTTTGTGACACAACATGGTACGACCAGCCACCCCTTCTAGCTGAGCTTGCGGAGGAAAATCGGCCAACTCAACAGAGATAAGATGGCTCGGCAACACATCGGCTAGCGCTTCAAACCAATAGACGGACATGGCCGTCAATACCCGACCTTTGTTGGGGACAGGTTCGTGCATTACCACATCAAAAGCAGAAATACGATCGGAGGCCACCATTAGCAAGCGGCCATTTCCAGCATCGTAAATATCGCGTACCTTGCCTGAATGCACTAGAGGTAGGGTGATCTTACAAGTGTTCATAGGATGGACTCCGGAAGGTAGTGGACACTTTCAGGGTTCTCTGCAGCTAATTTGCCAGCTTGTCTAGCAAAAGCTTGAGCTTGGGCAACAGCAGCACCAGTTAGCATCACAGGATCAGCACGAATCTGCTGCATATCAGACCCACAAAGCGCCAAGCGCGAATCTACAGCAACTGCTGCAAAAAACCCTTTGCCCTTAGGAACATGCTCGGCAACTATGCTGTGAGCTCGTTCACGTCCCACGCCCCGAGCTACTGCGGCCAACAGCACCCTAGTTGCGCTTAGCGCTGCCATGTTTTCCTGTAGTTCGGCTGCAATATCATCTTCAAAAACCTGCAGTTCGTTCAATACCACAAGGGCTGCTTCAAGCTGACCATCCAATGCCAAAAATGCCCCAGGCAAAGCAACCCTCCTAACAACCGAACAGCTCACGTCCCCCTCATTCCACTGATCTCCTAGCAACGAGCTCACCATCTGGCAATATCCGTGGAGCACCGCAGCCAAACCACAAATCCGCTCGCAAGTACGGGTATTGCGTTTACCGGGCATGGCCGATGAACCTACCTGCCCCGCCTGAAATCCCTCTGAAACCAACCCTTGTCCTGCCATTAGGCGAATGGCTTTGGCTAAGTTGGCAGGAGCCGAAGATGCCTGCACCAAAGCCGAGGTTACCTCGTAATCCAACGACCGTGGATACACCTGCCCCACGCTGTTTAGAACCTCTGTAAACCCCAACTCAGCAGCTACTCGGTTCTCCAACACATGTGCCTTGCTGCTATCACCATCTAGCAGATCCAAAATATCTTGTTGGGTGCCAACCGGGCCCTTGATCCCCCGAAACTGATAACGGCTGAGCACATCTTCTACACGCTGCAAACCTGCTATTGCCTCAGTACCCAAGTTAGCTATGCGCTTGCCAAAAGTGGTGGCCTGCGCTGCCACGTTGTGTGTGCGCCCCACCATCACCAAATCGGCATACTGCTCAGCGCGCTTGCCTAACGCGCATATTAGCGCTAGCAGTTTGGAGCGCACCAGCACTAAAGATCTGCGTATCTGAAGTTGTTCTATGTTCTCGGTTAGATCACGGGAGGTCATTGCCTTATGAATGTGTTCATACCCCGCAAGGGCACAGAACTCCTCAATTCGGGCCTTGACATCGTGACGAGTTACCAACTCACGCTGGCGGATGGATTCCAGATCCACCTGATCTTGCACAGCCTGATAAGCCTCAACCACCCCGGCTGGAACGTCTACGCCTAGCTCTTGTTGCGTTTTGAGCACCGCCACCCAAAGATGTCGCTCGGCTATCACCTTGCCTTCTGGCGACCACACATGCACCATTGCCGCGCTGGCATAGCGATCAGCAAGAACATCGGGAAATGGATTAGCGCTAACCACCGGCTAGCTCAGCCCGGTGAACAGCGAGGCGTTCGGCCAAGCTTGCATCCGAAACTGCCAAAATCTGTATAGCCAGCAATGCAGCGTTCATAGCTCCGTTGATGGCCACTGTTGCCACTGGAATGCCCTTGGGCATCTGCACTGTGGAGTACAGGGCATCGGTGCCCCCCAGGGCACCCCCACTCAGCGGCACACCAATTACAGGTAGGGTGGTTTGCGCGGCGGTGGCACCTGCTAGATGCGCGGCCATTCCTGCGCCGCAGATGATGACACCAAAACCATCTTGGCGGGCCTGCGTAACGAAGTTGCGTACCCGCTCAGGGGTTCGGTGAGCTGACATAACCTCAAAATGACATTCCACACCAAACTCTTCCAATATGTCACGAGCTGCAGACATGGTATCGGTATCGCTCGCAGAACCCATGATGACGGCAACCTTCAAGCTCATATTTTTTCCCTTTCTGAGTGGGCCTCGCTGCTGCTGACAACAACCGGGGCAGCTGTAGCTACCTTTGCTATGTCCCTGCGAAAATAGCAACCCTGCCACCCAATTTGGGTGACCCCTTGATATGCCCGTGTGCGAGCCACTTCTAAGCTAGGGCCTTGACCGGTAACGCTAAGCACACGGCCACCCGCAGTCACCAAACTGTTGCTGTGCCCAACAGGGCTTTTTGTGCCGACAGAGCTCTTAGCAGGTTGTGATGCAACTCCAGCGCAAAATACCTTTACTCCATCTTGGTGGTTTGCCGCTTCTATGCCACTGATTACATCGCCAACTCTAGGTGTGCGGGGGTATCCCTTTGAAGCACATACCACGGTAACCGCTGCATCATCGCCATAAGCAGGCTCATGGCTAAGGCAACCCTGAGCGGCCTGTGCTAACAGCTCAGCTAGATCAGAGCGCAGTCTAGGCAGCACCACCTGTGCTTCAGGGTCGCCGAAGCGCACGTTGTACTCCAACACCTTTATACCTTGTGGGGTGAGCATTAGCCCTGCATACAACACTCCTCGATAGTTGATGCCACGGCTACACAGAGCCGCCAAAGTGGGCAACACTGCATCAGACATCACCTCCTGTACCATCGCGCTAGTAGCTTCTGGCACCGGCGAATAGGCCCCCATGCCTCCAGTGTTAGCACCCACATCGCCCTCACCGATGCGCTTGTAATCCTGCGCCGGGGCTAACGCCACCGCATGTGTACCATCGCACACCGCTAACACCGACAGCTCAGGGCCGCTTAAGCCCTCTTCTATCACTATTTTTTTGCCCGCCTCCCCAAAAGCATCACCTGCCAAGTAAGCCCTGACTGCTGCTGTAGCCTCGGCCCGATCTTGGGTTACCAGCACACCCTTACCCGAAGCTAAGCCGTCTGTTTTGATCACAAACAAATCGCCCAGCGTATCCAAAAAACGCAACGCCGCAACCTCAGATGTAAAGGTGCCGTGGGCCGCTGTTGGTACTCCAGCCGATACCAACAATTCCTTCATCCACGCTTTGGATCCCTCTAAACGAGCCCCGTCAGCACCAGGACCAAAAACCAGCTTGCCTCTGCCACGCAGCTTATCGGCGAGGCCCGCTACCAGAGGAGCTTCGGGGCCAATCACATATAAATCCGCTGTAATCTCGGTAGCAGGCACAGACGTAGAACCAGCAATGCCGGGGTTACCGGGCGTAACCACCACCTCTGCTGAGCGTCCAAGCACATGCGCCAAGGCATGTTCTCGGCCACCTGAACCTACAACACAAACCTTCACCGTGTTGGATTTACCAAATCAACAGTTGAACTAAAATTAATGTACTGGTGACGCTGCGGCCCTACTCCAACCAAAGAGGCAGGAACCCCAGCTTGTTCTTCAATAAAGCACAAGTAATCTTCAGCCGCCTTCGGCAACTCTGAACGACAAGCAACCCCAGAAATATCACACCCCCAGCCTGCTAACTCCTCATACACTGGCACCGCCCTATGTATGGCCGACTGATGATATGGCATTGTGTCATAACGCTCGCCATCTACTTCATAGGCCACACACACCTTAATCGTATCCAAAGTATCCAGCACGTCTAGCTTAGTGATGGCCAAATCCGACAAGGAGTTCACCCGAACTGCGTGGCGCAGCATAACCGTATCTAACCATCCGCATCGTCGCCGTCGCTTGGTGTTGGTGCCGTACTCTTGACCCACATCTACTAAATGATCGCCAACGGCATCGGTAAGCTCGCTCGGGAACGGCCCTGAACCAACCCTAGAAATGTAAGCCTTAGTAATCCCAATTACTCGGTCGATGTAGCGAGGACCAATGCCCGCACCCACGCACACCCCACCGGCAATCGGATTAGAAGAAGTTACAAACGGATAGGTGCCATGATCTAAATCTAGGTACATGGCTTGAGCACCCTCAAACAGCACGTTTTGGCCGTGTTCCAAACCCTGATGCAAAAGCCCCACGGTATCGCCAATATGAGGTTTAAGAAGCGGACCACACTCATCCAAGTACTGCTCAGCAATGGCCTCTAAATCAAAAGGCAGGCGGTTATAAACCTTCGCAAACAAGGGATTTCTCTCATGCAAAACCATGGCTAACTTTTCGCGAAAGATCTTCGGATCTAGCAAGTCTTGAACCCGCAAGCCCACCCGAGCTGCTTTGTCGGCATAAGCCGGGCCAATACCTCTTTTGGTTGTACCCAACTTGTTGGAGCCCAAATGCCGTTCTGCCATCACATCGAGGGCCTGATGATAGGGAAAGATCAAATGTGCATTGCCACTTACCACCAACTTAGAACAGTCCACACCCGCAGCGCTCAAACGCTTGATCTCCTCTAAAAGCACCACCGGATCTACCACTACACCGTTTGCAATCATTGGAGTAATATGAGGGTACAACACCCCACTTGGCACCAACTGAAGCTTAAAGGTGTTCCCTTCCACCACTAGGGTGTGCCCGGCGTTGTGCCCACCCTGATAGCGCACAACCATATCCATATCCTGAGCCAAAAGATCGGTGAACTTGCCTTTGCCTTCGTCACCCCATTGTGTACCTACAACAACCGTGGTTCCCATAACCCTCAGCGCTCCACCCGACGAGCCAAACTAAGTGCAAAATCACCCTGAGCATCAGTCCAAAGTTGCTCTGTAACCAGCCCTACAGCAAAAAGTTCAGGGCCAATTCTCTCTGGCCGGAACTTAGCGCTCACCTCGGTACGCATCCGTTCACCAGCCCCAAAACCAACCTCCATGCCCAACTTGCCGATGGTTACTTGCTGATCTCTAGTAGAACACAACCACATCTCAATGCACTCATCTCCTGTGTCGAAATGTGCCTCGTGTTCAAACTGTTCCAACACAAAATCTGCATCCAAGCGATGGTTGATTACCGCTAGCACATTGCGATTGAACGCAGCGGTAATGCCCTCAGGGTCATCATAAGCTGCTATCAACCTGCGGCGATCTTTGAGCAAATCAAAGCCCATCAACAAGGTGTCACCAGCAACCATGGTGTTGGCAAGTGCTGCTAGAAACTTCTTGCGATCAGCGGGTAAGAAGTTTCCAATAGTTCCCCCCAACATCAAGTACATACGGCATCCGCCCACGGGAATATGGTTTAGGTGATACTCAAAATCCCCCACCACCCCATGAACAGATAACCCTTCATAAGCTTTTGCGAGCGCATCGGCTGCGTGCATTAATGTTGCCTCGCTATTATCAAAAGGCACATAGCGCTCTAACCTGCCGGTAGCAGCTAAGGCATCTAGCACAATTCGTGTTTTCTCAGATGTACCCGAGCCCAACTCCACAACCGTATCGGCCCCTGAGCGTTCGGCGATGACATCCACCTCGCGTTCCAATATCTCCCGCTCTCTACGGGTTGGGTAATAGTCGGGCAAATGTGTTATCTGTTCAAACAGTTCGCTCCCGCGATCATCGTAAAACCACTTAGGAGGCAACTCTTTGGGCGACATCAACAACCCCTCAGACACATCGGCTTGCAAGGCCCGTTCAATCCATGTGGGGTCTAAGTGGTTGTCAATAACTGGTTGAATCATGATGCATCCTGAGCTAAACGCAAGCCCGAGAAGTGCCAGCGGGTGTGGGGGTGAAAGAAGTTCCGATAGGTGGGCCGGATGTGTCCCGCAGGAGTGGCAACCGAACCGCCTCGTAACACAAACTGATTAGCCATGAACTTGCCGTTGTACTCCCCCACAGCGCCCGGGGCAGGGCTAAAGCCGGGATAAGCTCCATAAGCACTTGCTGTCCATTGCCAACGATGCCCAAACATGTCATGCAACAGTTGCGGTTGAAAAGTAGCAGCGTGTTCCCATTCGGCTTCTGTGGGGAGCCGTGTACCCGCCCAACGAGCAAAGGCATCTGCCTCATAATATGACAGATGGCAAACCGGCTTAGCGGGCTCTAGAGGTTGTAATCCCTCCAAGGTAAACTCAAACCACTGATCGTCAACAAAATGCCAGTAGAGCGGAGATTCCCAGCCTTTTTGTAATTGGTAATGCCAGCCGTCCGATAACCATAAGGTGGGAGTCTTATAGCCATCATCAGACATGAAATCCAGCCAATCTTGGCAAGTGATGAGCGAACGGGCTAGCTGATACGGTGCCAAAAAACTGCGATGACTTGGGCATTCATTGTCGTAAGCAAACCCATCGCCAGTGTGACCCAACCATATCTCACCACCAGCAAATGCCACCCACGCAGATTGCTCTGTGTTCGACAATTCAGTCGAGGTACTTGAATCCAAGCTCGCAGGTGCGCCATCTGCAGAACCGGGTAAAGTGTCGGTTTCTAAGCAACCCCGCTTGGGCATTTTGGGTAAAGCGCCATACGCTGGCCACAGTGCTTGGTTGGTAGACAGCACATGCTTAATATCCATCAACAAGAGTTCTTGATGTTGTTGTTCATGGTGCAAACCCAACTCCAACAGCTGAGCTGGGATGCATTCTGGAGCCACCGAAAAAAGCTTGTCCATGGCCTCATCCACATAAGAACGATAGGTGGTTACCTCCGCTGCTGATGGACGCGACAAGTTACCTCGCTCCGGACGAGGATGACGCTCACCTACCGCCTCATAATAGGAGTTGAACAAGTATCCAAACACAGGGTTAAATACCTCATAGGTAGGCATCTTAGGCGTAAGCAAAAAGGTCTCAAAAAACCAAGTTGTATGGCCGCGGTGCCACTTGGTAGGGCTCACATCTGCCATAGATTGAATGCATTGATCTTCGCTGCTGAGAGGGGCAGCTAGCCGCTCTGTATGCGAGCGTACAGCATGATAGCTTTCTGCCCACGCGTCGGGCTCACCTACACAAGAAAGGGTTGCCGTCACGAGTCTGTTAGGTACAAGGTTATTTGACACACAAGAAGCTATCTTTAACCCTAGTCGCCAACTACCGGGCTAAACCCATTAAAGCCACAAGACACGTCAACTAGTTCCCGGCAAAGTTTGTTGCACATAGCTAACTCGTTAGCTCAGGTTAGGGTCGCCTGTACAACACAATGTCGGCCCGACGAGACTCCAGCTCTTGGGTTAGAGTGCGTACCTGTTGGGTGAGACGAACTATTTCAGCTTCTAGAGCTAGCACCCGCTCCACTCCATCTAGGTTCATTCCCTCACGAGTCAGCTCATGTACTCTGCGCAGCCTGTCAATGTCGGCTTCGCTGTAGCGACGACTCCCCCCACCAGTGCGGGCAGGCTGTACCAGCCCTCGACGATCGTAAATTCGAAGGGTTTGCGGGTGGATGCCCGCCAATTCTGCAGCCACCGAGATTACGTAAACTGCCCGATCTCTGCCCCGAGGATCAATCATCCACCTAGCTCCAGCATTATTCTGCTTCCATCTGCTCCGCAAAGGCTTCCAACGCCGCACGTTGTGAGTCCGTTAGCGTGGTGGGCACTTTTACCAGCACCGTCACCAACAGGTCACCACAGCTCTTAGCCGTAGCTATTCCCTTGCCTCGTACCCGCAGCGCCCCGCCTGATTGCATGCCAGCTGGCAACCGCACCTTCACCGGGTCGCCTTGAAAAGTAGGTACTGAAATCTCTGCGCCCAACGCAGCCTGCACAAAGCTCACACTAGCGGTAACGGTTAGATTGTTGCCTTGTCGCCCAAACACCGGGTCGGGTTTGATCCGAACGGTCACATAGAGATCCCCCCGAGGCCCGCCGCCTACACCAGGTTCTCCCTTGCCAGTGAGCTTTATCTTCTGTCCATTGCTAATCCCAGCAGGTATTCGCACTGATATAGGTTGACCGGCCTGAGAAGTGTCTCCACTCAAGGTGAGCTCGGTGGTTGTACCCAGCACGGCCTCGGCAAAATCTAGTGTCAAACCAGCACTGAGGTCTTGGCCTCGCATCGGACGACTTGGGCCACCAAAACGCATCCCCGCGCTTTGGTGGCGGCCCCGCCCCATAACCGAAGAGAACAAATCAGCTAAGTCGCCCTCCATAGTGAAACCATTAGTATTCGACTGGAAGTTCATCGGCCCCATCTGACGTACTTGGTCGTACTGAGAGCGGCGCTCATCATCGCCTAACACGTCATAAGCAGCAGACACCTTCTTGAACCGCTCCTCGGCCTTTTCGTTGTTGGGATTGGCATCAGGATGGAGCTTGCGAGCTAGCGAGCGATAGGCTTTGGTGATCTCCTTACCGGAGGCACCAGGAGAGACCCCTAAATCTTTGTAGTAGTCGTTCTCTAGCCATTCCCGCTTTACCTCCACCGTCTTGTCTACCCTTTTACCTTCACCATCGCAGGACGCAGCACCCTTTGTTTCCACTGATAACCGGCCCGCAATACCTCGGCGATGACAGGTTCTCCTTCTCCAGGTTCATGCACCACAGCCTCATGGCAGTTGGGATCAAACGGCTCACCTGGGTTATCTAACTTAGACAAGCCCTCTTTTTCTAAGATTGAAAAGAGCGCTTCGCTTATTGGCATCACATCTTGCGCCCCCTGAGCCGCCGCAGCATCGCAGGCATCTAGCACCGGCAACATCTTCTCCACCACTTTTGCCGCAGCCATTGCTACGATTTCTTGTTGACGCCTCTCTGCCTGGCGACGATGGTTGGCAAATTCGGCGGTGACCCGCTGAAGATCCTTGAGATAGCCATCTCGTTCGGCCATCACCTCTGTTAGCGACAACGCATCTGAAGATGAATCCAACAAAGGGTCGCCAGCAGGTTCGGGGGCCACGGGTTGATTGGCTGTAGCTTGATCTGCAACAGGTTCGGGGGCTACAAGGTTAGCTACAAGGTGATCAGCATCGGGTTGATCGGGCGCGGGTTGGCTCACTTAGCCTCCCCCGCGTCAGTTTTCATATCTGCAATATCTGCAGCATCTGTAATATCTGCAGCATCTGCATCATCTTCCACGATCTCAGCATCCACAATGTTGTCATCGTCAACCCCGTTGGAGGTTACATCGCCATCAAACTCACCATCACTGCTGCTCGTATCGGTGGCAGCAGCCGCAGCTGCAGCCTGCTCATACATGGCTGCACCAAGTTGCTGGCTAAGCATCCCTAGCTCTTCAGTAAGTGAGCCAATGCGCGCTGCGTCAACATCATCATCGGTTGTGCTCAAAGCGGCCTTAAGCTCAGACAGTTTTGCCTCTAACTCATTGCGCTGGGCGGAATCTATGGAATCGCTAGCATCGCTCAACAGTTTTTCCACCTGATACACCGTAGTATCGGCGTTGTTCACCACTTCAGCCTGTTCACGGCGGCGAGCGTCTTCAGCAGCGTGAGCTTCAGCATCAGAGATCATCTGGTCGATGGTGTTCTTATCCAACGAGCTCTGCCCGGTGATGGTGATTGACTGCTCTTTGCCTGTAGCCCGATCCTTAGCCGACACATGCACGATGCCGTTGGCATCTATGTCAAAGGTAACCTCAATCTGTGGCACGCCGCGCGGTGCTGGGGGAAGGTCTACAAGCTGAAACTTGCCCAGCGTTTTGTTGTAGCTGGCCATTTCCCGCTCGCCTTGCAACACATGTATCTCCACGCTGGGCTGGTTGTCGTCTGCGGTGGTGAACACCTCGGTTCGCCTGGTTGGGATGGTGGTGTTGCGCTCGATTAGGCGAGTCATCACACCACCCTTTGTCTCAATACCAAGCGATAGAGGGGTGACATCTAGCAGCAACACGTCTTTTACTTCGCCCTTGAGCACGCCAGCTTGCACCGCAGCACCCACCGCCACAACCTCATCGGGGTTCACGCCTTGATGGGGTTGAGTGCCTGTCATTTCAGTAACGAGGTCTACTACCGCAGGCATACGGGTGGAACCTCCCACAAGGATTACATGATCCACTTCGCCCGAAGACAAGTTGGCATCACCTAGAGCCTGTTCAAAGGGCTTGCGACAACGATCTAACAGGTCGCTGGTGAGGTCTTGGAACTTGGCCCTGCTGAGTTGGTAATCCAAATGCAAAGGCCCGCTGTCGGTAGCGGTGATGAACGGCAAGTTCACAGATGCGCTCTGTCCCTGCGATAGTTCAATCTTGGCCTGCTCTGCTCCTTCCTTAAGCCGCTGCATGGCCATGTTGTCCTTGCTGAGGTCCACACCATGATCATTGCGAAATGACTCCACAAGCCAACCGATGATTCGGTCGTCCCAATCATCGCCGCCTAACGCTGTGTCCCCACTTGTGGACTTTACTTCAAACACCCCGTCGCCAATCTCTAGCACCGACACATCAAAGGTTCCGCCGCCTAGGTCGAACACCAAGATTGTTTGGTCGGTATCACCCTTTTCTAGGCCATAGGCCAGCGCGGCAGCAGTAGGCTCGTTGATGATACGCAGCACCTCCAAACCAGCGATGGTGCCTGCTTCTTTAGTAGCAGTGCGCTGGGCATCGTCAAAATAAGCGGGCACGGTGATGACGGCCTCGCTCACATCAGTTCCCAGATAGGTTTCGGCATCTCGCTTCAGCTTTTGCAGCGTTCTAGCTGAAATTTCCTGACTGCTGTAATCCTTATCATCTATACCCACAGACCAATCTGTTCCCACATGACGCTTCACCGAGCGAATAGTGCGGGTTGGGTTGGTGATAGCTTGGCGCTTGGCTACCTCGCCCACAAGCACCTCACCGTCTTTAGAGAAAGCCACCACCGAAGGCGTTGTGCGAGCCCCCTCCGCGTTTGCGATCACAGTAGGTTCACCGCCTTCTAAAACAGCCACCACGCTGTTGGTGGTACCTAGATCAATACCGACAACCTTGCCCATGTTTGTTTCTCCTTGTTTATGGAATTGTTTGTTAAGATTTTTAAGTTGTGTTTTGAACACTTACTGCAACACCCCAAATGCCCTTATCATTCCCATATCTAAAAAATTGAGCAAACTTCACTCAGGGTAGCTGGCAGTAAGGGCTCTGCCGAGACGACAAGCATCACGCAACCTTGCCTATGTATTGGCTACGATGACCAGCGTGACCCCAGCAATCTTGATCCTATTGCGACATGGACAAAGCCAATGGAACGCATCCAACCAGTTCACCGGCTGGTACGACTGTGACCTCACCCCGCAAGGCGAAGCCGAGGCTCAGCGCACAGCTCAGTGGTTAACACAAGCCAACGTGTTGCCAGATGTGATACACACCTCGCTTCAAACTAGGGCCATCCGTACCGCCGAGTTGGCTCTAGCACAGCTAGGGCGCAGTTGGATACCTGCCAAACGCCATTGGCGACTCAACGAGCGCCACTACGGAAATCTAACCGGCCTAGACAAAGCCAAGACCCGTCAAAAATACGGCGATGAGCAACTCTTGGCATGGCGCCGTGGCTATCGCACTCCCCCACCACCCATCGCAGACGATAACCCCTGGAACCCTAACTTTGACGCGCGCTATGCCAACCTAACCCCAGACCAGATACCCCAAAGCGAATGTCTAGCAGATGTGGTAGCACGCCTTATGCCCTACTGGTACGATGCCATTGTTCCCGACCTGCAAGCAGGCCATACCGTTATGGTGTCAGCCCACGGGAACAGCCTGCGGGCTTTAGCTATGCATTTAGATCAGATCCCAGAAGACGAAATCGCTGGCCTGAACATCCCTACTGGCATGCCGCTTGTCTACGAACTGAGCCAAAAGATGATGCCCCTGGAGGCCAAAGCCACGTTGGCGCGATCGCTTGACCCCGTAGCAGCCACAAAAGCAGCTGAGGCGGTAGCCAAACAAGCAGGCTAAAAGCGCAAGCCTGTGTGCTGGCTCCTAGCTGCCAAGTGTATCTTGATTGAGCCTTAGGTGGTACCTGGCGAATCCAGTGAGTTCTCTCTTGATATCTTGATCTTCGGAAGAGTTACCCCCAAACCCACCATGCGACATCGCATCCCACACGTTCAACCAAGCTGCTACTCCAGCTCGGCGCAAAGCCCGGTGCATCAAAACGGTGTTAGACAAAAACAGATCGCGCGTGCCGGTCATCAAGTAAGTAGGTGGGAACCCTCTTAGATCCCCAAAAATGGGCGAAATATAAGGATCGGTCAGAGCATGGCCGTTGGCATACAACAAGTTGGCCTCCATCAAACTGCTCAACACCTGATCCAGCCCATCGTTGGTAACAAAGCTGTCACCAGACTCGGTAAGATCTACCTCAGGCGTGGCTAACACTAAGGCCGCAGGCATCGGCAGCCCTTCATCTTTAGCGCGTAACAGCAAAGCAGCAGCCAAGTTACCACCAGCAGAGCCTCCGTGAACCAGGATGTCTCTTGGCTCTCGTTCATCTAATGCCTTACGGTAAACCGCCATCAGATCATCTAAGCCAACAGGGTAAGGATGCAGCGGTGGCATCCTGTAGTCGGGTGCCCAAGTAATCACCGGTAGGTCTACCATGTCGCCTTTAGTTAGAACAATGCATGCCTCACCAGCACCACAGGTTAGCCCACCACCATGAACGTCGATATAAATCGGTGCAGAAGAACTATCGGTTACAGACTCAGGGGTAAAGACGTAAGTTGGAACCCCATCTATCTCAAATTGTGTCTGCTCCATAGGACTGTTAGAAGCTCTAGCACCGAAGGCCGCAACTATGTTTTCATTAACCCCGGCTATCCAATCCAGCCAAACTTGCGTGCCAGCATCATGTTTGGGCATGTCTGGAGCGCCGCTAAACTGAGATACCATCTGCACGTATTCCCGAGCCGGCGGGCTAATAGTTAGCGGAGGTGGTGGAGCTTTTCTAGGCATGATTGATGTTTCCTTACTTTTAGTGTTGGTTAACAAGATTGATGTAACTACAGATGACTGTAGCTATAACTACAGATGACTGTAACTGCCAACCCTCCGCAGCTAGGAGAGCTGTAGCAGGTTCATCTCCTACAAGCTAGGTGAGCCTAAGATGATGCCTCACAAAGCCAGTGACTTCTCTTCGCATGTCCTGATCTTCAGGAGAGTTGCCCCCAAACCCGCCGTGAGCCATTGCCTCCCAAATGTGCAACCAAGCTGCTACTCCAGCCCGACGCAAAGCCCGGTGCATCAAAACGGTGTTAGACAACAACAGATCACGCGTGCCGGTAAACAAGAAGGTGGGCGGGAACCCTCCCAGATCTCCAAAAATGGGCGACACATAAGGATCGGTGAGATCATGGCCGTTGGCATACAACAAGTTGGCCTCCATCACGCTGCTGATACCGTAATCCAACTCATCGTTGGTAATAAAGCTATCTCCCGACTCTGTAAGATCTATCTCAGGCGTGGCCAATACTAAGGCCGCAGGCATCGGCAGCCCTTCATCTTTAGCACGTAACAACAAGGCCGCAGCCAAGTTACCACCAGCTGAGCTTCCGTGAACCATGATGTCTCTTGGCTCCCGTTCATCTAATGCCTTACGGTAAACCGCCACCAGATCATCTAGGCCGACAGGATAAGGATGCAGTGGTGGCATCCTATAGTCGGGTGCCCAAGTAATCACCGGCAATTCCATCAGATCTATGTTGACCTTAGCTAGAAGAACGCATGCCTCACCAGCACCACAAGTTAGCGCGCCACCATGAATGTCGATGTAAATCGGTGCAGAAGAACTGTCAGTTACAGATTCAGGGGTCAAAACGTAGGTTAGTGCCCCATCTATCTCAAATTGGGTCTGCTCCATAGGGCTTTTAGAAGCTCTAGCATCTAGGCCCATAATCATTCTCTCGTCCATCCCGGCTACCCAATCCAACCAATCTTGGGTGTCAGCATCATGTTTGGGCATCTCTGGCATGCCACCAAACTGAGATGCCATCTGCACAAATTCCCGGGCCTGCTGGCTTATAGTTGACGGAAGCGGTGGAGCGGTGTCAGACATGATTGATTTTCCTTACTTTTGGGTATTGATTTACACAACTACTACAGCAGCATAAACTAAAGCTTAGCCACCATGATCGAATAAACGCGAAGTTACCACTTCTTCGGCCCCCTCAGCAGGACCCTCCCAATCTACTTGTCCCTGTTTTAAAAACACAATCCGGTCACACAGTTTGAGAGCGTAGGTGGTTTGCTGCTCCACAATCAAAAGCGAGGTTCCACTTTGGCGGATAGATTCCAGCGTGCGGTAAACCTCTTCCACGATAATGGGGGCTAACCCTAAAGAGAGTTCGTCTGCAATAAGCAACCGGGGTTCTTCAACTAACACGCGCGACAACGACAGCATGCGCTGCTCACCCCCCGATAAAGTGCCAGCCACTTGGTTACGGCGCTCTCCTAGGCGCGGGAACAACTCAAATGCCCGTTCTAAACCATCGGCCATTCCTCGTCTCCCCAAAGCCCGCCTAAACGATAACTCTAAGTTCTCCTTTACAGTGAACGTGGATAACACCGACCTGCCCTCAGGAGCATGCGCCACCCCAGCACGAGCAAACTTGTAGGTACCTTGGTGGCTCATGTCATACCCATCTACCCACACGCTGCCTCTGCTAGGCGCTACTAACCCACTAGCTACTCTTGCAACCGCTGTTTTGCCAGCACCATTAGCTCCCAATAGTCCAACGGCCTCGCCTGACTCAACCTTCAAAGAAACATCAAACAAAGCCCTAAAGGGACCATAAGCTGCTTCTACATCTCGTATTTCTAGCACCGGTGGCATTGCTCCGTTAGCAATCATTTGCCCACCTCAAATGTCCCCAAATAAGCAGAACGAACTGCTGGCTCCTTGAGCACCTCTTTGGTTGGGCCTTTTGCGATCATGTTGCCGAAATCCAGAACATAAGAGTACTCCGTAAACTCGGCCACCAAGTTGATGTCGTGCTCTACCAACAAAATTGCAAACTCTCGTTCAGCTTGTACTGCCTGAAGTGTGTTAGCTAACGCAGCAGTGTCTTCAGATCCCAACCCAGAACTAGGCTCATCCAACAACAACAGATCGGGCTCGGTCATCAAGGCTCGCCCTACCTCAACTAAGCGTCCTTGACCTAAGCTAAGGGTTTCAATGGGGGCTTGAGCCATCTCTAGCAAGCCCAAAAGCTCGAGCACTTCATAACATCGCTCCAACTCTTCGCTGCTTGGCCGTCCCAAACCTAAAATATCTTTCCAAAACGCGCCAGTACCATTGCGAATCCGTTCTGCAATAAACAGGTGCTCAAGAACCGTGGTCTCCTCAAACAACTCTATGCGCTGGAAAGTACGACCTATGCCAGCGCGAGCCCTCTGACTAACCGGTAATCCGCTAAGTTCTTCACCCTTGAACAAAACCTGCCCCTCATCAAGCGAGAGAACCCCCAACAAGCAGTTAAAAAAGGTTGTCTTGCCCGCCCCGTTTGGGCCGATCAGACCTACTCGTTGATGAGGGTATACAGCAATGTCTACGTTGCTGAGCGCTTGAATGCCAGCAAAGGATTTAGAAATGCCTGAAGCTTGCAACAAAGCACTCACGACTCAGCCTCTGCATTCGGATTTGAATGAGCGTTGTCTTGGCTGTTTGATGCTTGGGCATCAACCACCTGTAGGTGTTCAGCTTGCTGGCCTTGCTGACGAGAGTTGTGTGTAGGTGCTTGGGGATACTTCTTATGCAGGCGAGCATTGATTTTTGCTAAGGAGCGGTTTTTACCGTATTCCACCATGCCTTCGGGATGGCGAGCGTACTGGACAGCCGCTAGCCCAAACAGGATGAATCTCCATTTGGGTGATATTGGAAACAACCCAGGAATGCGTTCTTCGGAGCGTAAAATCCAGCCTAAGAAAGTGCCGTTGAGAATAACTGGAGGGAATAACGAAAACGCCGCGCCGGCTTGAAGGGCACCCTCCACAGTACGAGCACTCAATGACACCACTAACACCAGCCAGAACAATGCCGTTGCAGGAGCAAAGTTGTTGCCGTAATTCACGTTCTCTTGGTGGATAGACAACATGGCTCCCCCGATACCTGCAATAAATGCCGATATAGCAAACGCAGCTATACGAGCTTTAGCCGGGGATATGCCGATGGATTCTGAGGCCACCTCGCTACTGCGTAGCACACGCAGGGTGCGTCCGATAGTGCCTTCGCGTAGCTGAATAACTGCCAAGGAAATCAAGACCAGAACGATCACAGCTAAAACCAAAAACGCTTTGTCGTCGTTGAAATCCCACGGCCCTAGCTCAGGTCTGGGGACTCTAGTGCCTTGCAGCAAGGATGTATCTCCCCCTCCAACCCAGGGGAACTTCACCATTACTGAGTCAAAGAAATAGGCAAAGGCCAAAGTAGCCAAAGCCAACCATACTCCACCCAAGCGCAATACTGGAATGGACAACAAAGCCCCCACCGCCGCCGCAATGACAGCACCGATTAAGATGGCCAATAGAGGTGAAACATCCCAACGATCTGCCATTTGGAAAACGGTGAAACCACCAATAGCTGCAAACGCCCCTTGACAGAGTGAAATTTGTCCTGCAAAGCCTGTTATCACCGTGATAGACAAGTAAATTGTAGACATAATCACCGCTTGAGTTACCAAAAACATCCAACGAATATCGGCTTGAGTCCACACCACCCAACCAAAGATAATCAAAAACGATACCGTGAAGGCTCGCAACCCTATGCTCAAATAACGATGGCGATCGTAACCAGTTGGCGTGGGTGGAGGAGGATCTACTCCAGCCATTGGATCTGTTGCTTCGCGCGCGCGGCGTATAGCTGGCCAAAGCACCACAATGCCAAACAAAACTACAAACGGCATCGCTAGTGTGAGGTTATCGGTTATGGGTTCTAAGAAGCTTGCAGACTCTGCCCATCGTGGTGCAAAGGTGTTGAACACAGCAATAACCCAACCCAGTGCCAAACCACCAACTAGTGCGCGCGGCAAGCTTACCAGCCGACCTAAAGCAGCCGCAGCTACAGCTACTACCACCAGATAGGAAAAGTCTGCGCTAAGCAAGGTATTGAAACGAGGAGCAATTAGAACCCCAGCCAAACCAGCAAATGCACTGGACAAGGCCCATGCAAAAGCCGATACCCAGTCGGCACGGATACCAGCCAACTCTGTCATACGCGGACTCTCCACCACAGCTCGCATAGATAACCCAATCGCGGTGAACCGGAACAGGGCTCCCAACACAAGCGCTCCGAGCAAGGCAACAGCCATCTGCACTAACTCATTGCGGCTAAACGGGTAAACGCCAAACGGGTCATAGAACACGCCATTACCATTAGGTAAAAGTCCAGTAGGTGCGCGTCCAGCAACAGCCTCAAAGCTAAACACCAATTCAAATATGGCAGGCAGGGCCAAGCTTAAACCAATAGCTATAACCAGTTTGGAAACCGCACTAGCTGTGCGCAAGGTTCTAAAGATAACCCGCTCTAATATAAGCCCTATTGCAGGGGCAAGAACGAAAACCGATAGCACCAGAGCGGGAACGGTAGGCCAATCCCAATCATTAACCGCACGATAATACAAAGCAGCAGACACATAAGCCTGTGCGCCAAAAGCTAAGTTGAATACTCCCGATGTCTTATAAGTAAGAACAAACCCAAGCGCCACAAGAGCGTAAACGGTTCCGGGTGGTGTTCCCTGTAGGATTGCCCTAAATAAATCCTCGGCAACGGTTGCAAAAACCACTTCTTATCTCCGGTGGCCTGCTTGAATCATCAACCAGTATGTTGCGGCTAACCTTTACCTACTGAACTGTTACCTACTCAAAGCTTGTGGGTTCAGGTTGGGCCCAATCAGTATTGGAATTGTCCCAACATAAGAAAGGCTTGGTTGGATCGCCGCTTACGATCTCAAAGGCTTTGTCTTTGACTTGTACAATGGCTTGACATTCAAGCTCATGCCCATTGCTTGTACGGTCGTCTGGTGTAGGTGAAGAGTGTTGACGAGACCAATCTGTGGCATTGATCATCCCATCAGCTGTGTAATTGGTTAGCTGCGTATTAGCAGCATCAATGTAAGATGCCCGATCAAACTCAGGCCCAGCAACCTTTAGACCTTCAACAAACAGATGTGCGTTAACCCAACCAGACATGGTTTGTTCCGATGTAGGCCCACCGTTTTCTTCTGTCCAGTGTAGAAAATCACGTACTATCTGCATGTCGCTTTCTTGAGGAGCAAGTTGGATAGCAACATAGTCACCCTCAAACAACTCGCCAGATTCTTCCACAAAAGCATGATCATAGGCGTTGGCATGATGCAAGGTGATGGAATCACGTACTCCCTGACGCTGCAGTTCTTGGGCGAGGGTGATCATGCTATTCAGATCCATGCAAGAAACAACAAAATCTACATCTGCCTCAATCATGGCGGTTACCTGTGGGCCAATCCCGTTGGGCAGACCAAACTCTAACTCGTCATTGAAATACGCCACTTCAGCACCGATCTCCTCAGAATACATGTTTATAGAATCCCGATAGCTGCCAGTACATATTCTAGAGTTCTCTGTGACTCCGATGCCGAGGGCAGCAACTCGCGTGCCACCCCCCTGTTGCACAAGATAAGGAATGTGGCGCACTGTACAGCCAGCACATGTTGGAGCAACAATAGAAAAGTTACTCAACTTCCCATCAGCTTCGGGAGCATGAATGCCCCAGTGAAAGCTGGGTACTCCTGCATTATCTAGTTCCACCCAACCGCTAGCAAAAAGGGTTGCGGTGAAAACCGCAAATGCGTCTCCGTCGGCGATGACTTCAAGCGCAGCAGCCTGGTTGTTAAACAGCTCATCATCAACCACATCACTGATAACTAGCTCACGACCCCAGATGCCACCCTCGTCGTTAATCTTATCAAAATAAGCCTGAACCCCTGTTGTGTAACAGTCCAAGGCGCAGATGCCGGTGGGATTGTTAGATTTGGTACCAATAACTGCTACAGCAATCTCTGCATCGCTCACACCGTCTACCCCTTCAATGGAAACAAACGTGCTGTAATCCTCTTCGGGCTCCTCTGGCATCTCTTCTGTTTCGCTATCAGCCATATCTTCAGGCTCATTGCCAGCTGTATCTGTAGATTCATCGCTACTGGCCTCTGTGGGCTCTGGTTCAGGCTCTGGAGCTTGCGGAGTCTCTGTGCTCTGCGCTGTGGCCTCTACGGGAATTGTGGATGTATCATCATCATCGTTGCCGCACCCGGCAGCCAACATGACGAAGGCCACAACAAGCGCTAGAAACACTCGAAACGAAAACTTCATTTTCCCCCCTATCAAAGGTGATGCCCCTCAATCTGTTCAGGGCAATTTATATCAGACCAGCGGCATCTAGCAAACATCAAGCACTCCTAAGCGCTGCACGTCGGCACCGAGGCTGCCAAGTTTGCCCACAAGATTCTCATATCCTCTGTCTATGTGATGCACATCCAACACGGTGGTTAACCCTTCCGCGGCCATACCAGCTAGCACCATTGCAGCCCCAGCACGAATATCGTGCGCCCGCACCGGGGCACCGCTCAACCGCTTCACCCCGCGGACAACCGCATGATGACCTTCGGTGCGTATGTCGGCGCCCATACGCAACAGCTCATCCACATAGCGAAAGCGCCCTGAGAACAAGTTTTCAGTAACGATGCTCACCCCATCGGCCACCGACAGGATTGCCACCAACAAAGGTTTGGTGTCGGTAGGCAACCCCGGATAAGGGAGGGTGGACACATCAGCTGCCTGTAAACGGTTCATGGCTGTGGCCATTATGCCGTTAGCTGCTTTAGCAGTACGAACGCCCATCTCTTCCAGCTTGCGACAAAAAATAGCCAAGTGATCTCCGCGAGCACCCTCCAGAGTTACCTCTCCACCAGCTACGCCCACAGCAGCCAAGTAAGTGGCAGCCTCAATGCGGTCGGCTACCACAGTATGGTCTGCGGGATGCAGTTCGCCTACGCCTTCCACGCAGATGGTTGAGGTGCCCGCGCCAGAAACCTTGGCACCCATCTGATTCAAAAACACAGCTAAGTCTGCTATCTCGGGTTCGCGTGCGGCGTTATCAATCACCGTGGTGCCAGTGGCCCTAGTAGCTGCCATCATCAAGTTTTCTGTGGCACCCACGCTGGGGTATTCCAGCAAAACCGGATTGCCCACCAGATTGTCTACGGTGGCATATATGTCGCCACCAGATATCTTGAGCCGACATCCAATGGCCTCTAGAGCAGCAACGTGGATGTCTATAGGGCGATGGCCAAAGTCGTCTCCTCCCGGCAAAGCCACCCGAGCATTGCCGATCCCTGCCAAAAGCGAGCCAAGTACCGCTGTGGAAGCCCGCAGTTGCTCTGTGAGCGCATACGGAACTTCGCCGGTAATGAGCGCGGGACGCTGAATGACCAGAGCATTATCAGCGCGGTGCACCGACACCCCAATGTGGCGCAGCACATCGCCCATAACTTTGACATCTTCAATATCGGGCACATTACGAATTGTGAACGTGCCCTCGGTAAGCAAGCAGGCAGCCATGAGCTTTAGCACCGAGTTCTTGGCACCGCTGATAACCACTGAACCCTCAAGGGGCCCACTGGGGCGAACCTCAATACGTTCCTGATCGGTAAAATCCTCTGGATGGGTACGTTCCATCAAACAAGTATGGTCTACACAGACAGGTCTAAAGTGTTCTATCTGTCATAAAGCCTGTCATCCATCCGCCACAATACAGTTACCACAGGTACAGGCACCACAGGTACAGGTACCACAGGCATCGCGAGCGCTACCTCATACCTACAAGCACAAAAGTAGACTGCCATTTATTCCATGCCCCAAGTGATCTCCCGTCACGTTCTGAGCGCGTCTGCTGCCGATGCTGTGTTAAACAGTAGCGGTGGACTGCTTTCTCCCCGATCAGACATCATCCTAGAAAAGGCTGATGGCGAAGGTACCTTTAGCGCAGCCGAAGGTCCGGTGACGCAATACCGTCGCACTGTCACCACTCGGCACATCGGAGACGCTCAGGTAGAGATTACCGAACGATTCGACTACAAGTTGTCCATCGGTCTTTGGTGGGTACTGTTCGTGTTGCCTGTCAACCACACCCTGCGACACAAACGCGACCTGCCTTGGTGGCATCCCCCAGATCGATTTAACGCCCGACAAGCCAGCGTTGTGGCGCTATTGGCCACCTTAGCTGTGTTAGCAGGCTTCTTAGGCACCTTGTTGGGCCAAACCATCACCTTTGCCCGCGAGGAGTTTGGTGCTACTAAGTCTGCTCAGGGCTTTGCGCTCTCGGTGGTGCGCGTCAGCATCTTGCTAACCGTAGCCATTGCAGCCTTAGCTGATCGCCGCGGCCGTAGACGCATTCTCCTGCTTGCCGGTTTTGGGGCGATTGTGGCCTCCGCCGCAACCTCTCTGGCCCCCAACTTAGCTGCATTAGCTGGAATACAAGGGCTGGCACGCGGCCTGTCGCACGCCATGGCTCTTTTGTTGTTTGTGTTCGCTCTGGAAGAATCTCCATCTGGTTCAAGGGCCTATGTAACCTCCCTTTTGGGCATGGCCGCAGGGTTAGGCTCATCTGTAGCAGTGGGATTGGTGCCGTTGGCCGACCTCGGGGTGGCCGCCTGGCGCTTTATCTTTTTGGTTGCTCTCATAGGGCTACCACTGCTTGCGTATGCCGCCCGCCGTCTGCCAGAGTCGCAACGCTTCTGTGCAACACAGCCTGTAGCAAGAACTAAAGCTTCCAAACAGCATCGCCGCCGCTTAGTGCTGCTAGCAGCCACATCCTTTGCTGTGTTGTTGTTTGCTTCGCCAGCCTCACAACTTCAAAATGATTTTCTGCGAGACGAAAGAAACTTCAGCGCCACCAAGATTACGGTCTTTGTGTTGCTCACAACGTGGACAGCTGGCCCGGCCATGTTGTGTGCGGGCAAGTTGGCCGACTTGCGCGGTCGCAGAGTCCTTGCATCGGTAGGGGTATGTGCTGGAGCGCTGCTAACCCTGTGGCATTTCACCACAGCTGGCTGGCCCATGTGGGTGCTGCTTGCGGCAGGCACCTGTATGTCTGCCACCACAGTGCCTTCTTTGGGGGTTTACCGAGCCGAAATGTTTGGCACCATAAGACGCTCTGGTTCCAACGGATTAGTTGGTTTGGCTGGAGTTGCGGGCAGCGCTGCGGGGCTAGCTATTGCGGGAGTCATGGCAGATGCTTGGGGGTACGGTACGGCCTTTTCGGTGTTGGTGGCGGGACCACTTGTTGTGGCTGTGATTGTGCTGTTGTGTTATCCAGAGACCACTCGCAGATCTCTAGAGGAACTAAACCCGCAATCCCCCTAGCGCTAACAGTCCTGTAAATGCTCACTGCCCCTAGCTGTCGTCTTCATCAACCAGCTCAACGGCTTCATCCACAGATGCTTCATCTAACACACGCACGATCAAAGTTGGCCCTAGCCACGCATGTTGAAGCCGGCGCTGGCGCAGTTCAGCTTCTAAAGCATTGCGTCGCTCATAAGGCCAATCGTGGAGTTCATATGCCAGTTGCTCTTCGTCTGCGCTGCCCACTTCTTCTGGCAACTGCGGCGGACTATCGAAGGTAGCTACCCCACATTCCAAACATTCTATCACACCATCTACAAAGTCGTACCCGCACTGATAACACCAGACCATCTTAAAATAGTGGCAGACCACGCAACGGGGCTACGGTGTCATAGTGTGAAAACATCTTCAGAAGTCGATCCCAAACATCTTGCATCTGCACCCAACAGAGTCTCCATGCACCTTGAGCGCGCTGTATCAGCAGACAACCCACGGGTACCAGAAGCCCCCGACCGCAACCTAGCAATGGAGTTGGTGCGGGTTACAGAGGTGGCTGCACTAGCCGCTGCTCGCTGGATGGGCCGTGGAAACAAAGAAGGTGCAGACGACGCAGCCGTTGAAGCTATGCGGGTGTTGTTACGCACCGTGCCTATGAACGGCGTGGTGATCATCGGCGAAGGTGAAAAAGACGAAGCCCCTATGCTGTTCAACGGCGAGATGATTGGCGATGGTTCTCCCCCAGATTGCGACATAGCAGTAGACCCAATAGACGGCACCACGCTTACCGCTTTGGGCAGAAACAACGCTCTAGCAGTTATCGCAGTCTCAGAGCGAGGCACCATGTTCAATCCGGGGCCTTGCGTGTACATGAACAAGATCGCCTTTGGCCCAGAATGCGTGGGATACGGTATCTCACTAGATAATACCCCTAGTGAAAATCTGGATTTAGTTGCCCAAGCCAAGAATACCCCTATCCGAGATGTAACGGCTGTTATCTTGGACCGTGACCGCCATGCTGAGTTGATTGAAGAGGTGCGCGATGCGGGAGCCCGTATCCGCTTAATTCCCGATGGCGATGTTGCTGGCGCTATTTCCACCGCCTCGCCCGATTCGGGAGCAGACATCTTGTTTGGAATAGGCGGGACTCCAGAGGGGGTGATCGCCGCAGCCGCACTGAAGTGCATGGGCGGTGAGTTGCTCTCCAAGCTGTATCCCCGCAACGACAAAGAACGCAAGGGTGCAGAAAAGCTAGGCCGAGACGTAAATCAGGTTTTAACCGCCAACGATCTAGTGCGAGGCAACAACTGCTTTTTTGCTGCCACAGGAATAACCGACGGCGATCTGCTCCGAGGTGTTCGCTACAAGCAGGGTCGTGCTACCACACAGTCGCTTGTGATGCGCTCCAAATCGGGAACGGTACGCCAAATTGTGGCCGAGCATCAGATACAAAAGCTCAACAGCTTCTCAGCTGTGGAGTTTGGCTAAAGAGTTGCTGCTGTAAGGGTCGTTAAGGTTCCGCAATTAGGGCTTTCTACAATTAGGGCTACTGCCAGCGGCGGCGTGCGGCCCGGCCTAAGGCTATTCTACGAATCCTGTGAGGGGCTTTGGTGGATGCAAATGCCAACAGCCGGTTACGCCAACCGGTTACCGCTTGAGGTTGACGGCGGACTGCAGCCTTTAGTATCTGCTGTGCCACCTCGTCGGCATCCTGCCATCCAGTAGAAGGCCAGTTGTCTAAGTTCCACCCACCTTGCAGATGAAAGTTGGTGTGAGTTAATCCCGGCAAAACCGTGGTTACCTGCACCGATGAGCCCTTTTGTTCTTCATACAGCGCCTCTCCTAAACTGCTCACATAAGCCTTAGTGGCCGCATACACAGCTACGCTGGGCAGGGGTTGTAGGCCTGCCATAGACGACACCAACACAACCTGTCCGCCATCTCGTGTGGTTAGCGCGCCGATTGCAGCGTGCGTGAGCCGCGTTAAAGCTGTTACGTTCAGCCCGATGGTTTCATCCACCTCGGCTGCGTCTTGTTCACCAAAGGGCCTCTCATAGCCGAGCCCTGCGTTGTTGATCACCAAATCCACGGGAACATCCTCAGACCATATCCGTTGTTCTACTTGAGCCAACTCCAGCGGATCGCACAGATCGGCAATGAGTATTTCTGTGCCGAGCCCAGCAGCTACATCGGCCACACCAGCACGTTTGTCTACCAGTACCAACTTCACCCCAGCGCTTGCTAGCTGTTCAGCTAATGCTTTACCAATGCCCGAAGCTGCTCCTGTAACCAGAGCCCGCTCCCACCGCAACTGCTTTGACCGGCGCAAACCCACCCCCAACAACCTCACCCCTCGCAGCCAACCTATATTGGGCTATATAGAGGGGCAGCACACAGGTCAGCTTAAAGTGGCTGAGTCGCTCAACAAAGAGACGCTGTCGTGAGCTATCTCCACAAAGCCGCGCTCCACGGCGATGGTGGTTTTAGCTCCGTCAGTGGTATAAACCCTGATATCGCCGGGTATTAGCACCCCCAAAAAGGGCACATGACCGGGTTGAAAGGCAATCTCTCCGTCTGTGGTACGCGCCACCACCATCTCGGCTTCACCCTCAAACACAACCTTCTCAGGCGAGACAAGCTCCACAGCTAAAGCCACCACTAAGCCGCCTGTGCCTCTAAATCGGCAGCTTTACGCTGAGCTTCCTCTGCGCCACCCACCATGAAAAACGCCTGCTCTGGTAGATCGTCCAAATCACCATTCACAAGCGCCTCAAAAGAGTCCACGGTCTCGCTAACCGGGGTGAACACTCCCGACATGCCGGTAAACACTTCGGCAACAAACATGGGCTGCGACAAGAAACGCTGCACCTTACGAGCCCTCGAAACGATCACCTTATCCTCTTCTGACAGCTCATCAAGCCCCAAAATAGCAATGATGTCTTGGAGTTCTTTGTAGCGTTGCAGGATCTCCTGCACACGGCGGGCCACACCGTAATGGCGTTCTCCTACCACCTCCGGAGTCAAGATGGTGGAGGTGGAAGCGAGAGGATCTACCGCAGGATAAATGCCCAACGCTGCGATGTCACGGCTCAACTCGGTGGTGCCATCAAAATGCGCAAAAGAGGTAAAAGGTGCTGGGTCGGTGTAATCATCGGCTGGCACATACACAGCTTGCAGCGATGTAATTGAACGACCCCGAGTGGAGGTGATGCGTTCTTGCAGTTCGCCCATCTCGTCGGCCAACGTGGGCTGATAACCCACAGCCGAGGGCATACGACCCAACAAAGTGGAAACCTCCGAGCCAGCCTGTACGAAGCGGAAGATGTTGTCGATGAACAACAACACATCCTGGTTCTGCACATCACGGAAGTACTCAGCCATGGTCACCCCGGCCAAACCCACACGCAAGCGCACTCCGGGAGGCTCGTCCATCTGACCGAACACCAGTGCTGCTTTATCCAAAACACCCGATTCTTCCATCTCCAAGAACAAGTCAGTGCCCTCACGGGTGCGCTCCCCTACCCCTGCAAACACAGACACACCGCCATGCTGGGTTGCAACCCGGTTGATCATCTCGGTGATGAGCACTGTCTTGCCCACACCGGCACCGCCGAACAGCCCAATCTTGCCGCCTTCTTTGTAAGGGGTGAGCAGGTCGATCACCTTGATGCCGGTTTCAAACATCCGCGTAGATGGCTCTAGAGAATCAAACGATGGAGCTGGACGGTGTATCTCCCACTCCTCGCCAACATCCAACGTAGCGCGATCAGCATCTAGACACTCCCCTACCACATTCCACACATGACCGAGGGTGACATCACCAACCGGCACCGTCATGCCCTTACCAGTGTTACGAACCGTTGTACCCCTAGTGAGGCCATCGGTGGGCTTTAGGGCGATGGCCCGCACCCGTGAATCCCCAATCTGTTGAGCTACCTCTGCCTTGACGGGAATGGTCTCACCATCCACCACCACATCAAACTCCAAAGCGGTGTTGATCTCCGGTAAGGCATCTGGCGGAAACTCGGCATCAATCACCGGCCCGGCAATAGCTACTACCCTGCCATCTCTAGACCTAGTGTTGGTTATATCCTCTGTTGAGTTCTCCGACATTTGTATCTTGCTCCTATCGCTTTGTTATCGCTTTGTTGGCTAGGCCCTATAGATTCCGATTTCGTTAGCTGGACTGGCCAGCCACAGAGGCCAGATAACTAGCCACATCATTGTCTGTGAGGTGATCCATGCCATCGTCTTTGAGGGCCTCAGCACCGCCAACAATCTCCATGATCTCGGTGGTGATGGCATCTTGGCGGGCTCGGTTCATGGCCCGCGTGAGCTTGGTGATTAGCTCTTCAGCATTATCTGTAGCCGCTTTCATGGCTCGCTGACGGTTGGCATGTTCTGATGCCGCAGCATCCAACAAGGCCGAAAAGAGCCGCGACTCCACATAGCGAGGCAATAAAGACTCCAACACACCCTCCGGGGAGGGCTCAAACTCAAAAGCAGCCCGAGGCTCACCCGAACCAGAGGTGGCGATCACCTCAATGCTCTCTAAAGGCAAAAAGCGCCGCACAGCTACCCGCTGCGTGCCGATGGTAACAAACTCCATGTATGCCAGAATCACCTCGTCGATGTAGCCGCTCTCAAACTTTTCGGCAACCACCTCTGCTACCTGTCGTGCATCTTCATAGGTAGGGGTGTCGCTCATGTCAACAAACGCCTCATCCACCCGGTAATTACGAAAACGAAAGTAATCCTGAGCCTTCTTGCCGATAAGCATCAACGAGTAGTCGCGCCCTTTGGTCTGTGCATCCATCAACTCTCGCTCAGCAGCCTTAATTACCGAGCTGTTGTAAGGCCCTGCTAAACCCCTATCTGAGGTGATGACCACAAACCCCACGCGGCGCACCGTTGCACGCCGCTCTAAAAGCGGGTGGGTTGCTTCGGCCCCACCAGCAGCCACATCCTCAATCACACCGGTTAGCTTGGTGGAATAGGGCCTAGCTGCGTGGGCTCTTTGCTGCGCCTTCACCACTCTGGTAGCTGCAATCAGCTCCATAGCACGGGTGATCTTTTTGGTGGACTGCACCGACGAAATGCGCCGCCGCAGAGCCCGTTCTTGACCACCCGGCACTGCTTAAACCTCGTCAGAACGCTGAATATCGGTTTCAGGCAGCGTGTGGTCTGCGTCCACCAAACCAGCTTCAGCAGTAGCTTGAGCCTCAGCATCGGGTTCATCGCCTTCAGGTACTACAGATGATTCAAACTGTGCTGCAAAAGCCGCAACCGCAGCTTGCAGCGCTTGTTCATCTACCGAACCAGTCTGTGCTACCGCGTCTAGGAGATCGCCATTGCGAGCCCGTACCCACTCCAACAGTTCCGACTCAAAACGAGCTACATCCTCCACAGGAATATTGTCTAGGTAGCCACGAGTGCCCGCATATAACGACACAACTTGTTCTTGTACCGCAATGGGAGACTGAATGCCCTGCTTGAGTAGCTCTGTAAGGCGATAACCCCGATCCAGCTGGGCTTGGGATACAGCATCTAGATCAGAGCCAAAAGCAGCAAAGGCTTCTAGCTCGCGGAACTGTTGCAGATCGGCCTTGAGAGTACCTACTGCAGTTTTCATGGCGCTAACTTGCGCTGCTGACCCCACACGAGAAACCGAGATACCCACATCCACTGCGGGTCGCACACCAGACTTAAACAAGTCGTCCTGTAAAAATATCTGCCCGTCGGTAATGGAGATTACGTTGGTGGGAATGTACGCAGATACATCGCCTGCTTTGGTTTCAATGATAGGCAAAGCCGTGAGAGAGCCCGCCCCCCGTTCGTCGCTGAGCTTGGCAGCCCGCTCTAGCAGGCGGCTGTGTAGGTAGAAGACATCGCCCGGATATGCTTCGCGCCCCGGCGGGCGGCGCAACAAAAGTGCCATCTGCCGGTACGCCTCAGCCTGCTTGGATAAGTCGTCATACACCGCTAGGGCGTGGCCACCGTTGTCCATCCAATGCTGTCCCATGGCACAGCCCGCATAGGGAGCCAAGTACTTGAACGGCGCAGGGTCTGAAGCAGGGGCAACCACCACAACCGTGTATTCCATGGCACCCCGCTCAGCTAGAGTGGCAACTGCTTGGGCCACCGTGGAAGCCTTTTGTCCAATGGCGACATACACGCACTTCACGCCTTGGCCCTTTTGGTTCAAGATGGTGTCTAGCGCCACAGTTGTCTTGCCAGTTTTGCGGTCGCCGATAATCAGCTCCCTTTGACCTCGGCCGATGGGGATAAGCGAATCAATAGCTTTGATACCGGTTTGAATAGGCTCATGAACAGGCTTTCGGCCAGTAATACCCGGTGCTTGCACCTCCATACGGCGGGTGTCAGCGCCAGCTATCGGGCCTTTGCCATCCACTGGCTCCCCGAGAGCGTTCACCACCCTACCTAGCAAGGCATCCCCCACCGGTACGGCCAAGATTTCGCCGGTGGAACGCACGGCTTGGCCTTCTTCAATCTCATCCACCTCACCTAGCACCACAGCGCCGATGGAGTCCTCATCTAGGTTCAATGCCAACCCGATGGTTCCGTTTTGGAACTCCAACATCTCGTTCACTGCAGCCCCGGGCAACCCAGAAATGCGGGCAATGCCGTCGCCCACTTCGGTGATCCGCCCTACCTGAGCTTGCTCCACATCTGGGTGAAAGCCCTCTAGATTGCGGCGGATAGCCTCAGCGATGGTGCCAGTGTCTATGGTCAACTCTGCCATGTTGCTCCTCGTTAGAAAACTCTGCTTTGGGGACTACATGGAGTCCCGTAGCTGACTCAGGCGATGGCGCACCGAGCCGTCTATCACCTCATCGCCGATGGTGGCTATAACCCCACCCATAACGCTGGGATCCACGATCACCTTCACATCAACCTGATGTCCAGTGGCTGCGCTAAGGGCTGACACCAATCGCTGGGTCTGGTCTTGAGTCAAAGCCACTGCTGCACGCACCTCGGCAACCGAGCGACCCCGATCCTTAGCATTCAACTCCACGGTGTGTTGCGCGATACCAGCAATATCCGCAGACCGACCCGAAGCCACGATCATGGAAACCATTGCCGTGGTGGTATCTGAGGCTTGTCCACCCAAAAGGTCTTCCACAATCTGCTGGCGACGCGCAGCGGGGATCTGGCGGTCAGCTAAAGTCATCCGCAGCTCATCGGAGTGCTCAATGGCTCTCGCAACCCTGAACAACTCATCAGACACCATGTCTAAGTTGCCTTCAGCGCGCGCTACCGCGGCTACTGCGTTGGCATAGCTAGCTGATCGCTCAGACATCAACCTAGTCCTGCTGGTTTGCGCCCACGCGGGCGATGTAGTCGTCAATTAGCTGATGTTGCACCTCTGGGTTTTCTAGGGTTCGACCCAACACTGCCTCAGCAGCACCCAAAGCAATCTCGGCAACCTCCGACTGCAAATCGGCTATGGCTTGGCGCTTGGACGCCTCCACATCCAAAGCGGCCCGCTCACGCATCTCGGCAATGTCGGCTTCGGCCTTAGCTTGTAGATCAGCTCGCACCACGCCAGCTTGTTCACGGGCGGTATCCAAAATACGAGCTGCCTCGGTCTTAGCATCTGCTAGCTCAGCTTCATAGCTGGCCTTTACCTCAGCGGCCTCTGTCATCGTCTTGTCAGCTTCATCTATGGAATCCTGAATGCGCTGGGTTCGCTGTTCCATGAGGTTCCGCACCACTGGAAACAGCTTCCAGCGCATCAGCACCAAAAGGATCACAAACGCCCCACCACCCCAGATAATCTCAGTGGTCTCAGGCAGAATGGGATTAGGAGCATCAAGACAGCCTTCAAGATCGCTCTCAAAGTCTTTCTTGATGTCTTCGGCACCTTCTGCTTCGTTCTTGTACGCCGTCTTCAGGTTTTTCACCGCGTCAAGACCTTCGCCGTCGATCCCAGCGAAACTAGCTTCCTCCAACTCCTCAAAGATGCAAGAACCCACAGTTTCACCGACCGCGCCAGCCACCGACGCGTTGAAAACAACCGCGGCCAATACCAGTGAAGCCGCGGCCAAAAGCCGCCGGATCATGGTGCCAACAAGATGAAGACGACGAACCCAATAAGTGCTATCGCCTCAGTAAAAGCGATGCCCAAGAACATGGTGGTACGTGCCATCGCTGCGGATTCAGGCTGACGAGCCATAGCAGTTATGGCGTTGCCCACCAAGATGCCGATGCCCAAACCAGGTCCGATGGCAGCAAGACCAAAGCCAAGACCACCGCCAATAGCCTTGAGGCCAGCTTCGCCATCACCGGTAAGCTGAGCCAAGATTGTGGAAATAAGTGCAAGCAAGGTAATTGTCTCCTAGTGTTCGGGATGTAGGGATCCGCTGATGTACACAGCGGTGAGAATGGTGAAAACAAAGGCTTGAAGAGCTGAGACGAATATCTCAAACGCTGTAATCAAGATAAGGGCGAAAAACGGTAGGGCCGAGGGAATGAACCCGGCTCCCCAAAGCGCTGCAGATAGAACCGCGAAAGCCACCAGCAGTAAGTGACCGGCCACCATGTTTGCCCAAAGTCGCACGGCCAGCGACAGTGGCCGAATCAAGATGATCTGAATCAACTCAATAGGGGTAACAAGTATATACAAAAACTTAGGCACACCCGGCGGAAACAGCGATGCCTTAATGTACCCAAAGAAACCTTGAGCCCTGATTCCAACAACATGGTAAACACCCCACACAACTAATGCCAGAACCAGTGGCATCGCCATGCGCGAGTTGGCTGGGAACTGAAAAATAGGAATGACCCCGAAAATGTTACTAAAAAATATGAAAAAGAACAGGGTAGTCAAAAAGGGCAAAAAGCGACGACCTTCGGGGCCGATGGTCTGCATGACGATGTTGTTTTCAACAAACTCAATGCCAGCTTCAGCCACAGATTGAGCACCGGTTGGCACCAAAGCGGCACGGCGACCAGCAACCCAAAACAAACCAGCAGTTAGAAGCAACGCCAAGACGTGGATGAGACCTGTTTTGTTGAGGGCTAGCGGGGTGTCAGTGAACAGAAAATCAGGCCATTGAAACAGATGCGTAACCGGCGGGAACTCCAAAGCCAATACTTGACTCACGAAAACATCACCTCAGCCAAGTTCTGTCGCAACATACATTGTTGAAGTTCACGAGCGGACTCCTTGTGGCTTCAAGCCAGGATATGCAAGAGACATGGATACGTAGCGGGTCTCCCAAACCAACAACACAATATGCGCCGCGACAAGGGTGATGACAAATGGCAGAGCATCAAACCAAGCAATATTTCTCACTAGGAAGTAGGCACCGGTCAAAATGCCGAGGCGAATGAAGTAGCCGCCTAGCACAGCAGCCATCAACAGCGTGGCCGAAATCCGCAGCGACCAGGTAATAAGTGAGGCTGCTAACCAAAAGTTAACCAAGATCAAGCCCAAGGCGTACCCGCTAGACCACAATCCGTCCCAACCCCATATCCCCGTGCATACACCCACCAGCACCGGGCCACCAATCAAGCCACGGCGCACCATATCTAAAGCCAAATCCCGCTCTGGGGTCTGCTGCTGTACGGCCTGTTGGTCGGCTGCCTGCTCGGCTGGGTCTGCCTGCTCAATCACCCGCAGCCCCTCATAGCAGCAGGTTCTTTTTCAGGTTCAGCCTCTCCATGCCCCAGAGCACGTGTACGCCCAAGATGGTCGGCTTCAGTCTGGCTTACATCACGCTGGCCAACCTCTTGATAGCTAGCCTCGTAGCGGTAGCTGGGCAGGGCTTGATCGTAACGAGCCATGCGTTCAGAGTATGTGTGAAATGCCTTCCAGCCTGCGTAGATGGCAGTCATTATTCCCAACAGCAGCGCAAACAGTGGCTTGGTGCCCAAAGCCCTGTCGATGAGCCAACCAAAGAACCCAAACAACGCGGGTGTGGCAACTAACTCAAAAGCAGCCGACAGGGCATCGCCAGCGCGGTAACTTTGTTGGTTTTGTGCAGCTTGGTTGTGGCTGTGCTGCGTGGTTGCAGATGGCACTAGTAGTTCAAGATTCCTGTGGCAAGCGGATTGGCCTTTGCGTGAATGCTAGCGCTTAGTTAGCACGGCGACGCAACACGGGGTGAAACACCGTATAGAGCATCAACACCAGCGCCGCCGCCACAGGCAAAACGATGGCCTCACCAGCACCTGTATAGGTGGGATAAAGCACCAACGTAGACATCAACCCAGTAAACAACCAAAGAATTAACACGCTCCGGCGATGGCCGTGTCCCAGCCTCATCAACCGGTGATGCAGGTGTTCTTTATCTGGAGCTGTGATGCTGGTGCGGGCTCTAGTGCGCCGCAGCACCGTCCAAAGCACATCCACCACCGGCACCGCCAAAATAATGAGCGGAATCAGCATGGGAGCAAACAAAAAGTAGGTCTGCCCCGTAAAGGGCTCGCTGGAGCGTCCCCCTACCGAAACCGTGGAAGCAACCAGCAATGTGCCCAAAAACAACGCTCCACCGTCACCCATGAAAATACGGGCCCGGTGGAAGTTCTGCGGCAAAAACCCCAGCGCTACCCCGCTGGCAATGATGGCGATTAGCGGCCCGATGTTGTTGGACAACAAAACCTCAGAATCGCTGAGCTTGATGGAGTAGGCAAAAAAGGTTATGCCAGCAATAGCCACTATGCCCGCAGCTAAACCGTCTAGCCCGTCAATCAGGTTGATGGCGTTCACGATGGCTAACAGCCACAACACCGTTACAACAAAGGCCAGATCTTGCGACAAGATCAACGCATCCAAAACAGGTAAGCGCAAGTTCAATATGGTGACCCCAGCGAAGGCCAACACGCTGCCAGCTAGCACCATGGCAGCCACCTTGGCGGGTGCCGACATTTCACGTACATCGTCATAAGTGCCACACACCACCATCACCAACCCCGCTATCACAATGCCTACCGGCTCAGATGCCGTGGCAAACACCACATCAAAGTCGCTCATGAACCACGCCACACCCATAGCCACAACAAAGCCGATAAACATGGCTACCCCGCCCAACACGGCAGTTGCTTGGGTGTGTACCCGTCTAGCATCGGGCTCAGCCATGATGCCCATGCGCTCGCTAATGCGACGCATAACCGGTGTGGCCACCAACGTCACCGCAACAGCCACCCCAAAAATTACAAGGTAGCTGCTAATGCTGGGAGCCACGACTTGATGATTGCTAGAAGCTGCGGTTAGACGAGAAGCTGCGGTTAGACCGTTGCCCTAGCTTGGCAGCTCGTAAGGTCTAAACCGCCCGCAAAGTTTAGCTACCTCTGCGCGCACCTCGTGTGCAACACCTTCATCTTTGTGCTGGCGCAAAGTGCGTCCAATCAAATCGGCAATCTTGCCCATCTCAGCGGGGCCCATGCCCTGCGTAGTGGTAGCAGGCGTGCCGATTCGCAGCCCGCTGGTCACAAAGGGCGAGCGTTCGTCATCGGGAACGGTGTTCTTGTTGAGGGTGATGCCCGCGCTATCCAAAACCTCCTGAGCTTGCTTGCCGGTGAGCTCGGTATCAAAGCTGCGTAAGTCCAACAGCAGCAGGTGATTGTCGCTGCCGCCAGACACCAAGCGAAAACCTGCCTCAGCTAAGCCCTTGCCCAAATCTGCACTGTTTTGGACGATCTTTTTGGCATAGTCGGCAAACTCTGGCGTAGCTGCCTCAGCGAAGGCCACCGCCTTAGCTGCTATGGCGTGTTCTAAGGGGCCACCCTGTAGTCCTGGAAATATGGCCTTGTCTATGGCTGAGGCCAGCTCTGCAGTACACAAGATGGCACCCCCGCGCGGGCCGCGCAGCGTCTTGTGGGTAGTAAAAGTAACGATGTCAGCATGGGGCACCGGGCTCGGATGGGCACCTCCAGCAATGAGCCCTGCAATGTGGGCTGCATCAAACATGTACAGCGCTCCCACTTCATCGGCGATAGCCCGAAATGGTGCTGGATCAATGGTGCGGGAATAGGTGGTTGCCCCAGCCACGATGAGCTTGGGGCGGTGTTCTAGAGCTAAATCCCTCACCTGGTTGTAGTCAATGCGCTCATCGCTTGCGGTTACACCGTATGCCACAAAGTTGTAGTTGCGTCCGCTTATGTTTACCGGCGAACCGTGGGTGAGATGCCCGCCATGATCCAAGCTCATCCCCAAAACGGTGTCGCCTGCCTCTAACACCGCCAAATAGGCCGCTAAGTTGGCGTTGGCCCCAGAGTGAGGCTGCACGTTGGCATGATCTGCACCAAACAGCTCTTTGAGTCGTTGCTGGGCGATGGACTCCACCTCATCTATCACCATGTTGCCGCCGTAGTAACGCCGCCCCGGATAGCCCTCGCTGTATTTGTTGGTAAGCACCGAACCGGATGCCCGCAACACCGCCGGGGATGCAAAGTTTTCTGAAGCGATGAGCTGAATGGTGTTGTTTTGGCGTTCCACCTCGCGACTGATCATCTCAAACACCGGGTCGTTGCTGCTGTCTGGCCACATCATGGCTGTTCCTTCCTTATGGGCAAAATGGCATCTATTTTGGCTACGCGCGCAACGTGTCGGCCACCCTCAAAGGATGCCCCCAAAAAAGCATCAAGAGCTTCTATGGCCGCTGTGCTGCCAACAAGCCGCTCTCCTATGCAGATCACATTAGCGTTGTTATGCTCGCGGGCTAAGCGTGCCGATGTTACATCATGCACTGTGGCAGCTCGCACGCCAGGCACCTTGTTTGCCGCCATGGCAATGCCGATACCGGTTCCGCACACACACAGCCCAACTTCAGCCTCAGCTTCGGTTACCTTGCGAGCCACAGCCTCGGCGTAGTCCGGGTAATCCACCCTATCTGTGTTGTGGGTGCCGCAATCTGTCACCTCATGGCCTAGTTCTCTCAAGTGGGCAACAAGCATGTTCTTCAAATGCACGCCTGCATGGTCGGCCCCAGCTGCAATTCGCTCCATGAAAAAGCAATTTTATCTGAGCCCGTGTGGAATTGGCTATACCTGCTGATAGCTGATTCTCCGATGGACTCCCCCACCCCTGGCGCTTCATGGCGCGTATCATGTTCCTGTATGGCCGACAAACACATCTACATCATCGCCGGACCAAACGGCGCTGGAAAGACCACGTTTGCGATACACCATCTAGCAAGCAGGGTGCCTACTCTGCACTTTGTGAATGCCGACCTAATAGCTGCTGGTTTGTCGCCGCTTGATCGCGGCGCAGGCATGGAAGCTACAGCAGGCAGATTGATGCTTGAAGAAATCAATCGTCTAGCTGCACAAGGGCGAAGTTTTGCATTCGAAACGACCCTGGCAGGCCGAAGCTACCTGAGGCGCATTGAGCAATGGCGACGCGACGGGTATAGGGTGCTATTGATGTATCTGATGCTTGATAGCCCGCAGGATGCTATGCAACGGGTTGAACAACGTATCAGACAAGGGGGCCATGGGGTTCCCGAACCAGTGATTCTTCGGCGCTTCTATGCAGGGCTACAGAACTTACGTGAGTTCTACATTGGTAAGGTTGATGAATGGATGGTGTTTGACAACTCAAGATCGATGCCGGTTCTTATAGCACAAGGCACGAACAATGACTGAGCACCACGATACCGAAAATACTAAACCTCACACCAATTCTATATCGCTAAGCGGCGATGAACTAGCAGAATCTATCTTGCAGTCGTTATGGCTCGCCGCCAAACACGCACACCTTGTTGCATATCAAACAGGCACAGGCGTGGTAACAAAACACAACGGCAAAATGGCAGTTGTACCTCCCGACCCGGCCATGTACGAAGACCTAATCCCTCCGCCCTTCCAACCCAACAACCAAGAAGAATAAACCCCACCAATTAGATTCTCTCAGACACTTCACCAAACAGTACCTGCATGTCATACAAATACATTTCACCCAACGCAGTACGCATGTCCAACAGCCACATTTTGCATGAATTGAAGCAGTTACTGTATCTATGGAAAGCGGGCCACGCTTACTATGGTAATGAATACTTTGATCGGAGTGAATCCAATCTGTCTCGCATATAAATTATCTACAAGATCTCGTCTGGCCGGTGCATGAAAGGGTTAACCACTGTTACGGCATCGATGCGTTGAGCATCTTGGAGGTCCTCAGTCAACAGATACCTACAACTAGCAGCCTGCGCTGTTGCTACAATCAGACAATCCCAATATGCGAAACCAAAACTGTCTTCAACTGCGAACGCCGCAGATAGGATTGCTGTGCTAATCGCAACCGGCACCCATGCATGGAAATCTTCAATATCAGCGCGAGCATCTTGTGCAGAAAGCCCTGGATTTAGCTTGCGAGTAACGGTCACATAGTACTCATTTAGAACCTGCACACTAATACGGCCCTTTTGTGATGCCCACAACACAGACATCCACTCTTGGGCGCTCTGTTGTTTAACTGGCTCAGACAAATCGCGAGCGTAAACTAGCACATTGGTATCAACAAACACGCTCATTGTTTGTCAGCGTCTGTGTATCTCTTCACGACTTGGTAAAGAATCTGTGCTAGATCGCAGCCTTTGGGCATCGCGGCCAAAGTAGGACTGATGTGCCCGCTCATAATTATCCGAGTGCGACATCTGCTGTTGAAGCACTTCACCAATAAAACGCGACATGCTCATGTCGTTGCACGCAGCCTCAACTCGAACCCAGCGTGCTGTCCTCTCATCTAAACTGATGGTTATGTTTTTCACGAGATCACAATACCAGTGGTTTCGTGCAAACTGTAATGTAAATCTCCAAAGCGGTAAAAACATCTCACCTTCTGAACTCACACGAACGCCAGATGAGCGTGTGCGGGCTTAGGTGAAAGAGATTGGGGATTGTAACCACCAGGGGCGGTCGCTGGTTCTGATTTCGGTTACCCACTTCACCCACCACAGCCCTCGCCTGCCGGGAACTACAAGGCGAACAGGAGCCCCATGCCCGCGCGACAATGGCTCGCCACCCAATGTGTGCGCTAAAAGCATCTTGTGTGCATCACTCATAGGAAAGCGGCGGCTATAACCGGTTGCCGAGCGTATCTGCAGACTCCGCCCCGTTGCATTAGGGCCTAACAGATCGGCCACACTGGCACCAGTCCACGTCTGCGTACTGAACCATCCGTTTGTGCAGTCTAAAGTTTCTTGGGTTGTAACCGTGTAGGTGGCTAGCTCCTGAAAGGTCACATCCTTTTTTACACTCCCCCGCAAACGCAGCACCCATTCTTGAGGATCAATCTGCGGAGGCGAATCATCTAACCATTGCACCACCGGCATTTGTTTGGGATCACCCGAGCCAACCTCGTGCGAACCAGTAAAGCGCCTGTCGGCAGCAATCCAACGATCAAACCCACCTCGCAGCCCCCATGCAACCCCTGCCACTCCTAAAGCCTGCAACCAGGTACGCCTAGACAAATCCACCGGGCGGATGCGCTGAGGCCGCGTCACAGTATGAAACGCCAGCAATGGAACCGCAGCTATAGCGAACACCACATGAACACCAATTGGCGACCACACACCAAAAGGTGCCCACACATCAAGCGTGTGAATCAGCCCGGTGATCAGCGTTCCAGCAACAGCCACAGCTAGCGCAATCGACGCAAAGCGATTGGGGCGGCGCCGTGTGAGACCACGCTGCACCACAGGTGATTTAGGCCAACCCAACACCAAAACAACAAAACCAAGCACCCCATGCAATGTCACCAACCATGCAGTAGAGGAACTTCCAAGCAAAAAGGATGCACCACCGGTTATCAAAGCCAAAGACAAAGCAATCAGGAGAGCAATATTCGTCTTACGCCCCATAGAAGCAGGACTCTCACGCCAGCTCACTCAACCACCCCCTCCGGTTAGCTTTACCGCTTCTACTTGGACTGATCCTTGGCGGAGTATCTTTATGTTGTTTTGGGTTACCTCTATAACGGTGGATGCCAACATTTGGAGTTGACCACCATCAATCACTAACTGCACATCGCTAAAGGCTGCGGCAGCTTCTATAGCCGTTTCGGGAGTGGGCTCTCCGCTCAAGTTGGCACTGGTGGTGGCAATAGGGCCTACCTGTTTGGTGAGAGCCCTTACAAAACCGTGATCTGCACAGCGCACCCCATAGCCATCTTGCACAATGGTCAGCGCTCCGGGCCAGTGCTTTTGAATTAGCTCACGGGCCACACGGCAGGGCTCAAAGAACTGTATGGCATCTTCTGGTTCACCTATCAAGATTGCTACCGCCTTATCTGAAGGTCGCTGCTTGAGTTCAAACAATAGGTCGGTATAGGCAGGTAGCGTAGCTAAGCCATACACCGTGTCGGTGGGCAAAATAACCGCACCCCCAGCCTGCAACTCTGCTGCGGCCAACAGCACCAACTCTGCTTGATTATCGGTACCCAAACGCCTCAACAACGACACGCCAACACCCGCTCATGTCCCGCTAAATCTTTGTACACAGCATCGGCTACCAGCCCGTTTGCCTCAGCCAGCTGTTTGGCCGCAGATATCTGCGCTGGTGCCAGCTCCAACAACACCAAACCCGCAGGCACCAACCACCGCACCGCTCCAGCCAGGATGCTGCGAACCGCATCTAGCCCATCGGTACCACCTCGCAATGCAATCTCTGGCTCCCAGCGCACCACCTCATCGGGTAGTGGTTCTGAATCACCAACATAGGGTGGGTTGCTCACCAACACATCCACCTTCCCTGCTAGCTCCTGCGGCAAAGCCTCATACCAAGAACCCTCGCTGATTGAAACCCTTGTAGCAGTGCTACCTAACCCGGCCATGTTGGCCTGAGCCACCGCCAAAGCATCCGTTGAGATGTCGGTTAGCAGCACTTGGGCCTTCGGGCACTCCGCAGCCACCGCCAACCCTACTGCTCCACTGCCGGTACCTAAATCCACTACCAAAATGGGGCTGGTTCGCTCAGGCGTACCCAAGCTATTTACCTCATCTATGGCGAGTTCGGCCAGCACCTCCGTCTCAGGCCGGGGAATGAGCACCGCTGGGCTGACCATAATATCCAAACCTCGGAACCCCCAGCTTCCCAACACATACTGCAAGGGCTCTCCGGCCAAACGGCGTTTGAGCATCCCATCAAAGCGGGCTAATTGCTGAGCAGTTGGGCTCATGCCCAACATCCCAAAGTACTCGCTTCCCTCATTACCTGAAGCCTGTTCAGCTAACCAGCGAGCTTGCATCAAAGCATCTGTATGCCCCGCCTCCAACAACTCTGAGATAGCCCTATTTACAACATCACGCCATATCACGGCCAGATTTCACTGCTGTCCAGAAACTTCTTGGCGTTCGGCTGTAGCCAAAGCATCTACAACCTCATCTAAGCCCCCAGCCAGCACCCGATCTAGCTTGTACAAGGTCAACCCAATGCGGTGATCAGAAATCCGGTTCTCCTTGAAGTTGTAGGTGCGTATCTTCTCCGAGCGCCCTCCACCCCCAACCTGATCGCGCCGTTGCTCCGAAAGCTCGTCTTGGCGGCGCTGTTGCTCAGCCTGCAAAAGCCGCGCTCGCAGCACAGCCATAGCCTTATTGCGGTTCTGTAACTGGCTTTTTTCATCCTGCATCGAAACAACCAAACCGGTGGGCTTGTGGGTAATGCGTACTGCTGAGTCGGTGGTGTTCACCGACTGTCCACCCGGCCCCGACGAACGGTAAACGTCTACTTGGATGTCTTTGTCGTCAATATGTATCTCCACCTCTTCAGCCTCCGGTAACACAGACACCGTGGCCGAAGAAGTGTGTACTCGCCCCTGTGACTCTGTTACCGGCACCCGCTGCACGCGGTGAGGCCCGCCTTCAAACCTCATCTTGCACCACACATCGTCGCCCCGCAGCATGAACACCACGTTGGTATATCCGCCCATATCGGAACTCTGAGCATTCATCATCTCCAACTTCCAACGATGCTGGGTTGCATAAGCCTGATACATCTCAAACAGATCCCGGGCAAACAAGTTGGCCTCCTCACCACCCTCGGCACCCTTAATCTCTACTATGACGTTCTTGCCTTCGTTTGGGTCTTTTGGCGCCAACAGCTCTACTAGTTCAGCTTGCAGCACCTCTGCTGAAGCCCGCGCCTTAGAGATCTCAGCCTGCAAGATGCTCTTGTCGTCTATATCAGCCCCCTGCAACATCTCAGTGGCAACCTCTATATCACCTTGCAGCGCACGAAGCTGCCGAACACGGCTGGCGCGGGGCTCTAGCTCCTTGTAGCGCCGTGCCACCAAAGCGTACTTATCCCGATCGGCATGCAAGTTTGGGTTAGCAAGCTGAGCTTCTAGGGTGGCGAACTCAGCCTCTATTTCTTCATGCACAGAATTGGGTGCCATTGTAGTGGCACCTTCAGGCATCAGCTTTTTGATCAACCTCCGAAGCAGCAGCTTCAGCAGATTCTAGGGGCCCGGCGTTGCGCTTGGTAGCACGCTTGCGCTGCCCGTAGCGGCGCTCAAAGCGTTCTACGCGGCCAGCGGTGTCTACAATGGTCATCTGCCCGGTAAAAAACGGGTGGCTAGCACTAGAAATGCCCACCTTAGCCAAGGGGTACTCATTACCGTCCTCCCACACAACGGTTTCGTTGGTGTCAATGGTGGAACGGGTGAGAAATGAAGTACCCGCTGAGGTGTCCTGAAACACCACCAGACGATACGCGGGATGAATGTCGGGTTTCATAAGTCTCCTACCTTATAGAAATCAGCCTACAGAAATCAGCCTTTTAGCCTCATACCCCGGCGGGGCCCTTAGCTACTTCCTCCAAAAATGCGGCGTTGTTGGGGAAGGTACGAAGACGATCCATCAACAACTCTAGCCCGGCAGCACCGCCACCATCGCCATCGCTAGAAAGACCGTTCAGCACCCGGCGAAGCTTCCACACTTGTTGGAGTTGCTTGCGTTCAAACAGCAACTCTTCATGGCGAGTAGACGAAGCATCCACATTGATAGCTGGATAAATACGCCGTTCGGCAATGTGGCGATCTAGGCGTAGCTCCATGTTGCCGGTGCCCTTGAACTCCTCAAATATCACCTCGTCCATTCGAGAACCGGTCTCCACCAATGCGGTGGCCAAAATGGTAAGCGACCCCCCCTCTTCTACATTGCGAGCGGCACCAAAGAACTTCTTAGGCGGATACAAGGCCCCAGTGTCAATACCACCCGACATAATGCGCCCTGTTGCAGGTGCGGCCAGGTTGTAGGCCCGCGACAATCTGGTGATGCCGTCTAGCATTATCACCACATCCTCGCCCCGTTCCACCATACGCTTGGCTCGCTCAATGGTCATCTCCGCCACATGAGTGTGCTCATCTGCGGGGCGATCAAAGGTGGATGCTGCCACCTCGCCTCGCAACAACCAGCGGCGCATGTCGGTAACCTCTTCTGGCCGTTCGTCTACCAGCAACACCAAAAGATGCACTTCAGGGTTGTTCAGCTCGATGGAGCGCACAATCTCTTTCATTATTGTGGTCTTGCCTGCTTTGGGCGGCGACACGATCAAACCACGCTGACCCTTTCCTATGGGCGACAACAAATCGATGATCCGACATGTCATGTTGGCAGGATCATCATTGCGCTCTAACCTAAGCTTCTGATCGGGAAATAGCGGTGTTAGGTCTTCAAAATTGGGGCGCTGCTTAACCGCTTCGGGGGGCTGCTCGTTGACGCTATCAATCTGCAACAGTGCCGCGTTCTTCTCGTTGCGAGTAGCTGGACGACAGCTCCCAGCGAGTTGGTCGCCTTTACGCAAACCAAACTGGCGCACCTGCTTGACCGACACGTAAGCGTCGTCTTTGCTGGGTTGGAAACCCTTCGTTCTCAAAAAGCCATAGCCATCATCTCGTAAATCCAAATGCCCAGCAATGGGGATGGGGGTTCCCTCCCATTGTTCCTCTGGGCGGTCTCTGTCTCTACCCCTGCCCCGGCGCCGGCGCCGGTTACCCATCTCTGGCAGCTCTTCTTGGCGACCCCGATCGTTGCGCTCACGCCCCTGGCGATTGCGCTCAGAACGATCCCTGCTGCCGTCTCTATCGCGATCTGTACGTTGGTTGTCGCGCTCAGAGCGCTCCCTATCGCGATCGGTGCGGTCTCTGTCGCGATCTGTACGGTCGCTAGCGGAATGATCTCTGTCTCTGTCGCCCTCCCTGTCTACACGATGGGTGCGATGGTTAATTTCACCTGTATCTCCATTAGCCCGGCTAACAGGAGCATCTGACATCATGGCCTGCTCAGATTCCTGGGGGCCAGTTAGCACCTCTTGAACATTTTTATGTGCGCTGGAATCGGCAACTTCAGCATCAACAACCGCAACAGAAGCAGTAGCGGCATCGGTAGCGGTATCGGCGGGGCCCAAAGCACCGTTGGCGTTGGTTGTCCCCGCTTCGGCGATGCCTGCTAAATCCAAGATCATGTTCACGATGTCGGCTTTGCGGGCTTTGGCTTCTGGTTTAGCCCCCATCGCCGTTGCGATAATCTGTAGCTGAGCCCGATCCTTGCGTTGCAGCTTGGATCTGGATAGCTCATTGGTCTCTACACTCACAATTCTCCCTTTAAATGTCACAGACAAAAATGCGCTTGCTGACTAATCACAGCATTACCCACAATTTAGGGCAAGTAATTCGGATGGCTGTTCGCCACTAAGACAAAGACAATGTGTTTGCCTGATCAGGCTAAGTGCCATCAAGCGCCTAAAGGATTGCAAGCCAATTCGCAATCCCAATAGCGTTTAGCCTACCCCAAGCACCTAGCCAATAGCAACACTACAACGATTACGTGTTAAACAGCCGCGACATTCTTCAACAGTCGCGACATCAGCTGATGTCCAGCAACGAGTTCTGTATTGGCAGCACCTTGTTCGGTGTAGGTGCCGCCGGGGCCATCGTGTTGAGAATCCACCAACAAATACGGCACCGGATCATCTGTGTGGTTTCGCAAAGTGAGCGGTGTGGCGTGATCGGGTAACAACAAGAGCCGCCACGGGCCCATCTTGTCTAGCCCCACAACCAAATCAGCCAAAATACGGCTATCCCAATTCTCTAAACATCTCACCTTCTCTTTCACGTTGCCCTCGTGCCCGGCTTCATCGCTGGCCTCCACGTGAATGGCATACAAGTCTGCACCCGCAGCCAACCCAGCCAAAGCTGCATCCCGCTTGCCCTCATAGTTGGTGTCGTACCAGGCCGTGGCACCTTCCACATTGGTCACGGTCATTTCTGTTAGCACCCCAATACCCCGCACCAAATCCACCGCGCTTACCAAACCAGCTTCCACCCCGTGCTTTTTGCGAAACGAGGGCATATCGGGCTGAAACCCCTGACCCCACAACCAAATCCGATTGGCCTTCATATCAAACCGAGAAAGCACCTCCCTAGATGCTTCCTCCAACGCAGCCAATTTTGGGGCAGCTGTACCTTGGGGGCCTACTACCGGCTTGTCTGAGAGCTCATGAGGCGGGATGCATTCGGCACCAGCCCAATCCGCAGGCGCAATCATGGTATGGCGATATTGCACGCCCGCGTGGAAGCGCACCTCACCGCCCAGTTCGGCATCTAAAGCAGCTATGGCTTTGGCGGCAGTTTCTGAGTTTGGATGCCCGCCAGCAAAGTCAGCCATGATGCCAGCATCAGACACCGTAACCAAGTTGCAGCGATATGCCACCTGCTCAGAGGTGAGGCGAAGCCCCAAAGCAGCAGCTTCAATGGGTGAACGCCCTGTGTGATACTGACAAGGGTCATAACCAAAAATAGACATGTTCCCCACATCGCTGCCCGCAGGCAACCCCGGCGGAATCACCTGTGCCAACCCCACCTCTCCCCTAGCAGCCAGCACATCCAGCACAGGAGTGCGCGCTGCCTCCAAAGGCGTAGCCCCGCCCAACTCGGTCACAGGCAAATCAGCGCACCCATCAGGTATACACACCACATACTTCACAGGCTTTAAATTATGGCGCAATCTCAAGCACAATCCACAGCCGCGCAGCACCAGCGCTGATGTAGTACTTCACCACTAAGGCACCTCAGGCAAGTCTTGTGCAGGAGCAGGGTTAGCTGCACCGATCCACACATGACGTAGTTGTGAAGGGTCTGCGAGTGGTAGCACAATCCTATATTGGCTAAAAACGAACTCTCTATCAAGAGGTTCAGGTCCTTCAAGGTAGGGGGTGATATCCACAATATCGGAGATTGTCATCTGTGAAGTTGCAACGTAAGGATCGTCGGTAGGTATAATCTCTGAACTCCAAAACATAACAAACGCTCTGATGTCTTCTTTAGCTAAGTCTAGCTTGCGAATGCGATTCTTGAGGCTCGGATGCGATGTTGGTAGCGTTAGTTTAGCATGAAAGTCTAAAGTATCCCTTTCATACCCTGTTTCCCAGTAATCTGGCACCTTGCCATCTACTAGATCTTCGGGATACAGTTCTTCCATCAGCCCAACCGAAATATCCGTGGTATTCCAATATGTATAATCACCATTGTCCATTGTGAAACTCCGAGTGATGTCAAGATATGGCGATAAGTTAGCTGCAATGTCAAAGCTAATCTGAGAAGCATCAGCACTCCCCATCCAATCTTCTATCTCAAATGGAGCGAACTCTCCCGGTTGCATTGTCAACGGCCACGACCACGAACCTGATACCGTATTCTCGTTCTCATCAACGCTAATAGCGGTTACCTCCACATTACGAGCGAACAAGGTTTGCGATTGATTATGCACTAACCCACGCAACACTCCTCCAGCAATTGTTGTTCCTTGTTCCTCAATAACAACATTATCATTAGGTTCAGGGGGGAACTGTCTACCCACGTCGTAAGCACGTCCATTTCCATAATAGCCTGCTATATACCTATTGAACAAAGTATTATCATCAGGGTATAATTTACGCGACCTCTCAATCCCTCTTGGGTTACGCTGTATTATCTCTTGCAAAGCACGCTCTGGAGTTGGATACGCTTGAGTGGGTCTATCCGCATACCAACTAGGTCCAACAGCCACATAACGAGGAGACCAAGGATGACCATCACAACTAACTCCATATTCTGTCCGCGTTCTCTCTATCACCGCACGATCACTCTCCGTCAACTCACCCCCAAGAACAACATCGCTACCCTGTAGTGAAGACTCCAGTATGTGGAATTCGTTGTAGGAAGAGTCAGGCCCAGGTACAGCATCTCTACCCGGTGGTAAAAACCTCAGCATGTCCGCATCATCACACAAGTCATACGGTTCATCATCCACACGGCTCGTCCAATGCTCACTCAAATACGTTCCATAAAGACTCCCACGATTATCATACCACAAGGCAATATCCCGATCATCTAACCCTGGTAACACACCATTAGCAGGAGGCTCAGCTCCAGTGTTACCCACCGGCCCTAACGAGCCACTTACATCACCAGGAGTCTTCCCAGCAAAAGGACTTTTAGTAATATAATATTCTTCATCACTCCAAAAAATCGCCTCTTCATCAATCACAACTGGCACCAAAGGCAAATCAAATGGCTCAAACGGCGACCCATGACAATTTGCCGTACCAGGCGGACACCCAGGAACACAATACATATCAGCATACCACAGCAAGTCATCTGGATTTTGATATTCCTCTAGATCCTTACAAGGCACAGGCTTCGGATCTAAATCGTCAAGCTCCTCCAAAGAGATTATCCGAGGTATAATCATACTATTAGCTATAATCACACCATTAGCATCCACAGGTAAAGAACTAATGTCTACCGGATTGGCAGTTGGCACTGCAGCAACTTCTATCTCTGGTTCGACAACATTATCCGATAATACAGTCACAGTCGCACTTGGAGTTGCAGTGACTTCTACAGATACCGGTGTAGGAACAACTAACACAGTCGCAGTCGCAACCGGAGTTACAGTTGGCTCTCCCAAATTTGCAAAAGCCGTGTCACCCACAGTCGTATCCCCAACAACTGTAACAGCCTCATGATCTTCAGCAGAACAAGCTGCAAAGAATACAATTAGCGCCAATAAGATTGTTCTAAAATGAGAAAGTTTCATATTACTTTCCTTAGGTCAGGAGCTTTAGCAGGCTAGAAGTCATAAACTCCCACCATACGCACACGCCACCCCCAACGACGACTGAGGCACAACCGGCGCCGACGGATACGACTTCAACGGTGCGTGCGATGCTTGTCCACCCATCGCAAACAAACCTACCACAGATAGCTATGCGTTACAGTTGGCGATGAAGTTTTGGATGGTGGGGAGATTGTTGGGAAGGGTTGTGTAATGTTCGGGCAGGTTAGCTACGGCTGCTAAGGCTGGCGGCACCGAAGGTGGCTGACCAATGGCTGTTGTAACTGCTTCGGGAAACTTAGCCGGGTGAGCGGTAGCTAAAACTACCATTGCCTCGCCCGAACCGATATTAGATCGCTCCGCTGCAGCCAAACCCACGGCAGTGTGGGGATCTACAACGATGCCGGTGCGTTGATACAAATTAGCAATGGTTTTGGTTGTCTCCTCTTCACTGACACGTATACCCTCCCAGCTTTGCTTTAACTCATCCAGTGTGCGGGCATCAATCTTCATCTTACCAGTAGCCCGAAAATCTTCCATCACTGTGGCAGTACGGACACCGCTACGGTCTTGCAACTCAAATAACAGGCGCTCTAAATTAGAGGAAACTTGAATATCCATGCTGGGTGAAATCGTTGGACGCACCTCACCAATAGCCATAGAACCCGTAGTAAAAAACTGAGTTAAGATGTCGTTACGGTTGCTGGCCACCACAAAGCGTTCCACCGCCAAACCCATCTGGCGGGCCACATAACCAGCTAGCACGTTGCCAAAGTTGCCAGTAGGCACACAAAAAGACACCCTGCCATCGCTGTTTTGTAGCCCCTCATTTAGTTTCTGTTTATGCGGCTGAGCCACTTCTCGACCTATGCCATTTACAGCTAACCACCTTGCAGCAGCCACGTAATACACAATCTGGGCCATAACCCGAGCCCAGTTGATGGAGTTCACCGCAGAAAGTTGCTGTTCGCGCCGAAAATCCGCATCGGCAAACATAGCCTTCACCAAATCTTGGCAGTCGTCAAACGTTCCTTCAATGGCCACGTTATGAACGTTGGCGCTGTCCACTGTGGTCATTTGGCGCCGCTGTATCTCAGAAACTCGGCCTTTGGGATGCAAGATCACAATCTGGATGTTCGGCCTATCACGTACCGCCTCAATAGCAGCCGAGCCAGTATCTCCCGAAGTAGCTCCCACGATGGTTACCCGCTGGCCCGTTTTTTCTAACTCCTCGGCAAACAAACGCCCCACAAGCTGTAGAGCAATATCCTTGAAGGCCAGCGTGGGACCATGGAACAGTTCCATCAACCAAATCCCACCGCCCAACTCCACCATTGGTGCAACCTCAGAACGGCTAAACCCGCCCTCTGTGTGAGCTCCCTCTGTGTGGCTGTAGGCATCCCGCACAAGTTCCTCAAAGCGATTGCGCGAGTAGGTACCATCCACAAAGGGCCACATCACCTCACCGGCTAAATCGGCGTAGCTATCAGTAGCCGGATTCCAACTCAATGCCGCAGGCGACAACGCTGGCCATGTCTTTGGCACATAGAGCCCGCCATCTGTGGCCAGCCCTGTCAACAAAACATCGCCAAATGCCAACTCGGGGGCTCTGCCCCTAGTGCTGATGTATGTGACGGTCATGGCCTAAGCCTGTAACAGTCTGCACAGCGCAATCGCCGTCCATCGCACAGCACTAAAGCCCACCGAAACTACAGCCCGTCACGCAGCACCCACGCAACTCACCCACCAATCACCCGCAGCAATCCAGGCATGCCCCGCACACTATCCAATTCTCGTAAATCTCCCAGCGTGGCCTGCACATCACGCTCGGTAGCGGTGTGGGTGATAAACACAATCCTGGCCTGATCACCCAAACCCTCCTGTTCCATAGAACGAATGCTCACCCCGTGCTGCCCAAACACCCCTGCTACAGCAGCCAACACACCCGGCTCATCAATCACCTCCATGTTGATGTAATACTCCGACTCCAGATCGTTGATGGAACAAATAACCGCATCCTCCAAGCTGCCGATGGGGGTACAGGTGTTCTGGCACAAGTTGCTAGCAGCATCCACCAAATCGCCCAAAACTGCACTGGCCGTAGGTCGACCGCCAGCGCCACGGCCATACAACATCAACTCCCCAACCGCATCCCCTTCCACAAACACCGCATTAAAAGAGTCGCGCACCAAAGCTAGCGGATGATGAACAGGAACCATTGCTGGATGTACCCGTACAGCCAGCCCGAGCTTTTCGTTTACATACCCCACCCGTTCGGCAATGGCCAGCAGCTTCACCACATAGCCCAGCCGCTCAGCTTGAGCGATGTCTTCATCCGTCACCCCACAGATGCCCTCCCGATACACGCTGTCGGCGGGCACCTGAGCTCCAAAAGCTACAGTAGCCACAACAGCGGCTTTGGCGGCAGCATCAAACCCCTCAACATCGGCAGTGGGATCTCGTTCCGCAAACCCTAACGCCTGTGCATCAGCCAAAGCATCTGAGTAAGTAGCACCGTGTTCTGTCATCTGGCTCAAGATGTAGTTGGTTGTGCCGTTGACGATACCCATCACCCGACTAACAGGCTCGGCGGCCAACGACTCCCGCAGCGAGCGTACAAGGGGAATGCCACCGCCCACTGCGGCCTCAAACAACAGGTCTACTCCAGACGCATCGGCTGTTTCGTACAACTCTGCGCCATGGTTAGCCAGAAGCTCTTTGTTGGCCGTAACCACTGGTTTTCCCTGACGTAACGCTGCCAGCACCAGCTCACGAGCTGGTTGAACACCCCCGATTAACTCCACTACCACATCGGTGGCTGGATCGTTGACAACCGATAGCGCATCGGTGGTAAACATCTGAGCATCTAGCGCTAGTTCTCTTTGGCGCGACAAACTACGCACGCCAACCCTACTCACCTCTAGGTTCATACCGGTGCGCTTGGCGATGGCCGTCTGCTGTTCCGCTAACAGGGCAACTAGAGCCGAACCAACATTTCCGTACCCCAAAACGCCCACGCCTATGCGACCATGTTCAGGGTTTACGGGGTTAGCAGGGTGTGCGGGGTTAGCAGGGGTAGCAGCCATCTGTGTCACCATCTCAAGGGTACAACAGCAAGGAGTAGATTGTTGATGCACAACGCCAGATCCGTGGAAGCAGCAGGTGAGCCATAGCACTTGCCATAGCAGATGCGCAATATCGCCAGCCGGTAGACACAACCCCCGCAAACACTACTTTATGCTATTTAATATTATATCAGAACTTACAATCACTCTTGAGTAATCAGCTAGCGCGCGCTACTCTACCAGAGGAATATGCCCAAGCCTTAAACCTAAGAGGTGCTCTCACCTGCCATGCTCCCTCAAGAGTTGCTCTCGTTAGCTCAAGACCTCCGCCAACAAGCTTCAGCATGCCAGCTAGCTGCTGTGGCCGTGGAACGGGTTTCACGAGGGCTAGACGATGTGCTAGATCACCCAATAGCCCTGCATAAGCCTCATGTTTGGCAATCCGCAGCAGCCGATGCCAGCCGCCTGCGTTTGCACCAACGCCGTAGCCACTTAATCCGCTTGCACTACGACATCCAATCCATAGCCAACCGACTGTATACCCGCGCCGATGAGCTGTACGCCGATGCCTATAGAGTGGAAATGGCAGCTACCGTAACCCTTCTGAGCGGCTACACAACATATTTTCAGTGACATAATCATAATTTTCAATATTTTATTGCTTTTCTAGTTACTCTCAGCTATTAATAAATATCGATATCCCTAACGCCCCAGCCTGTTCAAACCACGAAGGGATTGACATGGGGTCGACACATCGAAAGGAACCGCCAGCAATGTCTGTTCTCACTATGAACACCGAGGAGATGGACAATCTCCAGCAGCAG
>JAPOTT010000032.1:164912-168400 GCA_026709025.1 bacterium
TCTCCCAAATGTGATATTGCCCTGTCTCAGGTGGGCTGGCGGGTTCAACACGCACATCTGCAACTAGCCGTACAACCTAACCACCAACCCGCGCTCTGCATACTGCCAATCCATGCCGCCCGCCCAAACCCCAACACAGCCACCCACCAAAACCCCACGCCAACATGGGTTGAACCTAACACGCCAATCCAAATTGGTAACGCCCTCATCCAACTCTCCCAATCCCCCCAAGACCAGCCCTCCCAACTCAACACTGAGCCAGGCAACACCCCAGAACGCTCTGGCCCCACACAAATCACCGGCACAACACGAATCAACCCAGAACACACTCCCGCAAGCCATATTGTGTTCAACCGCCCTCCCCGCCCGGCGCCACCCCCAACCCCCCAACCCATCTCAGCGCCTGCTCAAACAGAGGCCAAAACCGAGCGACCAGTTACATTCGGGTGGGCAGCTCTGGCTGCACCCGTGGTGATGGGGTTGGTGATGGCTTGGGTATACAGCCCTTATATGGCCCTGTTTGCTCTGTTCAGCCCGCTAATGATGGGGGCAAGCTACTTTGACGGAAGGCGGCGCAACCGTCGTGCTGCCCAACGCTCTCAAAACCGTTCTCAAGCTGCCCTTGCCGAGTTTGAAACAGCAACCCGCACCGCATGGGGGCTGCAAACAGCCCGCTTACGACTAATTTACCCCCACCTGTCGGAAACAACCCGCAGAATCACCCAACCCAGCGTGCAACTTTGGGAACGCCGGGCTTCCCACGAAGACCAGATGCGGTTGGTTATCGGTCACGGTACCCGCAACTTTTACCCTGATCTGGTGTGCGACGGCACCCACATCAACTCAGATACAAACGCGCTGTTAGCACAGCTTGGCCCGCTCAAAGAAGTACCCATCACGGTTGATCTCACTCCGAACAACCTGCTGGGTCTAACAGGGCCACGCTCCGTTAGCGCGGCTATCGCTCGTGGGCTGCTCTTACAAGCTGCCGCGCTGCACGGCCCTGCCGACCTCAACATACTGGTAGCCACCAGCGATAGCACGCTGGCAGCTTGGACGTGGACAGCTTGGCTGCCCCACACCGCCGCTGCTGATGCCGCCCACACTGCCGCCAGCACCGCCACCTCAACCCGCCTCATCGCTGCCCACCGCGGCCAGCTAGATTGCCTCGTTGCTCAGCTAATGGGGGCATGGCAACACCAACAAAGTACACCAAACACCGTGTGGCCCCACCTGTTGATGTTAGTAGACGGCCAAAGCCTGGTTACCGGACGCACCCCACCACTGCGCCCCTTGTTGCAGCAACTAGCAGGCCCAGCCTCGGCCATTGTGTTAGCCGATACAAACGATCAGCTTCCAGAGTCCACCACAGCCGTTGTTGAAGCCACCGATGCCTCTGGCTTTGTGCAACTCACCCAAAGCCCAAGCCCTACCCAAACCGTGTTGGCTTCAGGCATGAGCCTGGCTTTAGCCCGTCAAACCGCCCGCTTGCTTGCCCGCTACGAAGACCCAGAACGAACAAGCGCTAGCTCGGGGATTCGGCACCAGGTGTCGCTATTGGAGTTGCTGGACTTACATCCCAATTCTTACAGCACGCCCTCGGGCCCCTCCACCCTCACCATTTCACCACACTTGTCAGACAAGCCAAACACGCCACACACACCTGACACACCCCATACTCCACATACTCCCGAAATGCCCCACACGACCGACACACCAAACACGATGGCTAATGCAATAGCACGGCGCTGGAATGCCTCGCAGAGCGCTAGCGGCTTGGCCGCTCCCATAGGTGTCAACGGCAACGGCACGGTTACAGCAGACCTCGCCACAGATGGCCCCCATGCCCTAGTAGGAGGCACCACCGGGTCGGGCAAAAGCGAGCTGTTACGAACATGGGTGGCATCTTTGGCTGCCACTTATGCACCTGAGCAGTTGAACTTCGTTTTGGTTGACTACAAAGGCGGCAGCGCCTTTGACGTCTGCGCTTCGCTGCCGCATGTGGTTGGTCTTGTAACCGACCTAGACCACCGCCTAGCTAAAAGAGCGCTGCGCTGTTTGGAAGCCGAACTGCGCCACCGCGAACAGATTCTGCGCGCCCACGGTGCCAGCGATCTGGTGTCCTACCAAAGCCTGAGCAGCTCAGGAGCTAACGGCTCAGGAGCACCGCACAACTCAGATATGCCGCTCCCACCTTTGGCACGCCTCATCATCATGATCGATGAGTTTGCTGCCCTCGCCCAAGAACTTCCCCATTTCATGGACGCACTGGTACACATCGCTCAACAAGGGCGCAGCTTGGGTATGCATCTGGTGTTGGCCACCCAGCGCCCTGCTGGAGCAGTTGGTGCCAACATCCGCACCAACACCGCACTGCGAATTGCCTTACGAGTGCTAGATCCTGCCGATTCGGTGGATGTGTTGGATAGCCCCGAAGCCGCATCTATCCCCCGCAATCTGCCCGGACGCGCCATCGCCCGCTTTGACGCTGGCCAGTTGGTGGAGTTTCAATCCGCCCTAGCTAGCAGCACCAGCACAGCTGACCAAACAACGCAAGTGATCCCCGCCCCCGACGGTATACCCATCACAGACACAAACCCCCACAGCACACTCCTGCCAACCACATCAGCCCCAACCCACCTACAGCAACTAGTTACAGCAACCCAAGCGGCTTGGGCAGCCCAAGGTGGGCAGCACCCCCGTTACCCGTGGCCCGACCCTCTACCTGATCGCATCACCCTAGAGGCCCTAGCAACCAGCCAGTCTGCTACTACCCAATCCACTACCGGCGTTGCCTTCGCCCTAGCCGACAACCCCAACGCACAACAACAGTATCCCTTGTTGTGGAACCCCGAGGCGGGCAACCTGCTCTTGATAGGCAGCGCTAGCAGCGGCCCAACCATGGCGCTCCACACGCTAGCTATAGCTCTGGCTAGCTCCTACTCACCCCACGAATGCCACCTGTACGGGATTTGCGCTGGCACACCAGCGCTACTGGAGTTGGCCTCCTTGCCCCATTGTGGTGCGGTTATTGGCCCCGATGAGCGAGAACGCCTGCGCCGTCTCATCGGACGACTAACCAGCGAAATGGAGCGTCGACATACTGTATCTCCGGCCACACAACCAGATGACACACTTGCTAACACACCTGCGGCCACCACCACAACCAATGCTCACACTCCGCACCTGGTCACCTTTGTGTGCAACTGGGGTGGATTAGCCAAAAGCCTAGATAACGTAGCCGACCATACCTTGCTCACTGCCCTAGAGCGCCTCTGGGCAGACGGCCCCGCTGTGGGGCTCCACATGATTGCCACAACCGATCATTTCTCCACAGCTAGCCGAACCTTGCAAGCCAGCAGCCCGCAGACCCTCGTGTTCGGCCTAAGCGATCCCGGCATATACCGCCAGTGGGGAATACAAGTGGACGACCCAACACAGCTGCCCAAAGGCCGAGGCTTCGTCATCCCCTCTGGCCTAGAAGCTCA
>JAPOTT010000032.1:168626-183798 GCA_026709025.1 bacterium
CACCACGAGCCCATATACCTGCCCGTGGGGTTAAGCGATGCCACACTAGCGCCGGTGGGGTTATCCCTGCATCGGGGCGAACATGCTCTGCTAGTTGGGCCTACCCGCTCTGGCAAATCTGCCGGGTTGGCCCTTATAGCCGCCATCCTTGCAAAGTCTGGTGGCACCGTCTTGGCCCTAGCCTCGCCAAACTCGCAGCTAGCTCGCATGCCCAACTTGTGCTGCTTATTCTGCGACACAGGGGAGCTGGTTGCGGCTGCCCGAGGCACTAAAAGGCCCACTGTTGTGCTGATTGACGATGCCGAAACGGTTCTAGACCCTGACGGTGCCCTCAAATCCCTAGCTACCAACCGCAGCTGTGCAACACACATCGTGGCTGCGGGTAATGCCGACCGATTGCGCTCGGCTTACGGGCACTGGACAACAGAGATCCGCTTTTCCAAAACAGGAATTCTGTTGCAACCTCACTTGCTGGACGGTGATTTTTTCAGCGTCCAGTTACCCACGCACCCCCAGTTACCGCAACTTGCGGGCCGCGGCTACCTCGTGCAAAACGCTCAACTAACCGCCATCCAAGTTGCTCACCAGCAGCTCTTGCCGCATTAGCAGCACCCCAACCTCCTCACGTACCATTCTCTAGCCACACTCTTCGCACTGCAGTTGCTAACCCGCCCCAAGCGTTAAAACTACTACCCCACCACAAGCTCTTTGGGGCTGTTTGTAAGCACTCGCTTACCTTCTGGAGTAACCACCACAGTATCTTCCACACGAGCCCCACATCTGTCGGCCAAATACACCCCAGGCTCCACGGTAATCACATGGCCAGCTTGTAGTTGTTCGGTTGTCTTGGCCCGCACCCAGGGTTGTTCGTGAATATCCAATCCAACCCCATGACCGGTGCCATGCACAAAGGCTTCGGCCCAACCCGCAGCAGCAATATGGTTCCGACAAGCCTTATCCACCTCAGCTATGGGCTTGCCCGGAGCTACCTGTTCCACCCCAAGTCGCTGGGCATCTCGCACCGTCTCAAATACCTTTTGGGCCTGCGGGCCAGGTGTACCCACCGACACGGTTCTGGTCATATCCGACCGATAACCCTCCACCACCGCACCCATATCCACAATCACCAGCTCACCTTTACCAATAACTCGATCCGTGGGACGCTGATGCGGCAACGCAGCATTGGGGCCCGATGCCACGATGGTAGTAAAAGCGCTAGTTTCAGCCCCTAAACGGCGCATGGCAGCGTCTAGATGTAAAGCCACCTGCTTCTCAGTAGGTGCTTGGGTGAACACGGGTAGCACTTCAGCCAACGCAGCATCGGCAATCCTTGCGGCTGTGGTCATGCGGCTGATCTCGCCCTCGTCCTTTATCTGGCGACAACCCTCAATCAACCCGCTAGTGGGTACTAACTCACAACCCGAAAACCATTCCGCATACTCACGCTTGTTGGCCCAACTCACCGATGCTGCCTCCAGGCCCACACGCCTTGCGTTGCCCAATGCACCAGCCAATATCTGCTGAGGGCTGTCGTTGGTGATCTCCACTGTTGCCTTTGCCCCGGCCCGAGCCACCTCAGCTTCAGCCTGGGTGTTGTAACGGTTATCGGTAACCAGCAGCATCTCATCGACCCCAAGCCACAAAACCCCATTTGAGCCCGTAAAGCCGGTTAGGTAACGCACGTTCACCAGATTGGTTACCAATAACCCGTCGCATTCGCTATTTGCCATTGCTTGACGAACACGCCCAACACGCCCTGACACATCCATTGAGACGAGGTTGCTTAGAAGTGTGGCGGGGTTGCGTGCAGCGTCTGAGATGGTCATTGCTTGTGTCGGGTGATCGCTACCGGGGTAGTCATCGCTGAAGCTGCTCAGCCACTGCTTGCACTGCTAGATGATAGCTATAGCCCCTAAAGCCCATGATGGTGCCAGTGGCTGCAGGGCTCACCACAGAGGTGTGGCGCCACGGCTCGCGCGCATTGGGGTTAGACAAATGCACCTCCACAACAGGCCCCTCAAAGGCTGCTAGCGCATCGTGAATGGCCCAGGCATAGTGGGTAAAGGCACCAGCGTTGATGATGATGGCAGCGCAGCGCCCGCGGGCCTTGTGAATTAGTTGGATGAGGTCGCCTTCTACATTGGACTGCTCATGTTCAATCTCAAAGCCATACTCGGCTGCTGCGGCAACAGCAACCGCTACATGATCGGCCAATGTCTCATGCCCATATATTTCGGGCTCACGATCCCCCAACAGGTTCAAGTTAGGCCCCGACAACAACAAGATAATGTTTGATTGTGAGGCTTCGTTTGTGTGTGAAGTGTGTTGCGATGGGTTGTTCATCTGCGGGTTGCTCATCTGATGACCTCCAAAGATTCCCTTAACAGCTCAGGTGCTAAGCCTGTAACGGGTTCCACCCCGTTTGGCCCGTCCAACACCAAAGTAACCCCGTGAGTTGCCTTTTTGTCTTTGCTAAACAAACCCAACAGAGCCTCAGCGTCAACCCCGGCGGGCAACGTTGTTGGTAATCCATAGCTGCTCACCACATCCCTGTGTTCTTGCACGCGGGCCGCATCAATACGACCCGCCCGGTGTGCAACCTCGGCGGCATAAATCAAGCCGATTGCTACCGCCTCGCCATGACGTAGGTGTTCGCCGCCAGATGCTCCCCTAGCAGACAGGGTGCTGGCATTTTCGCCTGAGGTATGCGTCTCTAACGCATGGGCTAGTGTGTGGCCGTAGTTCAGCACAACCCGTCGCCCGGCCTCACGCTCATCTGCGCCCACCACCTCAGCCTTAATCTGCACACATCGAGCTATCCGCTCTGGCAAAGCAAGGTTCTCTAGGCCAACAGCTAGTGCCCCGCCAATAAAGTGGTACTTGGCCATCTCGCCTAAGCCCGAACGCGTCTCTGCCGCAGCCAAGCTGTCTAGCGCCTCGGTATCGCACAACACCGCCGCAGGCTGCCAGAATGCCCCCACTAGGTTTTTGCCCTCTGGCAAGTTCACCCCAGTTTTGCCCCCCACCGAGGCATCAATCTGGCCCAGCAAGGTAGTGGACACATATACCATCTGTAAGCCACGGTGGTAAACAGCCGCAGCAAAACCGGCTAAATCTGTTACCGCTCCCCCTCCAACAGCCACCACCACATCACGGCGGGTTAGCCCCCATTTAGCAAACTCGCTACAAAGCTGCTCCACGCTGGCAAGGGTCTTTATCTGCTCGCCATTGTCGGTGATAAACACCCGATGCTCCACACCCGGGTCTACCGTGATGCCAGCATCGGCTACTGCTGCCTGCGTTACCACTGCGGCTCTGCCAACACCGCTAGGAATCACCTCGGCTAAGCGATGGCGCACCCCCGGACCTACCCAAACTTCGTAGGAACGTTCCGCCAACTCCACTGGCACACAGATCGGGGTGCTGCTAGCTGCATTGCTTCTCATTGCCTCACTGCTGACGTCGCTGCTGGTGTAACTACCGGCATCACTGCTGGTGTGACTCATACCGCTGCCGCCAACTGCAGGCCACATCTTCAGTATTGCCTCACCCACTTGCTCAGGCTCCAAGCCGTCCACATCCACCACCTCATCAGCTACTTGAGCATAAAGATGCTCACGGGTAGCGCTGATGGCCATGATGTCGGCCAAAGGGTCTGCGCCAACAAGTGGACGCTCACCGCTTTGCAGCACCCGCTTAGTTAGGGTGCCTGTGTCTGCGCGCAGCCAACAAACCCACGCCCTCTCCCCCAAGACCTCTAGGTTCGTCTCACGCACCACTACCCCACCACCGCAAGACACCACCATCGGCTCATTTGTGCTCAAAACCTCTGCTAGAACCTGTTGTTCGATGTCGCGGAAAGCTTGTTCACCTTCGCTTTGGAAAATCTCGGCGATGGTTCGGCCCTGTCGTTGCTCGATCTCACCATCCAAATCAACAAACCTGAGCCCCTCAGCCGCAGCTAGCCAAGCGCCAACAGTTGATTTTCCCGCCCCCATCATTCCTACTAAGGCCAAATGGCACCGATCACCCACAACACAACCCTACCCCCTCCTACATGGTACCTAGGCAGGTTCAGAGGGCCTAGGCCACCGATTCAGCCTGCACAGCCGATATTGCCGACATCTCAGCTTCAGCATCATTTAGGTTGTCGACAAGGGCTGATATCTCGGTAAGGGCAGATTGCAGGTCTTCAACAATCTCGGCAGCGAGAACAGTTGGTGCGGGAAGGTTGTCGATATCTTCAAGACTTTCATCGCGCAGCCAAAAAAGGTCAAGGCTCACCTTATCTCTAGCCATAAGCTCGCTATAGGTGTAGCACTTGAAGCGCTCCGACTCTTGGCGTACATGGCGGTTAGTAGGGTTGTAGCAAGCCACAAAATCGTCCAAATCAGCTCTGGTAAGTGGGTTCTGCTTGAGGGTAAAGTGCTTGTTGGTGCGAAGGTCATACACCCATAGCTCTTTTGTCCACGGGTGTTCGGCACCTTCGCGACGGCTAAAAAAGAGCACGTTGCACTTCACCCCTGTGGCGTAGAAAACGCCAGTAGGCATGCGCAACAGGGTGTGAACATCGCAGTCATGCAACAGCCGCCGCCTGATGGTCTCACCCGCATCACCTTCAAAAAGCACATTGTCGGGCACAACCACTGCAGAGGTACCACCAACCTTGAGCAGGCTCACCACATGTTGCACAAAGTTCAGCTGCTTGTTCTTAGTAGTAGCCCAAAAATCCTCTCGTTCGTAACTGTCAGATGACGACTTACCAAATGGCGGATTGGTAAGCACCATGTCAAAACGATCGTCGGGAACGTCACGCAGGGCATCATCCACATGAATAGGCGAGTCGGAATCTGGGCTTTCTATACCATGCAAAAGCAGGTTCATAGCACACAGACGACCCGGCAGATCGGCAATCTCCCAGCCGGTAAAGGCACCAGAGCGCAGGTGGGCGGCTTGTTCAGAACTTAGATTTGGGAAACGTTTCACGATTGACTGATACGCTCCGAGAAAGAAGCCACCGGTACCACAGGCCGGATCGCAGATACGCTGGTCCGGCTCAGGCAGCATCACATCCACGATGGCATCAATAAGGGCTCGGGGAGTGAAGTACTGTCCCGCTCCCCTCGCACCCTCTTGGGCAGTCTTCTCAATCAGCCCCTCATAAGCCTCGCCCTTGAGATCAGCGTCATAGCTCATCCACTCGTGCTGGTCGATGAACTCCTTGATTAACTGCTCCAGTTTGGCCGGGTTCTGTATGCGATTGCGAGCCTTGCGAAACACCACACCCAACATGTCGTCATACTGGCCCAGCTTGGCCAGAGTGTTGTTGTATTGGGCTTCCAGTTGCTCGCCCGACCGGTTCAACAACGTGGGCCAGTCATATCCAATGGGCACCACCCTGCTGCCCCCCCCCCCCCCCCATCAACTCATACTGCTCATCAGCCATCTTCAAAAACAAAAGGTAGGTAAGCTGTTCCAGATAGTCCCCATAAGACAAGCCATCGTCCCGTAGCACGTCGCAAAAACCCCAAAGTTTCTGCACCATTGCCTTAGAATCAGCGCTCATCAGCTCTATACCTTGTCAGACCCCAACAACCATTTCCAAATACAAACCTAAGCAGTGAAACAAAAATAGTAAGATCACCCATTACAACAGTGCCCAAACCCCATACACAGACTCCAAAGCAAGCACCACCCCACAACACCCTGTAAAACACAAACGAAGTAGCGCTAGGAATGGCGATAATAGCCGGCCTGTATGTGTCGCATATCCACCGATGGGGCTTATAGAACTCTAGGCAACGTAGACTAACTGTCAGAACTGCTGAGTAAGATCTTGTACTTCAAGTAGCAGTAGTGCTTGAACTAATAAGCATCTTGCTAACAGTATTTTAAGAAAAAACCTTTACAATATAGGTGATTTTAGGTTGATTTGTCATAGAGTGCTTGTATACTTACGGGCATGAAGTTTGAAGATAGCTTACCAGCCAGAACTGAACCAAACATCACAGATCCTGTGAGTGCTCATGCCCCTGTATCTACAGGTTTTGATTTTGCAGACTTTGCGGATTGTGATGCTGGAGAGCTTGTAATGTTGGCTGTACGGGCTAATGCTTTTCGCCAACAGGTTGAAAGCTACCTGAGCGCAGTGTTAGTAAAGTTGGGTGAACTTGAAGGCGAAGAAGCAGTGATGTCTGTTTGTAAGCAGTTCGATTTGCCTGCGTACAAGGCACGCCGTCAAGCTAGTACTGCTACCGGGCTTAGAGCTATGCCCGATGTAATGCGAGCAGCTAAAGATGGTTGGATCACCATGGATCATGCTGAGTTGATGGCTGCTTCGCACGGTCGGGCTCCCATGACAATCGATGAGCAGCTGGATTTGCTGGCTGTTGGTGTGCAACAAAACCCAGATGTGTTCAAAGACACCTTAGCTGAGTGGGAAACCAAACGCTTGGCTGCTACAGGGTTAAACCCCACCGAACAACAACGTGCCCGGCGCACCGCCAAGATCTTTAACGGTGACAATGACATGGTTATCCTGCACGCCGAACTAGACCACCTAGCGGGTGAGCGGGTAAAAACCGCTATGGACGCTTTGACCACACGCATGCTCAAACACGATTTTCAAACTGGTGTTGAGCGAACTTTTGAACAGCGCAACGCTGACGCGCTAGTACAGCTCATAACCAGCCACAGCAAACCCGCAGGAAACAGCGCTGAGATGGATAATTCACACACGAATGACGCTTCAGACACGGACAAGCCTAACCAAAGTCGAGACAACAACATAGCCCCAAACAACACCTATGGGCCTGCACCACAGGCAACCACCATTATTCTCACAGCTGATTATGATGCGATCACCGGTCAGCTAACAGCCGCAGGGCTTATAGACGGCACACCAATCGGCCTAGACGAAATCCGCCGCCTAGCTTGTGAAGCGGAGATATTGCCAATGATCTTCAACAGCAAAGCCCAACCTCTTTATGTTGGGCGTACACGTCGAAAACACACCAAAGCCCAACGGCTCGCCCTCTACAAACGAGACAAACGCTGCACCTCATGTGGAATACGCGCTAGCAGCTGCGACATCCACCACATCATCCCCTGGGAACACGGCGGCACAACCGACATCAATAACCTCACTCTCCTCTGCCCCACCTGCCACCGCCAAACCCACAAACATACCTGAAATATATTCTTCAAAGTAGGCACAAGTTGAGAGACAATCATATAAAAACTAGCTCTCTTCAGACCTTTCTAGTACAGCTTCAGTGTAAGCGGCTAGTAACCGCTCAAGCGATTTAGCAGCACTAGCTGGGATTCTCCTGACAGCAGCCTGCATATTATCTCGTAGCGACCAATTAGCGACGTTACTGAACACCTGCACCCAATCGGCTACTTGGTTGTAACGCAACGTCAATAACGCACCCTTCTTTGTCCACTCAAGATTGTGCCAAGCGGGTTGTTGCCTAGCAGCTTCAAGATAGTCCCAACAAAGATAGTCAGCAAGGAAGGTGACCGTAACAACTTCTTCCTGCTCAACCCCTGTCCGCATCCAACTATCGTCAAGAGCATGAACAAGAAACCACTTAGCGTCAGCGTTGTCAGGGCCTGCTGGCAGCACTGAACCTTGCTCTACATAGGCTTCACATCCGCTATATAGGTCACGATAAATGCCAGTAGCAGGGGTAAACGTACCTGTATCCATACCTTGACTATATAGCCTCTTGATTACAGATCACCGCCCAGATGTCGCAATGCAACCGCATGATGTTCCTCAATCACCTCGGAATCTCCGCATAATGCTAATGGTCGCTAAAGGTGCAGTATCAGGTGCTGTGTGCGAAGCCACGAGGTATCTGTGAGTAGTATCGGGGTGTGGCAGATGCAACAAGTACTACCCCAGTTGAAACCTCACCGGAAACGCCGGTGGCCGATACGCCGGTGGCCGATACAACAGTGACTAATACAGCAGCAAACGCGGTTCCAGTAGGGTCTTCAGGGTCTTCGGGCAAAGCTAAGGCCCGCTGGACGCATCAGTGGAGGGAGTTGTATGAGGAGGTGATCGACTCTGGGCTGTGTACTGGCTGTGCGGGCTGCGTGATTGCTTGCCCGCACGATGTAATCGGCTACAAGCACGAACCAGGGCAGTACCGGCCATTCCATTTGGAAGACGAACTGGGCATCTCCGATTGCATCCACGGCCAAAAGGGCTGTACCTCCTGCACTAGGGCTTGTCCACGCTTTCGGACTTGGGAAACCGAGGCCGACGATCACCTGTTCGGACGCGTACGTTCGGCCGATGAGGTGGCCGGAATCTACAGCGACATAATGCTGGTGCGCGCTAGCGACGACTTCGTTTATGAGGTGGGCCAAGACGGTGGGCTGGTGTCTGCCATCTTGATTTGGTGCCTGGAGAATAACATCATTGACGGTGCTCTAACCTCTTTTTTGGAGGGCGGCGATGCTGCGGGCTGGAAGGCGGTGCCCGGGCTCGCCACCAACCGGGATGAGGTGCTGCGCGGCGCAGGCAGCCGCTACACCTACTCCGCCAATACCCTGGCCTACCCGGAGGCCAAAGCCAAAGGGCTCACACAGTTGGCCCTGGTTGGCATGAGCTGTCAAACCTCCATCGGCCCGGTGATGTGGAACCGCAAGGTGGGTAAGGTGGGTCGCCCTATCAAGTTGAACATAGGTCTGTTGTGCTCTAAGAGCTTCGACGACTCCATCTTTGAGGAACTCTTCTGGGTGAAGTACGGCCTACCTACAGATCAGATCGCCAAGATGAACATCAAGGGCGTATTTCAGGTGTGGATGAAAAACGGTGACTACCACGAAATCAACCTCAAGGAATGTCACGCTTGGACACGTGAAGGCTGTAATCACTGCCCCGACTTCGCCGCAGAGCATGCCGACATTTCAACTGGCGGCATCGGCAACGCCACCGACTGGACCCTCACAATAGTACGCACCGAGTTGGGCAGAGCGATTGTCAACGCCATGCTCCAAGACGGTGTAATCCAAACCCGCCCGGGCGATGATGACCCTGCCGCAGTAGCCCTTATGCATAAGCTGGCTGCCAAGAGCCGCGAGCGCTGGCCCAAATGGGCAGAATCTACGGTTCGGGTAAGGGTCTAAGAACAAACAGGTATATAGGGACAAACGGAATATAGGGCAAGTGCCCGACTAGCCAAGCCCGGCTTCGGTGAGAATGCAGCCTCGTATAATCTGCGCTACCTCATTACCCAGATCAGCGTTGATGTTGCTGCGCAGATCGTCGTCTAGGTCTTTAAACTCCTCAAAGGTTAGGTTCTCACGAATACCGTCGTAAGAACACTTACACACCTCAACAATGTTGTCTTTCACCCGCTGCTCAATGTCGTCTGCACCTGATTGCTCACATCCTTCTCGGTAGTTGCGCTCAGCCAAGCTCACATTGGGTTCCCCCTGATATTCGGCTAACTGATCGCTATAGGAGGTTGGGGCACCCGAGTTTGCACAGGCTGCTAGCAACAGCACAAGCACTCCCAACAATGTTATTAAACGGATTTTAAACACGTCCTCAACGCTACCTTTTGCAAACCGCTATACGCGAACCCTCACCGGCTATCTGTGCTGGTTTAGCTGGCTATCTCCAGAGCACGGCCAAACACCGCATCTAACATCTGCGGGGTGAGCCTGCCGGTAAAGGTGTTCTGCTGGCTCACATGATAAGAGCACAGCACAGTACGCCCTCCCCCAGCAGCCGCTTCTAGGCCGTGGGCAAACTTGGGCCGCGGCTTCACCCCCAGTTCTTGGGCTATGGCCCCATAACCAACAGCCCCCAATGCCACAAACACCTTCGCTTGCTTCAATAACTCAAACTCACGCACCAAAAACGGGCGACAAGCATCCCGCTCAGCACTTGTAGGTTTGTTCTGCGGCGGGGCGCACCTTACTGGCGTGGTGACATAAACACCGCTCAGCATCAACCCATCTGATTTGTGGGTGGATTCTGCTTGGTTGGCTAAGCCCATGCGATGCAGCGAGGCATACAAGAAATCGCCCGAACGGTCTCCAGTGAAGATGCGTCCAGTGCGGTTAGCCCCGTGAGCCGCAGGTGCCAGACCCACCACCACGATGCCTGCATTAGGGTCACCAAAACCGGGCACAGGCCGCCCCCAATATGTCCACTCCCGAAAAGAAGCCCTTTTGTTGGCTGCTATCTCCTCCCGCCACGCAACTAGACGAGGACACGCCCTACAGTCAATTATGTCGCTAGCAAGTTCCTCAAGAGAGTCCATAAGCTGCAAGGATAGTAACTAACGATGGCTGCTAAATCCCCCAAACCCAAATCCCCAAAACCCACAACCGTGCTATTCGTGCGCCATGGGCAAACCCCAACCACGGGTTCAATCTTGCCAGGGCGAGCCACAGGGTTGCACCTGAGCGAGTTGGGCCAACAACAGGCTCAACTAACTGCGGAACGCATAGCGGCTCTTGGCAGCAAGCGAATTGCGGCAGTATATGCCTCGCCGATGGAACGGGCGCAAGAAACGGCTGCACCAATCGCCAAAGCAGTAGGTCGCAATGTGAAGGTGCTTGAAGACCTCAACGAATGCGACTTCGGCGAGTGGACAGGTCGCCGCCTAGCAGATTTACGCCGCCGCCGCGACTGGAACCAAGTGCAGAACAGCCCCAGCACCTTTTGCTTCCCCAAAGGCGAATCTTTCACAGACATGCAAAACCGCATCAACACAGCAGCTCTGTGGCTTTGCAGCAAACACCCCGGAGGTACTGTGGTGGCAGTATCCCATGCCGATACTATAAAGGCTGCCGTGTCGCATGCTTCAGGAGCTCATCTAGATATGTTCCAACGAATCGTAGTTTCACCCTGTTCTGTAACCGCTATCGTCTACAGCCAAAACGGCCCCCTCGTGCTAGCTGTAAACAACACCGGCAACCTCACCGCTTTGGTGCCATCATGAGCGATTCATTTGAATTGACCAACCCAGAACACTTTACGGTGGGCACTGTAGGGCCCCCCGGACAGCGAGTTTTTTACTTGCAAGCCGGTGTATCGGGCTTGTTGGTTTCGCTGAAGATGGAAAAACAACAGGTAGCGGCACTAGCTGCATACCTTGCTAGCGCATTGCAGGAAACCACCGAAGACATTAATTCGATCGTACCCGAAGCAGACATTGGCTTGATCGAACCAGAAGAGGTGCAGTTCACGGTGGGTGACATCGGCATCGGCTACGACCGCAAAACCGACCGGCTGCACTTGTTCATCGCCGAGATGCAAGATAAAGACGACCCAACAGACCCTGCCTCAGCCCGGCTGTTTCTAACCCGCAACCAAGTAGCTAGCTTCATCTCCCGAGCCCAACAGGTAGTTTCATCGGGCCGGCCACCATGTCGTTACTGCGGTGCACCGCTTAACGGTGACGGCTCATGGTGTGCCTGCTACAACTAACGCTAGCTCTTCGCACTAACTCATCGTGACCCAAGATTTACCTACAGGTGCCTCAGTTCCCCTACACATAGCGATAGCGCTGCTCAACACCGGCACCCTAGAAGTGCTAGGGAGGATGCCGTGGAGCTCCAACATGACCTTCCTTGTGCGCATAAGCCCTGCTGAGGATATGGACTCCCAGAAGATGGACTCCCAGCCAGAATCAGCGCCTCAGGTTCACGGTGTCTACAAGCCAATTAAAGGGGAGCGCCCCTTGTGGGACTTCCCCTCTGGGCTGCACAGACGAGAAACCGCTGCCTACCGACTATCTCATTGGCTGAACTGGGATTTAGTTCCGCCTACGGTATTGCGAGACGGGCCGTTCGGGGAGGGATCGGTGCAACTCTTCGTGGCATCCAACTACCAAGAGCACTACTTCACTATGTGTGAAAACCCTGCTTACCAAGATTGGTTTCAGCGATTGTGCGCTTATGACATTGTGATCAACAGCACCGACCGCAAAGCAGGTCACATCTTGTTGGGCAACAACCTGAAGTTGTACGCCATAGACAACGGGTTGAGCTTCCACGACGAGTTCAAACTACGCACCGTGATTTGGGACTGGGCAGGCCAAACTTTACCAGCCAACCTTGCCCAAGACATCTCCAAACTCATCACACAGGGCCCACCTTCAGAGGTGGTCGAATTGCTAACCGCCGCAGAGTGCGAGGCCCTCTTGCACCGTGCAGAGGTGTTGCTAGCTAGCGGTTGCTTCCCCTCAGATCCCAGTGGACACCGTCACCCCTGGCCACTGGTTTGATTGGAGCTACGCAGTTAACAAGCCACGCAGTGAACAAGCATTGGTGCTAACTGCGAGCCTGAAGAGCCTCAATTAGCTTGGGTAACACTTTGTGAACGTCGCCCACTATGCCTAAATCGGCAACCCCAAAAATAGGTGCCTCTGCATCCTTGTTGATGGCGATTATGGTTTTAGATCCCTTCATCCCCACCATGTGTTGAGTAGCGCCAGAGATACCGCACGCCAAATACACATCGGGCTTGACCACCTTGCCGGTTTGCCCAACCTGATGGGAATAGGGCACCCAACCGGCATCCACAATAGCCCTCGAAGCCCCTGCCGCACCGCCTAACAGCTTGGCTAGCTCCTCAATCATAGCGAACTTCTCAGCTTCACCGAGGCCCCTACCCCCAGATACCACCACCCCAGCTTCATCCAGCTTTGGCCCGGTGGATTCCTCTGCAAAACAATCCACTACTCTAGCTGTACCGGTCACCCCCAAATCGGGCACCGCCAAAGTCGACACCGTTGCAGGGCCACCACCAGATTCCTCAGCCGCAAAAGACTTAGGCCGTATCAAAAACAGGCGTACAGCAGTTCCACTAAAACGAGTACGAACGTTAACGGTGCCACCAAATACAGGCTCTGTACCCACCAGCGAGCCACCCTCAGACTGTAGCTCTACCACATTAGTAATAACCGGAGCGTTCAACTTGACCGACAAACGCCCGGCCACATCGCGTCCGTCATACGTGGTACCAAACAAAATGGCATCGGGAGCAGCACCAGCGGTTATGGCTTCTGCCATTGCCGATGCCACCGCAGGCCCTGCTAGCCCGCCGTTTAGATCGCCGGTGGCATGTACGGTGGAAGCACCATAGGCCCCCAACTCAGCGGCCACCGGCTCCCCCGCACCACCCACAACTGCCTCTACCGTGTCGCTCAATTCTCTGGCACGACTCAGCATCTCTAAGGTGATTGAAGCCACCTTACCATCAGATGCTTCGGCATAAACCCAAATCGTTCCCATTGTTCGCTCCTAACCTGTTGGCTAACTGTTTTCTTGCTGTTGGCTTGTTTGCTAGCTAATTGCTCGACCACGGTTGGCTTGTTTGCTAGCTAATTGTTGCTAAACGATCCGTCACTCCTAGACGATCCGTAGCTCTTCTAGGAGCGCCACGATGTTCTGGTGGCCCTCACCTTCATCGGTGATGATCTCGCCCGCCTCACGCTCAGGTGCCGGGCTCACATCGGTAATCTCTTGCCCAGCACCAGCCCAGCCCACCTTATCTGCTTGGATACCCAAATCGCTCACGCTCACCTGATCCATCGGCTTGGATTTGGCTGCCATGATGCCTTTGAATGACGGGTAGCGAGGTTCCACCACCCCAGCAGTCACCGACACCACAGCGGGCATCGGACAACGCACCTCATCGTAACCGGCCTCGGTTTGGCGCTTCACCAGCACCTCACCATCTTCGGTCTTGATCTCTTTAGCAAAGGTGACCGAAGGCAACCCCATCAGCTCTGCGATCTGTTCGGGCACGGTTCCGGTGTAACCATCGGAGGATTCAGTAGCGGCAAGCACCAAATCTGCTTGGGTTCTGCCAATGGCGGCTGCTAGCACCTTGGCAGTGCCTAAGGCATCGCTACCTGCCAACGCCTCGTCGCTTACCAAGATGGCTTTATCTGCGCCCATTGCAAGGCCCGAGCGCAAGCCGTTCACCTCCTCATGCGGGGCCATCGACACCAAGGTCACTTCGCCTTCTCCTGCTGCGTCGCGAAGCTGTAAGGCCATCTCAACGCCGTAGGAATCCGACTCGTCCATGATGAGCTTCATGTCCCTTTTGAGGGTTTTGGTTTCGGGATTTAGTTCCCCAGGATCGGCAGGATCGGGGATTTGTTTTACGCAGACGACTATGTCCATGCCTTTAGTGTTTCACTCAACCTGCAATAGCTAAAAACCGAACAACAAAACAGGTAACCTATCTTGTCTGAAGATTCTCTTGCTTGTAAACCCGCACGCCTCTTCGGTGAACCACAGAACCCAGGTGGTGATCCAAAAGGCGCTAGCAGCCGACCACCAAGTGGCGCTGGCCTCCACCAACCGGAGGGGCCATGCCTCGCGCCTCGCGCATGATGCAGTAACCGAGGGGTACGATGCGGTGGCAGTGCTAGGGGGTGATGGTACCCTCAATGAGGCTGTTAACGGTTTAGCAGGCTCGTCTGTGGCTTTAGCTCCGCTGCCAGGTGGGTCTACCAACGTGTTTGTGCGTTCCATAGGTCTGCCTGAAGATCCAGTAGAGGCTGCGGCCATCTTGTTGGAAACGCTGGCAGCAGGCAACATCTGTCGCATTGGGTTAGGCCAGGTGAACGACAGGTACTTCTTGTTCCATACTGGCGTGGGATACGACGCTGCGGTGGTAGCTCAAGTGGAACGACGGGCCGGGTTGAAGCGTTATGCCAACCACGCTCTGTTCGGGTTTGCTGCGCTAGATACCTGGATGCGCCATTACGACCGCTCCAAGCCCCGCTTTATGGTGTATTACCCCGATGGTGAAGCCGCAGAATCAGTGTTCTCCATTTTCTTGAACCAAGACCCATACACCTACTTGGGCACCCGCCCATTCACAGTGGCTCCGGCAGCAACGCTGGATCGGGCCTTATCGGTTGTGAGCCTGCGCTCGCTACGAGCAACAAGGTTTCTTAGAGTTACCGCTAGCGCTTTAGGGTTTGGCAAGCCAGTAGCCGACCGCCGCCACGTCCACTCCCGTGACGACATTACCAGCGCAGTTGTGACAAGCGATGTGGCATTCCCCTATCAGATAGACGGCGACTACCTAGGCGAAACCAAACGCCTAGAGTTCCAACACGTCCCAGAAATGCTCTCCCTGGCCATCCCCAAAATGTAACCCAAGACGTAATCAGCCGTCCTT
>JAPOTT010000022.1 GCA_026709025.1 bacterium
TGCGGGTGTAGTTCAGTGGTAGAACCCCAGCCTTCCAAGCTGATGACGCGAGTTCGATTCTCGTCACCCGCTCCCCCACAACCACATCCATAATTACCCGCCCCCGTAGCTCAGCCGGGACAGAGCAGTTGACTTCTAATCATCAGGTCGCAGGTTCGAATCCTGCCGGGGGCGCTTCGTGGATGGCCCTGCGGTACCAACCCACAGATGGCTTAGAGGGTGTTACGGTGCAGGTAAGGGCGTAGGGGTTCGGGGATTTGTACTGAGCCGTCTGGCTGGCGGTAGGTTTCCACTAACGCAGCCCACACCCGTGGCACGGCAAGCGCTGACCCGTTCAAGGTATGGAGGTGCTTGGTGCCCTTTTCGTTGGTGGGCCGAAAACGAAGGTTGGCACGGCGAGCCTGATAGTCGGAGTACCACGATACCGACGAAGCCTCCAACCACTGATCGGCCCCTGGTGCATACACCTCCACATCCCAGGAACGATGATGCGCTTGACCTAAATCACCAGCGCAAATGTCTACTATGCGATAAGCCAAACCCAACTCAGCAACAGCCGCAGTAGCTCGCTCTAGAATCTCAGCATGGATAGCTGGAGCTTGTTCAGGGGTGGCGTATGCCAATATCTCCACCTTGTCAAACTCATGTACCCGCAACAAACCACGGGTGTCTCGCCCAGCAGAACCCGCCTCGCGCCGATAACAAGACGTGTGTGCCATCAAACGACAAGGCAAATCCGCCTCCTCCAGAATCTCACCAGATGCCAACGAAGTAAGCGGCACCTCAGCCGTGGGAATAGCCCAAAGATCGTCGCGCTCCAAGCAGTAAGCATCATCAGCGAACTTGGGCAGCTGCCCCGTAGAAACCATCACATGGCTAGACACCAAGCTAGGAGGACGAATCTCCTCATAGCTATCTGCGTTGCGATCCAGCCCGTACTGCACCAAACCCCTAGCCAGCGCCGCACCCGGCCCCCGCAGCATCGCAAACATAGAGCCAGACAGCTTGGCCGCCCGCTCCATGTCTAGCCATCCGGCTTCAACGGCAAACTCCCAGTGAGGCACCCGTTGGTGTGGGCCATAAGAATCGGGCTTCAGAGCATGTACCTGCAGCACCGGGTTATCAGCTTCACCGGCACCATCGGGAGCATCAGATGAAGGCAAATTGGGAATACGTAACAACAACTGGCGCACTTGTTCGGCTAACGCGTCAACTTCACCAGATAACACCTTTTCCTGCTCACCTTGCTCACGACTTTCCTCAGCTAAAGCATCGGCTTGATCATCTAAGCCTTGACGCTTGAGTTGACCCACCTGTTTAGACAACTGCTTAACCCTGTGACGCACTGCATCACGCTCTGTAGTGAGATTGCGATGCTTACCATCTAGCACAGCAACCTGTTCTAGTTCTGATAGATCTATACCGCGACGCGCTAGCGCGGCGCGTACAGCCTCATAGTCGCTGCGTATGCGGCTCAGATCAATCATTGCGAATCGGTTGTAACAACTTGACGCTCAGTTGTGGTCACAGCGCCAACAGGCTTGGTAACCAAACGTGGTTGGTGCTCGGCACGTTGTTGACGAGTAGCCCAAGAAAAATACAGCACGCCTATCCAAGCCCAAAGGTACATGCCGCCCACTAACTTCATGATAAGACCAGCAGCTTGCTGATCGGCTTGCACACCAATGCCCCATAGCCGCACCTGATGATCATAAGCGCTGTAAACCGCATCTTGAGCGAAGGTTAAAAAGCCGCCCGGCACTGTAGGCACAACCGACATCAAAAACAAGTACACCATCTTGGCCGGTGGACGCATTTGTAACTCTGCAATGGGCCCACACACCGGCAGCCACATCGCCAAAGCCGCAGCAAACAACAACAAGTGTACAAAATAATGTAAGGCACCGTTTTCTACGGAGGTGTTTACTACCCAGGGAATATGACTAATCGCCACCATGAAATTGAACAACACCCCTGCAAGCACAGGACGGGATAAGCGCCGTACCCACACTCCAACGCTGCCATCTCCACTAATGCACAGCCGGGCTAGCCATTCAGGAATAGATGCCCACAACAGCGGGGGCACCACAAAGGTAATGAGCAGATGCTGAATCATGTGTACCGAATACAAGTACTCCTCTGAAATGTCGTGCATAGGCCAGTCGCTAGCAACCCACAACGTCAACATTGCACACACAAAAGCCAAAGTGTGCTTAGGAGTAAATGCAGGCTCAGATGCCGGAGCAGCTTTGGGGGCAATTACCCGAACCGCATACCAAGCCAAAACCGCAGCGCCAATCAGAATCACCCATACCTCGGCGTGAGGTTGGTAACGCCAGATGTTGGTGTCGGCAGCGAAAGCCATTGCTACAAAAAAATGCAGTGCGAGCAGATGTCTACCGGCAGATTCTTACCAGTAGCGAAACGCGGTGAGCATCAACATGTATATAACCATGGCTAGCACTACCCCGAAAACAAACAGTCGCCAAAATATCGGAGCATCAAACTTGAGATGCATAAAGAAGGCCACCACCAAAAAAAACTTCAGCACCATCATGGCTACCAACATGACGATAAGCGCCGTATCGCTCCAACCGTGAACCGACTCAAAGTAGGTGAACACCTCAAACGCGGTAAGCAGCGCCAAAGCGATGGCCACCTTTACATAAAGCCAGTCGGTGGGATGAGCGTGAGAACCGTTAGCTTCGGTGACACCTGTAGCGCTTGTGGCAGCTTCCGCGGCTGGCTGTACAGGTGTTGACATGTTAGGGGTATCGGTTTGTGGGGGGTTTACGGTAGACATAGGTGATCCTACTGCGGGAAGAGGTAGACGATCGTAAAGATTACGATCCAAACGACATCCACAAAATGCCAGTACAAACCGATGATCTCTACGGTCTCAGCTCGTTCAGAAGTTAAGTTGCCGCGCAAAGACATCACATACAGCGACATCAACATGATAATGCCGATGGTTACGTGCGCTCCGTGGAAACCGGTAAGGGCATAAAACGCCGACCCAAACAAGTTGGTGGTAAAGCCAAGACCTTCGCTGTAAAAAGCCGTGAACTCATATACCTGCCCTGCTACGAAAACCGCCCCTAGTGCCGCGGTAGTGGCTAGCCAGATACGGTTGCTGCGCAGGTCGCCTCTGGTAATCGCCGAAACAGCAAACACCATGGTTAGCGAGCTCATCAGCAGCACAAAAGAGCTAACCGAGGTAAACGGAATGTCAAAAACATCACTAGGGCCTATGTCATCGGGGCCGATGCGATCTTTGTTGAACATGTAAGTAGATATAAGGCCGCCAAACAGCAAACATTCCGACCCCAAAAACACCCACATCGCCAACTTTTCGTTGGACAAGCCCGTACTGGAGTGGTGAGCCTCATCAGTGGTTTGAGCTTCAGACATCAACACATCAGCCACTGCTTACCGCCTCGTTCTGAGAATCTGGGTCTGGGTCTGGTTCAGCGTGCGAGGCTTCAGCCGCAACGGGTTTGCTATGAAGATCACTATGATCGTCATCGTCATGGCCTGCGCCGTGGCTATGAACTGCATCTGGGTCGTCTGCAGGCTCCAAACACCAGCCGTACAAAGCACCTACCAAGAACACCAAGCCAAGTGCCGCAATCCAGAGGTTGAATATAAGCCCGTAGCCAACCAACGAAATGCCTCCACCTAGTACTAAGGGCCAATAAGACGGCGAAGGCAAATGCACATTGGTATTGCTTCCGTCGTGAGCTATGTCTTCAGCTTTTGCAGCCCGCACAATCCGACCTTGCTCGTTGCGACCGTACTTGCGATGCCAAAAGTCGTCAAAACGCTCTACCTCAATGTCGGTATCAAAATTGTGCTCTGGGGTAGGAGAGGCCGTCATCCACTCCAAGCCACGGGCATCCCACGGATCGGGGCCTACATCGGGCTTTCCGGCTCTGCGCCAAGCCCTAGTGCTAAAGAACACGTTCCACAAGAACATCAGCACACCCACAGCAATTACAAACGAACCAATGGTGGCCACCATGTTCCAAAACGCAAACCCCTCATCGGCCCGATAGGTGGCAATGCGTCGCGACATGCCCTGCAATCCCAATATATGCATAGGCCCAAAGGTGAAGTTAAAACCAATAAGCATTATCCAAAAACTGGCCTTACCCCACGCTTCATTCAGCATGTAACCAAACACCTTGGGCCACCAGAAATAAAAGCCTCCAAAAAGCCCAAGCAGCGCCCCACCAAAGATCACATAGTGAAAGTGCGCCACGATGTAGTAGGTGTCGGTTTGCTGAGTGTCAGATGGTGCGATGGAGTGGGTAACACCCGAAAGCCCGCCAATGGTAAACATCGACACCACTCCTACGGCATACAACATTGGGGTGGTAAATCGCAGTCGACCCCGGTACATCGTGGCCAACCAGTTTAGTATCTTCACACCTGTGGGTACGGCAATAAACATGGTAGACACCGAAAACGCAGCTACCGATAAAGGCCCCATTCCAGAGGTAAACATGTGGTGAGCCCACACACCCCAACCCATAAAACCAATGGCAATACCCGAGGCCACCATAAAGTGGTAGCCAAATATGGGCTTGCGAGAGAAGGTTGGGATTATCTCCGACACGATCCCAAAAGCAGGCAGAATTAATATGTACACCTCTGGGTGTCCAAATATCCAGAACAAGTGCTGCCACAAAAGCGGGTCTGCCCCAGCAGCCACATTGAAGAAGTTGGCATCCCACAGCCGGTCAAACATCAACAAGAACAGCGCCACCGTGATCACAGGCAAAGCAAACAGCAACAAGAACTGCGTAATCAACAGCATCCAGGTAAGCACCGGCATTCGGAACAAGCTCATTCCCTTTGCGCGCATGTTTAACACCGTCACGATCAAGTTCACAGCGCTAACAAGCGAAGCAATACCAGTTATCTGCAACCCTACGGCGTAAAAATCTACACCCTTATGCGGTGAGAACAACACACCACTGTTGGGGGCGTAGTTGAACCATCCCGCATCGGGTACGTTCTGAAACCAACCGCCAATGAATATTGAAGAGGTGAGCAGCACACCCCCGCCCAAGAAACACCAAAAGCTAAAGGCATTGAGACGAGGAAAAGCCACATCACGAGCCCCTATTTGTAACGGTAGCAAATAGTTTGCGAAAGCCGCAGCCATGGGCATGATCACCAAAAACACCATGGTCACACCGTGAATGGTGAAAACTCCGTTGTAGGTTCCAGCCCCAATCACAGAGCCGTTGGGGGTGGCTAACTGCAAACGGATGAACAGAGCCTCAGCGCCTCCCACCAAAAAGAAGAACAGCGCAGCCGCCCCGTACATGATGCCGATGCGCTTGTGGTCTACGGTAAACAACCAACTTGTCCAACCCTCACTACCCTGAGGACGACTGAACACGCCCAAAGGACGGGTTGCTACAGCGGGGCCAGCAGGCAGAGCTAGCTTATCTTCTGTGCCTATAGTGGCTGGATCTGTGATGGTTCGTTGGGTGATGCTCATTTAAGGTCAATCCAAGGTGGACATAAAGGCCACAACGTTGTCGATATCTTGAGGGCTCAAGCTGGTGCGAGCTGGCATGCCGCGCAGTTCGTTTGCAGCGGCGGGCTTACGCTCTGGAGCGTTGTATATCCAAGCCTCTAGCTCGCCCCTGTTCAAAGTGCCACCATCAGCTAAATCTAAATAAGGAATATGGTTACCAGCATCTAAGTACAAGTCATACCAAGAACCCGCAAAGGTGCCTCTTGTCATAAGATGGGTGAGGTTGGGGGCAGCCCCTGCTACAAGCGTGTCTTGGCCGAGATAAGCGCCAGCATCGTTACTACTGTGTTCTTGGTAGATGGCCCAAGTATCGGGCTCGGTGCTTTCGCCTCCTCGATTGGCCGCTGAGGTTACCCCGTTCACCACATGACAGCTAGCGCACTGCTGACTAAACACCTGCCAACCCGCATGAGCCTCCGTACCCTCTGTAGGCATCTCCGCAGGAGCGATCTGATTGTCTCGCCAAACGGCAAAATCCTCTTTGGTAAGAACTACTGCAACCATCTTCATATAGCCATGGGCTAGACCGCAGAACTCGGTACATTGGCCCCTAAAGCGCCCTGTTTCTTCTGATTGAATTACCCAATCGTGCGAGCGCCCAGGCACGGCATCTCGCTTGCCGTTCAGTTTGGGTATCCAAAAGGAGTGGATTACATCACGAGATTTGATGTCCAACGGAATATCCACACCAACGGGCATTACCAACTCGTTAGCTGTAACGATGTCTGGAGGAGTGGATGTGTTGCCATCTAGGTGATATTGGTACTCCCACCACCACTGTTGGCCCACAACCGTCACCACCATCTCTTCATCTGATGCCTCTACGTCGTCTAAAGCAAACAGCGTTATCAGAGTAAACACCGATATAACAGCCAAGAGCACTGTGGGGGCCAGCGTCCAGCCTATCTCTACCTTGTTGTTACCATGGGTTTGGGTGGGAAACTCCTCGTCGTCGTAATAACCGAACTCTCCGTCACCAGTATCAGAACCAGATACCCGATAGCGCCACCAAAGCGCCAGCACCGCTCCTTGCACCAAAAAGAACACCACGCCCGCCACGATAAAGATGGGGTTGATAAGCGCTGCTATATCTTTGCCTTGACGACCCACCGGCGAAAGCGTGGACAGCGGGTGGTGATCGTCCACCAAGATAGCCACAACAATCAAGGCCGCAGAACCAAACACCACCAGCAAGCTAGAAAGCCAGACCAAACCCTTGAGGTTCCTGCTCATCGACACCTCTTTCCTGCTTGCACCATCATTCACCTGCACCGTGATCGTCGGAATGCTCGCCGTGTTCTGCGCCCGGGCCAAGATAGTGGAACTCCCGCGAGCCAATGGCAGCGGTGATCACCCCAGCCACCAATATCCCCACACAAGCCAAAGCCACCGTACCGGCTATCACAGAACGACTGATTCGAGGTGCCACCACAAAGACCACCGCTATCACAAATATCACGGTAGCCACCACACCTGCCACCACCACGGCGCTGAACTTGGACACGGCCAAGAACACCCGCGACATGGCCAAAACCAAAACGGCAATCCCCAACGCGGCAGTCACTGGATACTCCACGGGTCGCATGATGCGATTACGTAAATAACGGTTCATATCGGGATCAGCAGTAGCACGATCTGCCCACGCCGCCAACATCCATTCAAAGATTGCAGCACCCAAAACCACCAGCCCGATAACGAATATGGTTGGGCTAACCGCCAGCCCAAACACCATAGCCCCAACGCCCACGGCTGCAATCGCAGGCCAGTAGTTAGCTTCAAGCTTGCTTTGTGGAGCAGGAATCTGGCCGTTATCGGTAAGTTCAGCCACCGACTCAGCATCGGCATCCCTAAAGGCCACTAGAAAAAACGCCACCATTGCCGACAGCACCGCAAACCCCATCAACACCATATAGCCAACGTGGTCGCCAATGCCGCCCTTGTAACCCAGGCTCAAAACACCCACCCAGGCTTCTACGTTCAAGATGCCGAAGTACTCGGTTTCACCAGCACTGCCGCTAGCTACACCGTAGATGGCAGCCGCTGCAACGGCTGCTGCGGTGAAACCAAAAAACAGGCGAAATGCGGGAGTGAACACCAAAGACCTACTTAAGCACGAAGATGGCCGTCCAAATGACGACGTAAACAACTACAACGGCGTACCAGAATACAGATGCGGCCACGAAACCATCGGTTTGAACGCTGATTCGCTGAGTGGCCAATGCTCGAAATGCCATTAGCCCCAAAAACACCAACCCCACTGTAACCATGGCCAAATGGGAAGCTGAGATGGTGTAGATCAAGGTTGCGGCCACCGATTCATCTGCCACCAAGCCCATCTGCGTGTACTGAAATGAGGTGGTGATGATTACCGAAATCCCGAACATGGCCGTCACCAACGTGGCGATGATGGCGTGAGAGCGATCGTTGCGAGCTACCGAATACACCGCCCACTGCATGGTTACCACCGACATCAGCATCGTCCAAGCTGCTACCGATGGCTGTGCAAGTTGAATATCGGCACTAGAGGGTATCCAGTTATTACCAGAGCCTATTGCTTGGGCTCTCTCTCGTAAGTAAACGCCAAACAGAGCAGCAAAGTACATAAGCGTTGCTGCTGTAGCTAGCACTGTACCCACCAGCAAGGTGCGCTGGCGAGGTAACGGAGCGGCCAACGGGGCACCAACGGCAATGTCGGCCATTAGCCATCTCCTTTGGCTTGGACGCTAAAAGCTAGGTCCACCGCCACAACCACAAACCCAACCACAACCGCAAAGACCCCCATCAACCCAACCACGTTCAAAAACTCCACAAACCTCACAGCATCAATGGCATCTAGGTTGGCACCCGCAAAGAAACGATCTGGTTGATCGAAGAAGCCCGCCAACACATCAGCTAGGCCATACAAAAGGGCCCCGCCGCCTAATGTCAACACCGCCAAAAAACCTAGCGGCTCGCTCATGTGACCGCCTAGCACTCTAGGTGCCCAATGAAATAGACCCGCCAACCCCGCCAGCACCCCTGCTAGAACCGCTAGGTTCATCATCCCCGTCACCAAACTAGAGGTACTTAGATCGTCCATGGCATCAAAGAAGCCAGCCCACAAACCTGCATCGGCCTCCCGCAACACACCCAGCGCAGGGCCCGCCACCCGCAGCACCCCCGCAAGCACTGCTGCTGTCAACAAAACACCCGCCAACACCACAAAGCCAAACTGAGGGGAAATCTCGGGGCGTTGCCCAGATGTAACTGCGTTGTAGGCCAACCAACCCAAAAAGGCCAGCACCACCAGCGCAATGCCCAGCCCATAGGCCACAAACACCACCTGATCCGTCACCACGTGGGCATCCACAGCCGACAAGTCGGCATCGTTGAAAAAACTCTGCGCCCATGCCCCGAACGACAAAAACCCAAAAACACCCACCAAAGCTGCCATGGGCTCAAACAACTTGGGGCGACTGCGATGAGCAGATGTGAACACCTCAGCAGCTATGCCCAACAAGGGAATCGTCCATGCGTACACCTGTGGGGCATCAAACGCCCAAGAAACTTGCACAAAGGGAGCATCGCTAGCCCCAAAACGCAGGGCCTCAACCCCGCGCATGTCTACCCAAACAATCATCAAGTTGGCCAACAACACCGGCAGCGACAACAGCCACACGCCAGTGGCCACCAGCATCGACCAGGAGAAGGCAGGCATCTGCAACAAATCCATACCTGCGGGGCGTTGCGTAACCAAAGTTGCCAGAATCACCCCGGCCCCAACTAGCAGCCCTAAGGCAACCATCCCCAAAGATAGTACGGTGAGTTCCACCGATGCCTCACGGGCCGCCCCAACTTGGAGCGAGCCCAAACCGCCATAGGCAAAGGTGGCCACCAGATGGGTGAAAGCGCCAATCAGCCACATCCAAAAAGCTGCCGCAGATGCTCTAGGGTAAGCCACGGTGGTGGCTTGTAGCTGTTTGGGGATAATCGCAGTTGCTAGGCCCAAAAACAGTGGCACCAGCCCGCAAAGAATCAACGTGGTGCGGTAGAGCCCAAACACCTGAAACAGCTCATTGGCATCGCCGAAAAAACCATAGACTGCTGAAATGTCGGTCTTCTCAAGGCTCATCAAAAAGCCCAACCCAAGTGCCAAACCCGAAAACATCACAGCAAACAGCACATACATTCGACCGATCAACGTGTGGTCGCTGGTGCCCAAAACACCTGCTAAACCGGTAGGTGGTACCCATGTAGCAGCGGGCGATTGGTCGGTAGCAGGCAGCGCCGCGCGAGCGTGCTCTGGATCGGTTTCAGGCCTCGTTTCGGTGAGTGTCATTGGGCTCCACAAAGCAAATGTTGCGCCTGAACTTTACACATAGCTGAGCGCATTGCCCACATCATGAATGCCAGCATCATCGAGTCTCACCAAACGCACATCTTAGACAACTGCTATGTTCACGCACCGGTTCTAACCACCTGATCTACAACCATCGAACCAAACAGCAACGTAATGTAGGTGATGGAGTAGGAGAACAGCCTCATTGCCCACACCTCAGCTTGCGTGCGAAGCACCTGCACGGCCATGTAGCAGAACACCGCTCCTAACCCAATGGCGCTGCCCAAGTAGATAAAACCCATATCCCCCACCGGCGCAAACACCAACGACAATGCCCATAAAACCACCGTGTATGCAACCATACGCTGTGCCGTAGTGCGAGTGCTCGCTACCGCAGGCAGCATGGGCACACCCGCAGCTAGGTAGTCGTCTCGGTAACGAATGGCTAACGCCCAAAAATGTGGCGGTGTCCAGTAAAAGATGAGACCAAACAGCACCAGCGGTGCCCACCCCAGCGTGTTGGTTACCGCCGCCCAGCCCACAAGCACCGGCACAGCCCCCGCAGCACCGCCGATAACGATGTTGCTAGGAGAGTTGCGCTTGAGCCACAAGGTGTACACAAATACATAAAACGCCGTGGCCGACACCGCTAACGTTGCGCTGAGCAGGTTTACAAAGCCCCACAGCCACACAAATGCCACCACCTCTAAAGCAATAGCAAACACCAACGCTTTGTTGGCTCTAATCTCACCTGTTACCAAGGGACGGTTTTTGGTGCGCTCCATCAGCCGGTCTATATCACGATCCACGTACATGTTGATGGCATTAGCCCCGCCTGCTGCCAGCGTGCCACCAATAACAGTGGCTACCATCAACCACACCCCTGGAATGCCCCGATTTGCTACCACCATCGGTGGCACGGTGGTTATCAACAACAGTTCGATGATGCGAGGCTTGGTGAGCGCAATGTAGGCACCACAAACCCGCCACACGTGGCGAGCCCGCAAGTTCAAGCCGCTTGCCGAATCGGGCTCGGCAACTCTATATCTGCTGTGGGTAGGAAGAGGGGTAAGACCCATGACCTCCCAAGCGTATGTTTTGAATTGCCTAGGGGCCAAGCATTCACAAGCATTCAGCCCGTCTGCCCCATATATCCCAAATGCCCCGTACACTTCCCCCCGTGACTCGCGTCGAGGTTTCACCCACCACTTATCGCAAGATCACCCTCGGAGCCTTGATTTTGCTGACGTTAATCATCATCAGCGGCGGGGCGGTGCGACTCACCGGTTCGGGCCTGGGCTGCCCCGACTGGCCTACCTGCGACAACGACCAGCTAGTTGCCCCTCTAGAAGTTCACGCCATGATTGAGTTCATCAACCGCCTGATCACAGGGTTGGTTTCAGCCATTGTGATCGCCGCAGTGCTAGGTTCGCACTTTCGTTTGCCCCGGCGCACCGATCTGGTTTGGCTATCTTGGGGCCTCGTTGCTGGAGTGCTGGCACAAATCATCTTGGGCGGGCTAGTAGTGCTCTACGAGTTGCCACCTGTTTTGGTGATCGGGCATTTCTTGTTATCTATGGTGCTGTTGTGGAACGCAGTTATTCTGCACGCGAGGGCCTCTGCGCCCCGCTCATACGCCCAACAACCGTGGCAGAACTCCCAAAAGCAGCCCACCGATACCATCAAGCTGCGTTCATGGTTAGGCAACACCCTAGTGGCCATCACCTCAGCGGTGATCGTAACCGGAACCATCGTAACCGGCGCAGGACCCCACGGCGGAGATGTCGATGCCGAACGTATCAACGTGGCCATTAGCGATGTTGCCCGTGTTCACGGCTCTATGGTTGTGGCGCTGTTGTGTATGTTGGCTGGTTTGATGCTGTGGCTGCGGTTGCAACACGCCCCAGAACGAGTTCAATTCTGGAGTCGCACAGTGTTGGGCGTGGCGCTCGCTCAGGGTTTAATCGGCTATGTGCAGTACTTTACAGGGGTGCCCGAATTGCTAGTTGGAATACATATCGCCGGTGCGGCCCTACTGTGGATTGCCACCGTATTCTTCTGGCTAAACCTGAGAAGCCCTCTAACCTCGCCTATAGCCTCATCGGCAGTTGCTGTGAACCCGCTACCTGCTAACAAAGCAGCGCCCGTCAATGAGGTATCGCCCGTCAACACAGCAGCAACTGTGAACAATGCAGTGCCTGTAGACAAAGCAGCGACCGCATGAGCCCCACTGCTCCATTAGAGGCCCCGGTAGAGATAGCCCCGGCAGATATACGGGAGCCAGACAACGAGATGTTCGTGGTTAGCGACCGGCCATGGAAGGTGATCGTTTGGAACGACCCCATCAACTTGATGTCTTATGTCACCTTTGTTTTCCAGAAGCTGTTTGGCTATAGCAAAGAAAAAGCCACCAAGCTCATGTTAGATGTACACCAAAAAGGTCGTGCCGTAGTATCCGACGGGCCCCGTGAAAAAGCTGAAATGGACGTTTTTCGTCTGCACGAACACGGCCTATGGGCAACTATGGAACACGACGACTGATTATGTCCCAACCTAGACAATCGCCCATAGTTTGCTGCGACGAAGGCTTGTACGAGGTAACGCTGCTAGATGCTGAGCGAGCACTGATTGCCAAGCTCATGGCTGAACTAGCAGAACTTGTAGAAGACGACTCACAGGCCGACATGTTGACTCGCTTGTTCCCTACAGCCTTGCCCAACGACCCAGAAGCAGAGGCCGAGTTCCAAGATATGGTGCGGCGCGAGTTGATTGCCACACGCATAGAACGCTTCAAGAACACAACCAACACGGCCCAAGAGGGTGTGCTAAATCGCGAACAGCTAGAAGATTGGATGGGTGCCGTTAATGATGTGCGCCTCGTGCTTGGCACCCAGTTAGATATCAGCCAACAAGAGGATATAGAAGAACTAGATGCAGACGATCCTAACGCTATGGCGCAATCGGCCTACTGGTTCTTCGGCTGGCTGTTAGAACACATCGTAGCAACATTGGCCAACGAGCCCTAGGCAAACGAACCCTTAGCTCCGTAGCCAAACCGCCCTAGTGCTATTGGTTTTCTGTAGGCCGAGAAGCTGGTTCGCCTTGGCCAGCCCGAGCAATCTCCGACAACGACGCCACTGCATTGGTAAGACCGCTGGTATCTAGTGGCAAGAAGATCTTGGTGGCTTGCCCATCAGCTACGTTTTGGAGCGCTTCAAGATAGCGAATTGCAATGAGGTCGGGGGTTGGATCGCCAGTATGGATGGCGTTGAACACCAACTCAATAGCCGACGCTTCACCTTGAGCCACCGTCTCAAACTTATAACGCTCAGCATCGGCCACCCGTTTGATGGCCTCTGCCTCGCCCTCGGCTTCTAGAATCTGACTTTCCTTTTGCCCCTCCGAGCGCAAAATTGCCGAACGCTTATCGCCCTCAGCCTCGGTTACGATGGCACGACGATCCCGCTCAGCCTTCATCTGTCGATGCATGGCCTCGGTTACATCGGGTGGTGGCTCAATGCGCTGGATTTCTACACGCACAACTCTGGTACCCCACTTGTCGGTGGCATCGTCCAGAATCTGGCGAAGCTTGCCGTTGATTAGTTCCCTAGATGTGAGTGCAGAGTCTAGGTCTAAGTCGCCCACCACATTACGGAGGTTGGTTTGAGCCAACTTGGTTACTGCTAGCTGAAAGTTGCCCACGTTGTACTTGAGCTTTACCGGGTCGGTTGCCTCAAAGAAGATCACCGCATCCACAGTTACCACCACGTTGTCTTTGGTAATCACCTCTTGAGGGGGCACGTCTATCACGCGCTCTCGCATATCCACCTTGCTGATTCGCTGCACAAACGGCAAAATCCAGCGCAAACCCGAGTCTACCGTGCGCTGGTAGCGACCCAACATCTCAATGAGGCCCCGCTCATAAGGGCGAATGATGCGGATACCGAGCGCAGCAATCAATATGAACGCCGCTGCTACAACTAGGAACAAGATTACAACTGGTGCCATACGGGGTTACCTGACTTTCTTAGGTGTTTCGGATGTTTCGGGATTGGTTGGGCTAGCTGGCCGTGTAGTGGAAGGGTTGGTGAGAGGGCTGGCTGCTGCTTGGGTGTTTCGAGTAACGGGTTCAATCACCAGACGAGTGCCATCAATCTGCGTCACCTGCACGCGAGTGTCTACCTCTATAATCTCGCTGGCTACTGCGCGCCACTGTTCACCACCAATTTGCACCATGCCAGTCATCTCGTGTTCATCTACGCGCTCAATCACCTTGCCCTGAGCATCAATGAGCCGAAAAGCCCCCACTCTGGGTTGCTCCACCTGATTTTGGCGACGCACATAACGGCGCAGATACACAAAGCTCACCGATGACAGAGCGAAAAAGGCCAGCCACTGCCAAAGGATGTGAACATCTAGCCAGCCCAGCACTGCTGCGGCAGCGGCACCTATGGCAAAGGGCAGCAAGAAGAAGGCAACAGTAAATACCTCGGCTAGGGCAAAGGCCACCGCAAGGCAAGTCCAAATCCAACGCCAAACCTCGTTGTCCATCTCCACGCTGACCCACCCCCTTTGCGACTATAGCTAGTTTCTAGCGGCATCAATTGCGTTCTGCCCATGCTAGCAACATTGGCGCAATATTGGTATGGCTTTGCCTAGTGGGGCTGATAATCTGCACAGGCAGTCTGCACAGGCAGTCTCAGATAGTCTCAGGCCCCCATCGTCTAGCGGCCTAGGACGCCGCCCTTTCAAGGCGGTAACACGGGTTCAAATCCCGTTGGGGGTGCAAGTTAGAGGTGCAACAAACGCCAACTGCTGACCATCAAACAGCACCAACCCCCGCTTCCGCATACCTCCGTACCACCATAATCACCAAGAGATTCCGCCGCCGCTCTGGAAGAGGGACTGATATTTCAGATGCATCGCTACGCATTTCTCACAGATCAAATGATGTAAACAGAATAGTCAGTTTTCTAGAAAAACCAGAAAATCTCAACATCAATGAACTATTTGCAGACAGAAAATCTACTCAAGTTATCTAATCCACTAACTCACCTCAATCAAAAAGGGGGGGGGTTCGGGGGGTTTAATAACCCCCCGAACCCGTTATGTGTTGAGCCGCACTGGTTCAACTATGACTAAGCTTCAATGAAGGGGGGGTTTAATAACCCCCCGAACATAGAGACTCACCGAGTGGCCTCTATGCTCCGGAGTGGCTTCAATGAAGGGGGGGTTTAATAACCCCCCGAACTAACAGACTCCCAAAGAGCCCAGCTTGCGGCATCTATGCTTCAATGAAGGGGGGGTTTAATAACCCCCCGAACACATTAGCTGGCCTTCTGGTAGAGGGGATAACAACTGCTTCAATGAAGGGGGGGTTTAATAACCCCCCGAACAGTGTGTGGGCACCAGACCCACGCGATGCCGCCGTAGCTTCAATGAAGGGGGGGTTTAATAACCCCCCGAACTGGCGAATGGGGTCGCAGCGCATACCTAGATATGTTGCTTCAATGAAGGGGGGGTTTAATAACCCCCCGAACCCTAACCGAAAGCCAAGCAGCCCTACACAGAGCCCGCTTCAATGAAGGGGGGGTTTAATAACCCCCCGAACCAGAGAACACCGAGTAACCCTACCCATAGGCTCAGCCTGCTTCAATGAAGGGGGGGTTTAATAACCCCCCGAACTCGTTAGTGGCTGCAGCATCGGCCCGTAACGCTCCTGCTTCAATGAAGGGGGGGTTTAATAACCCCCCGAACGGGATTAGTGTCAGTCAAGCTATCAGCTGCCACTAGTGCTTCAATGAAGGGGGGGTTTAATAACCCCCCGAACTCGTTAGTGGCTGCAGCA
>JAPOTT010000015.1 GCA_026709025.1 bacterium
TGAGGGCAGGAACCCGCCTACTCAGCCACCTGCCAAAAACATAAGCAATGTAACCCACTGTGCAGCCAACAGACAAGGCGACTGCAAATGTAAGAAGAACGCCTTGCCCACTCATCAAGTCTCTGACTTGAGTGCTAACAAGGACTCCAACAACAATAAACAAGTATTCATACCACGGCAATTTTCTGGGGTTTTTCTTTAACTCTAGCCTACTCATAGTTTTATATGTTCCTTTCAGTATATATGGTGGATTTATTTGATATGTCTTACTCCAATTTCATTAACTGCATAATGCTCAGCTTAGTTTACCCATTCATAAACATACCAGTTCTTGTTATCATCAGACCCACACTTCACGGCTTTGACAGATGATTTGTGACAGGCTCTGAAAGTAGTATACGGTCCAGACTTTGCCCATGAAGGACGCGGTTCTTGTATTGGGGTTTGTGTAGCAGTTGGTAAAGGTGTAAGGGTCAGTTTAGGAGTTGCTGTTGGTTGCGGTGTGGTATCTATAACTTCGCAAGATATTTCGTGGGTTGTACTGATAGTGTAACCTGCAAGGTCTACCCATGGTGTTTTTGTTAGTTGGGCGGCGATATCTATTAGTACGCTGGTTAATGCAAGACCTTCTGTTGGGCCACATACTTTTAGAGTAATTTTTTTGCTGTTTTCGTCTATTCTATGTGACTTAAATTTGAGCCTGTCTTCTTGACCGAATATGAAATAGATTGCTATTACTAAATCATGAACGATTGTAGGCTTACCACACGCGTTATTAATTGCAGTATTTACAATTAATCCTGTTACAACACCCACAGCTGCATTAGCGGTCACGGCACCAGCAAATGCACTGGCTGCGATGCTTGCTGCTGTGCCTACTAGGGGTGCGCATAGGACTACTTCTAATACGTTGTTGGTGAGCTTGTAAGCTTTTACAGAGGTTTTTGCGGTTGTGGAGATTGCGCTGAGGGCTGAGTTTAGTACTCCGCTCCAATTTGGAATGAGCTTTCCAGCTGCGTCAATTGTATGTTCTACACCAGCAATTACAACTTTTCTTCCTTCGGTAATTGTATAGGTGATTCCGTTGATAGTGATTTTTCCGGCGTTGACTATGTGTTCGACTCCGTTGATTACGATTTTTTTGAGAGACTTGATTTTTTTGAGAGGTGTTAGGATGCTTCCTGGTTTTCTATCAGCGAAGATGCTAACTGCTTGATAGCATTTGTGGACACTGTCTACGAGTTTCCAGTGGGCTGGTTCTGAGTGTTTGCCTCGTCCTTGTTTTTCCATTTCAGGTGTGACGAATTGGTAGGAACCATTTATCAGTGCAACTGTTGGATTCTCAGGTAAAGGTTTGGCGTAGGTGTTAGCAGGACAGGGGTGGTCTGCGTGGCATACCCTAAAACCCGCAAAAATATTCTGCTTTAGAGTTGACAGCGCTGGTAAACGCAATGTACGTTTAAAGGCAATTAAATTGCAGATAGACAACCTGCAACACCACCAACAGCCAGCCATAAAACCTCCAGAAAAAAACCCTAGAAAACAGCAATCACCCGGTAGGGCCAAAGTGAGTGAATTCCAAGTACCTGATCTTTTTTCTGTGCGTGATCGTCGCATTGTTGTGGTAGGGGGAACCTCTGGCATCGGCCAAGCAGCAGCCAGCTACCTATCTCGGCAAGGTGCCAACATCACCATCACCGGTCGCAGAGCCAGTGGTGCCGCGATTGCAGAGCGGATTGGTGCTGGGTTTGTTGCCATGAATGTAGCTGATAACCAATCGGTGCAAGTTGGCTTTGCGGAGATATCCGCCACTCCCATTGACTGCTTAATTCTGAACGCCGGGATCAAGCAGGAGCACGGAGAGATAGCCAACCTAGACATAGCAGTGTTTGAGCAGATGATGGACGTGAACACCTTGGGCACGGTTCGGGCACTAGCCGCAGGTGTTGGGGCTATGAGATCGGGCGGTTCGGTTGTGGTTACCAGCTCGCCAGCCGGTTTGATAACAGTGGGAGGCTTAGCTGCCTATTCAGCTTCAAAGGCAGCCCTTAACATGCTGGTGCGAACTTGGTCGCTGGAGTTAGGCCCCAAGGGTATTCGTGTTAACGCCATCCTTCCAGGGATCGTAGAGAGCGAGATGGCCCCAGCAGGGAGTCCTGAAGTTGAGGGTGTGCGCCGCATGACCGCTAACGGTGTATTCCGGCGCCCCGAAGAGATGGCACCAGTTTTCCAGTTCTTAGCTAGCGATGCCAGCGTCACCCTAACCGGCTCACTGGTGGGTGCCCATGACGGCATCTCGGTTGGATACAGTGCCGAGGTGATGCGATATTTGAGCGTTACCAGCATGGTTCGTGCGGTCTGACAGCTTTGTCCTAGTCGGATTTGATAAAGTGGAAAAAACCGACGTAAGGTTAGAAAGTAAACTTTGTGAACATTTGTACATTCAGGTGACCGAATGTACAAATGTTCACTATAGAGGGGAGATTAGAATGCGTTCTTGGAAAATACTGTTGGGGTTGCTAGCAGCCTTCAGCCTAATTGTTGCCTCCTGTGGTAATGACGATGATGATTCTTCTGGCAGTAGCGGCAGCCAAGCTGAACAGCCCACAAGCGAAGCCACATCGGAGGCACCTGACGGAGATTCTGGTGAACCTCAACCAGACACAGGTGGTGAAGATGAGCAAACTGCAGATGGGCAAGGTATGCCAACTGCTGAGTTGTCTTTGGAGGGTTTGACGGTTGGTGTTGCTGTGGTTGGTACTCAGCATTTTTGGGATCGTGAGGCTTTTGAGGGTGCTGTTGCTGAGGTTGAGCGTTTAGGTGGGACTGCTGTTACGACTGATGGTGGTCGTGATAATCAGGTTCATGCGGATAATCATGATGTGTTTTTGACGCGTGAGGTTGATGCGGTTGTGACGATTTTGGGTGATGATGCGGTTGAGCCGAAGTTGGAGGCTTTGAAGGATGCTGGTATTCCGGTGTTTGGTGTTGATCATGCTTCGCCTCATATTGTGAATAACACTGGGTCTGATAATTTTTATGCTGGTTCTTCGGCTGGCCGTAATATGGGTGATGCTATTGGTGGTGCTGGGAATGTGGCTGTGTTTAATGCTTTTGGTGAGGTTTTATCGTTTTGCGGGGATCGGTATAACAATTGGCGTTATGTGTTAGATAATGCGTATCCGGAGATTACTGTTGTGGAGGAGTTGGCTGAGGAGTTTGCTAATGCTCCTCAGGATGCTCGTCAGCAGACTTTGGATTTGTTGGAGCGTTATCCTCGGGGCGAGTTGGATGCTATTCATGTGGCTTGTTGGGATCAGCCTGCGATTGGTGTTTATGAGGCGTTGCAGGAGGCTGGTCGTACTGAGATAATTGTTTCGGCTATTGATGCTGGGCCTGACACTTTGGAGTTGATGTTGGAGCCTGATTCTAATTGGTTGGTGAATGTGGCTCAGCAGCCGCGGATGATTGCCACTATTGCGGTGCAAAACGCTGCTCGTCATTTGGCTGGTGAAACTGTGTTGCCTCAAAGCTATGTTGATGTTCTCCCAGTTAGCGGCGCTGAACAAGCCGCAGCCATCTACGAACAACTCGGCTACGGAGATGCTCCCGATGTTGCCCCATCTGATGATGTTGCTATGCCAACTGCTGAGTTGTCTTTGGAGGGTTTGACGGTTGGTGTTGCTGTGGTTGGTACTCAGCATTTTTGGGATCGTGAGGCTTTTGAGGGTGCTGTTGCTGAGGTTGAGCGTTTAGGTGGGACTGCTGTTACGACTGATGGTGGTCGTGATAATCAGGTTCATGCGGATAATCATGATGTGTTTTTGACGCGTGAGGTTGATGCGGTTGTGACGATTTTGGGTGATGATGCGGTTGAGCCGAAGTTGGAGGCTTTGAAGGATGCTGGTATTCCGGTGTTTGGTGTTGATCATGCTTCGCCTCATATTGTGAATAACACTGGGTCTGATAATTTTTATGCTGGTTCTTCGGCTGGCCGTAATATGGGTGATGCTATTGGTGGTGCTGGGAATGTGGCTGTGTTTAATGCTTTTGGTGAGGTTTTATCGTTTTGCGGGGATCGGTATAACAATTGGCGTTATGTGTTAGATAATGCGTATCCGGAGATTACTGTTGTGGAGGAGTTGGCTGAGGAGTTTGCTAATGCTCCTCAGGATGCTCGTCAGCAGACTTTGGATTTGTTGGAGCGTTATCCTCGGGGCGAGTTGGATGCTATTCATGTGGCTTGTTGGGATCAGCCTGCGATTGGTGTTTATGAGGCGTTGCAGGAGGCTGGTCGTACTGAGATAATTGTTTCGGCTATTGATGCTGGGCCTGACACTTTGGAGTTGATGTTGGAGCCTGATTCTAATTGGTTGGTGAATGTGGCTCAGCAGCCGCGGATGATTGCCACTATTGCGGTGCAAAACGCTGCTCGTCATTTGGCTGGTGAAACTGTGTTGCCTCAAAGCTATGTTGATGTTCTCCCAGTTAGCGGCGCTGAACAAGCCGCAGCCATCTACGAACAACTCGGCTACGGCTCATAATTGCCACAGCGCGCACCAAAGTCGCTCTTTACACAGAGCGACTTTGGTGTAAGCACTTAGGGGGTCCACCTTGGTGGGCCTCCTAGTAGGTGCGATTCAAGCGGTGCGATTTAAGCAGTGCAATTTACAGGTGTATTTCAGGTGGGCTAGGTGAAAGGTGGCCATGGCCACAACGGCTGACAGCAATTCAAACGCCCTTGTGATGAGCGATATATCTAAGGCGTTCCCGGGTGTTCAGGCGCTTGATAATGCCAATCTGGTTGTGGCTGATCGGGAGATTCATGGACTTGTTGGTGAAAATGGTGCTGGCAAATCCACCATAATTAAGGTATTAGCTGGCATTTATGAGGCTGATCATGGGTCGGTGTGGGTTGCTAACGAGCAACTTGAACAGCTCACACCTCAAAGTGTGCATGAGCGAGGAGTGCGCTTCATCCACCAAGAACTCAGCTTGGTGCCATACTTTAACGTTACAGAATCGGTATTCATGGCACAGGAAAAGCAGGGTGTCTTTGGACTTGCAACCCGCAAGATGCGTCGCCAGGCAGAAGATTTTCTAGCCAACATACTGGGTGCAGAAATAGACGGTCGCACCCTCATCCGTGATCTCACCGTGGCTCAGCAAAAGCTAGTGCAGATTGCTCGGGCGCTGATTGATGGCCAAGCCAGATTGGTGGTATTTGATGAACCAACAGCTGTTCTTGGGGCCGCAGATATCAATACCTTGTTTGGAAACATTCGCGAGCTACGTAACTCGGGAATATCTATTGTTTATGTGTCTCACTACTTGTCGGAGATCACTGAGATTTGCAATCGGGTCACGGTGTTTCGCAACGGGGTGGATGTGGACACTATCCATCTTGGTGAGGAGCAGGTAAACGGCGCAGGGAACGTAGTAAGCGGCGCAGCGAATGGGTCGGTTCGCCAAGCTGAGATCATAAAGCTGATGGTTGGTCGGGAGATTACCGATATGTATCCCGAATCTCAGGCTACCCCGGCCAACACCGTGCTGGAGGTTGATGGGCTAAGCGATGGCATACGGTTTGTGGATGCAAGTTTTTCTGTGCGTGCTGGCGAGATAGTGGGCCTAACTGGGATTATCGGCTCAGGCCGCGAAGCGTTAGTGGACAGCATTTACGGGCAACGAAGAGTTAGCAAGGGTACTCTAGCGGTTGCTGGCAAACCTATTAAGCTACGCTCGCCAGCTCAGGCAGTTAGTGCTGGGCTGGTGTTGGTGCCGCGGGACCGCCGCAACGACGGGTTGGTGTTGGACATGAGCGTGGCCGATAACGTAAACGTGGCCACCCTAGAGATGGTGAGTTCCAAGTTGGGATGGCACAGACGCCAACAGGCCGCGCAGCGCGCAGATCAACTGGTGGAGCAACTAGATGTGCGACCACGGCGTTCAGACACCATTGTGCGCTTCTTGAGTGGGGGCAATCAACAAAAGGTGGTGCTAGCCCGGTGGTTGACCACAGATTCAAAGGTGTTCGTGCTGGATCAGCCCACAACCGGCGTGGATGTTGGTGCCCGCAGTGAAATATATGCCCTAGTTGCCCAGCTAGCTGCTGGTGGTGCGGGGGTGCTGATGTCGTCTAACGATCTGGCTGAGGTTTTGGGCATCTGCGATCGGGTGTTGGTGATGGTACGAGGCCGCATCGTGGCTGAGCGTGAAACCTCTGGCTTAGCTTTAGATGAGTTAGTGGCACTGACCACTGGCAGTGCTTTGGAGGGAGTGGAGGGAGTGGCATCTTGACAGCAGTAGCCCCAGCACCCGCTCCGCCATCTGGTTCGCCACCTCCGCCATCTGGTTCGGCAGATATGGCAGCTCAGGTGGCACGACGGGTGCTGTATTTCGCTATCTCCCGGGGGCCTCTAGTGGTGTTCGCGGCGCTGTTGGTGTACTTGTCTTTGGAGTCTGAGTTCTTTTTGGAATGGCGCAACATCAAGAGCATCTTGCGCCAAAGCGCCCCTGATGCGATCTTGGCCAGCGGGCTGGCCGTGGTGGTGATGGCAGGGGGTGACGATGTGGTTGTGGGTGGGATTGACATTAGCATTCCAGCTGCTGCCACCATGGGTGTGGGCCTCATCGCCGATCAACTTGTGGGCGGCACGCCGCTTTTTTGGGCTTACTTACTAGGTGCCTTGGCCATTTTGGGCGTAGGCGTGGTGAACGCCTTTTTGGTGGTTTATGTGAAGCTCACTCCGTTGCTTGCCACCCTTGCCACTTTGGTGGCATCGGTAGGGATGTACAAATGGGCCATCAACAACAGGCGTATCACCGTTTTAGAAAACGATTTTGTGAACGAGGTGCGCGACGGCGATTTTCTGGGGCTGCCAATTCCCGCCCTCATCACTTTGGGGACGCTGGTTTTGGTGGGTGGAATAGCGCATCGCACCCGCTTTGGAATACGCATGCAGGCCGTGGGGGGCAACAGGTCGGCCGCGGAGATAGCCGGGTTGCGTCCGGGGGGGTATGTAGCAGCTAGCTTCATTTTGGCCAGCTTTTGCGGGGTGATTGCCTCTATCGTGTTGATCTCCCGGGGGTCTGGGATTTCACCTGGCATAGAAGAACGCTTGTTGGTAGACATGGTGTTGGCCACGTTTGTGGGGGCTGCGTTCTCGCCGCGGCGGGTGGTTACCGTGCCCGGAGCGGTGGCTGGTGCCATCTTGGTGAAGGCTCTGGGCAACGGCTTTCAGCTTATTCAGGTGGATCTGTTCCAGATAGGCATGATCAAAGGCGTGCTCATTTTGGTGGTTGTGGCTAGCTCAGCCTTAGTGGGGAGATTGCGGCAATGAGCGGACGCGCTTTCGGCCTCACCTTTTTATCCCGCTACGGGTTCTTGGTGGTGTTCTTGGGGTTTTTTATCTTTTTTGCCACCCAATCTGATGCCTTTTTGAACACCAGCAATTTGGTGAACATCTTGGAAGGCAACACCATCTTATTGGTGGCCGCGTTGGGGATGACGCTGGTGGTGGCCTCAGGGGGAATTGATTTGTCGATAGGCATTGCTATCGACTTTGGCGGCTGGTTGGCCATTGTAGCCATGATGGATCACGACGTGGCTTGGCCGCTGGCCATCGTGGTGGGCGTGATTGTGGGTGCCGCAGTTGGGGCGTTTAACAGCTTTTTGATCGTCTGGCTGGGTGTGAGCCCGTTTCTGGCTACTTTGGGAACGTTCTTCATCGGTGGCAGCATCCAGCAGATTTATACAAGTGGCGGAGGCCAAGTTCCCTTTCGGCAAATGCCAACTGGATACCAAGAGTTAGCTACCGGTGAAACCTGGGGTATTCCTAATGAGATACTGATTGGTGCGGTAGTGCTGTTTGTGTTCTACGTGCTGCTGGAGCGGTCAATCTACGGCAAGCGTATTCATGCCATTGGCCTTCAGCCCAGTGCGGCCGCGGTCGCTGGCATCAACGTTAGAGCCTATTTGTGGATGACGTTCGTCGTGGCATCTGCTACTGCCTCGGTGGGTGGCATTATCTCCACAGCGGGGCTGCGTCAGTTCACGCCGCTGGCCGGGTTCAGCTATCTGCTAGATGCCATCGCCGCAGTGTTCATCGGTGCCTCCATGCATCCTCAGCAGCGCCCCAACGTGGGTGGCACCTTAGTTGGGGTGCTGTTTTTGGGCATGGTGTCTAACGGCTTGAACCTTATGGGCCTAGATTTCAACTTCCGCGATGCTCTAGAAGGCTTGGTGCTGGTGGGGGCTATTGCTTTGGCTGTGTCGCAGCGCCGCTTGCCGGGCCGTGTGGGGTCACCAGCATGAACGTGCTAGCCGTAGATGCTGGAACCACGGCAGTGAAGTGTGCTGTGGTGGACGAAGCTGGGGTAGTGCATAACACAGCTCGGATTGCGTTTGACCGGGGGTCTGGGACGGGTACCAATCCAGAACACTACTGGCACACGGTGGCTAGGTCTCTCGCTATAGTCACCGATACGAAGATGGCTGTGGATGCTGTCACCGTGACCGGTCAAGGTGACGGGCTTTGGACGCTGGGGGATAACGGCGAGCCTGCTGGGGATGCCCTTGAGTGGAACTCCACGCTGGCTGCTGAGATTGTGGAGCAGTGGGAGCAAGATGGAGCCGTTGCTGCCCATTACGCCCGCTCAGCCACGGTGCTGTGGCCGGGCACCACAGCAGCTTTGTGGCTCTGGGCTCGCAAGCATAACCCGCAGCTAGTGGCTGCTACCCGCACCGTGTTTTATGCCAAGGATTGGATTAACTACTGCCTTTGCGGGGAGGTTGCCACCGACATCACCGATGCCACCATCCCGTTTTTGGACATCATAGGCGGCAACTACGATGCTCATGCCTTCTCTTTGTTGGGTTGCGAGGAACTTGCTTCGCTAATGGCACCCATCGTGGCTGCAGGTACGCAGATAGGCACAATCACCAAACAAGCCGCCACCGCTACTGGATTGTCTCAGGGAACGCCGGTGTTGATGGGCAGCATAGATGTGGTGGCGATGGCCCAAGGAGTAGGGGTGACCTGCCCGGGCCAAGCGGTAGCGGTGTTGGGCACAACAGCTGCAGCTATGGCTGTTACCGACAGCATTGATGCTAGCGGGGAGCCGGTGGGAGCCACGTTGCGGATACATCATAGCGAACAGCGGTTTTTGAGGGTGATGGGCACCTCATCTGGCACTAGCACGCTGGATTGGTTTTTGACCCAGTTTTACCCATCGGCATGCGATGCTCATGAGCTTTTTTGGGCAGATGTACACGCCGCAGAGCCGGGCGTGGTGATGCTGCCATATCTGGCCGGAGAGCGCGCCCCGTTTTTGGCACCGCAGGCCACAGGTGGCTTTATTGGCATTACAAGCGCTACTAAACGCGCCGATTTGGCCCGCAGCGTAGCCAACGCCATTGTGTTTTCGTTGCGGAACTGCATTGAACACGCCACAGGTGCCGCACCAGCCGAGGTGATCCTCACGGGTGGAGGCGCGGCCAGCGCTATTTGGTGCCAGCTCTTTGCCGACATCTTAGGTACGACGGTAACGGTGGACGATCGTCCGCATGTGGCTTGTAGTGGGGTGGCAGCTATCGCCACCGGTGCTGGCCTTGTAGTACCCGTGGAACGTGGGTGTTATGAACCACGAAGCGACTTGAGCGCTGATTTTCGCGAGTTTGTTGAAATCAGCCACGCCCTTGAACCTATTTGGAAGGAAATGAACCGACAATGATCCCCGAGAGCACTTATGTGCCCGAAACCATGTATGTAGGGGTGTACTACGACCCCGGTGATATCCGAATCGAGACCACATCGGTGCCAAAGATAGGTAACGACGAGATGCTGGTGAAAACGCTAGCTACCTCGCTTTGTGCTAGTGAGGCCATGGACTGGTACTCCAAGCGGGAGGGGGGCAAGATTTTGGGTCACGAACCGGTAGGACGAGTGGCCAAACTGGGCTGCGATGTCACCGGTTTTGAGGTAGGCGACCGGGTTTTTGTCAACCATCATGTGGGGCAGATGAACTCTTATTGGGGGGTGCGGGGGCGTTTCACTAAGGATCCGGTGTTCAAGCAGAACCGCCTTGACCCTGGTGCGATGGCCGAGTATTTCAGGGTGAGCGCCGCTCATCTGCGTGCCGATGTTCACAAACTGCCCGACTCCATTGCAGACGACGTGGCCACCACCATAGAGCCCTGGGGGTGTGTGTTGGGAGGGCTCAAGCAGTGCTTGATTCAACCCGGCGACACAGTAGCGGTAGTGGGTGCCGGGTTCATGGGGCTAGGTTTCGTACACTTGGCCCCTTTGTTTGGGGCTGGTTTGGTGATTGCGTTAGATCTGTCTGATTGGCGTCTTAGCAAGGCTTCTGAGCTTGGGGCTAATCACACCATCAACCCGCAAGACACCGATGCGCCCGCCGCCATCAGAAGCCTAAATAGGGGGCTTTTGGCCGATGTGGTGGTGGTGACAGCTCCCTCCATCGCAGCGTGGAACTCAGGATTGGAGTTGGTGGAACCGGGCGGCAATCTGCATCTGGGGGCACCAGCGCCTCCCGGTACCCAATTCAGCTTGGACGGTGCCAACAGCTATTTCAACGAGATCACCATCAACTCTAAGTATTCAGCCGATCACAGAGACACCTACCAGCTTATTCGGCTGCTAGAGGCAGGTAAGGTTGACCCTCGGCCTGCTATTACCCATCGACTACCTTTTGCGGAGTTGTCTAGTGGGTTCAACCTGCTAAGCCAAGCCGGTAACTCGCTCAAGATTGTGATGATGCCGCCCGAGCCTGTGCAGTCAAACGTAGTAGCTACAGATGTAGCTACAGATCCAGTGAAAGCAGCCGCGCATGTTGGATGAACTGCGTGCCGAAGTACTTGAGATGAACCTGGAATTGCCTCGCCATCGCTTGGTTGTGTGGACAGGGGGCAATGTGAGTGGTCGCGATCTGGATTCTGGGTACGTGGTGATCAAGCCCAGCGGAGTGCCCTTTAGCCAGCTAACTCTGGAGTCGATGGTTGTGGTGGGCCCCGACGAAAGTGTAAAGCAAGGCCATCTAAAGCCTTCAGTAGACCTCGGCATCCACTTGCAGTTGTACGCAGCACGCCCTGATGTGTGCGGCATTACCCATAGCCACTCGCCTTATGCCACTAGCTTTTCCTTCCACACTGATGGGATTCCCGCCGCGCTCACCCCGCTTACCCATCTGATTGGTAGCGGGGTTCCTTGCACTCGCTATGCCACCCCCGGTGCAATCGACACAGCAGCGGCCATCATGGAAAGCGTGGGCGAAACCGGCAATGCTGCCATCGTGGCTCGCCACGGTGTTTTCACTATGGCATCATCGGCGCGCAAGTCGTTAGAGATCGCCCTACATGTAGAAGAAGCCGCTAAGACAATTCGCCTAGCCCAACAGGCGGGGCCCGTTACTTCGTTAGATGATACCGAGATCGCTCGTTGTGCGGCCTGGTATCGCACTAATTATGGGCAACAAACCAATTATGAGCAACAAAGCTGAGCATGGCTCAAACCACTCAAGGTACCCAAGACGCTGGTGTGAGCAATGTTGCAAGGGTGGCGCAAGCCACAAGAAAGGATGCAAATGGTGATAACTCCAGAACTAATTGAAGATTTAGAGAACTTTGCAGAACGGATACGCAATCGTGTTTTTGCACATGTGCTTAAAAACAACGGTGGCTATCTATCGCAGGCCCTTTCGGCTGGGGAGATCTTCGCCGCCTTGTATGGGGCGGTGCTCAAACTCGGCCCCATAGAAGGAAGCTCCCTGCCAACAAAGTTCCCCGGCACCCCGGGCCCGCATAATCAAGCGTATATATCAGGGGCACGATTTAACGGTGCGCCGAGCGCGGAGCGCGACCGGTTCTTGTTTTCCCCGGCCCATTATGCCTTAGTGTTGTATACCGCATTGATTGAGGCGGGCAGGCTGGATCCTGCGGCGCTAGATCAATTCAACGCAGACGGCGGCACCATGGAGATGATAGGTGCCGAGCATTCTCCCGGCGTTGAGACAACCACCGGTTCGCTGGCCCAAGCCTTGAGTCAAGCATCTGGCATTGCGCTGGCTCGCCAGATGCGGGGTGAAACTGGCCGCACTTGGGTATTTATGTCTGACGGGGAGTTCCAAGAGGGCCAAACTTACGAGGCGCTCCAGTTTGCTGCTTATCACCGTTTAGCCAAGCTGCGTGCGGTGGTGGATGCAAACGGTCAGCAGTGTGATGGGGCGATGGACGATGTGATGAGCATCGAGCCGGTGGTGGAGCGGGTTCGTGCTTTTGGGTGCGAAGCTGTGGCAGTAGATGGTCACGATATGGCACAGCTTGTGGCTGCATTGGAGCAACCAACGAAAAAGCCGCTCATCGTTATTGCCCGAACCAACCCAACCCACACACTGCCCCTTTTGGCAGAGCGTTCTCCGGTGTTGCATTACCTTCGCTTTGGTTCTACAGCCGAACGTGAGCGCTACCAAGCTGTCTACGATCAACAGTTGGTATCGGTCTGATGGAACTTGTATCTCGCCCCCATCTGGACAACTTTATTAACTGGTGCGCCAACAGGCCCGAGGTGTTGGTGCTTTCGGCCGACCTGACTAACTCTTGTGAGGTAGGGCCGTGGCGCGACACCTATCCCGACCGCTTCATTACCGCAGGCATGGCCGAACAGAACATGTTGAGCGTGGCTGGTGGGCTGGCTCGAGAAGGTTTTGTGCCCTTCATTCACACCTTTGCTGTGTTCATCTATCGCCGGGCCTACGATCAGCTGGCCATGTCGGTGGCATACCCTAATCTTAAGGTACGGCTGGTGGGTTTTTTGCCGGGCATAGTCACCCCCGGTGGTGTCACGCATCAAGCCATTGAGGACATCGCTATCATGCGCGCCACGCCAAACATGACGGTGGTGGAGACAGGTGATGCTACGGAGGTTGTTTCGGTTCTAGATGCCATTGAGCATGTGGAGGGCCCGGTGTATGTGCGAATGCTGCGGGGGGAGATGCCCCGGCTTTTTGATGCCAACGAACCCATGCAGCTTGGCCAGTCACGCTTGCTGAGTGAGGGCGATGATGTCACCGTGATAACTGCTGGGATCACCACCGAAGAGGCGTTGCGGGCAACCGTTGCCCTCCAAGCTCAAGGCGTGGGCATTACCCATGTGCATGTTTCTACACACAAGCCTTTTGGCGATCCAATTCTAGATGATGCAATCAGGCGTACACGCCACGGTGTGATCACTATGGAAAACCACCTGATTACTGGTGGATTGGGATCAGCGGTGGCCGAGTACATCGCCACCGCCGGTATCGGCACTCAGCTAGTGCGGCTTGGCCTTTGTGACACCTATGCTCATGGGGCCTCCAAGGCTTACTTGATGAAGTATTACCGGCTTGATGCAGTAGCGCTTACCCAAGCCGTGGAGCAGCTTTTGGATCGCTCGTTTGGAATATCCGAACAAGACCTTGAGGCTGTGCGCCTAGATGCTGTCCATAGCGCAGCTAAGGCCGAAGCCCTTTAGGATTGTAGAAGTGCTTGAGCGGTGGGTTCGTCTGTTATCAGCGAGGTAATTAACCCGCCGTTGAGAGCGCCGCGCAGGGCAGCAATCTTTAACGGCCCGGCCGCAACGGCCACCCTTATGGGGATTTGTTTGAACTCTTCTAGTGATGGGCCGAGAACCAATGCAGTGCGCTCGGTTTCTATGGATTGTCCACTGCTGTCAAAAAAGCGAGCATTGATGTCGCCAACCGCTCCTTTTTGACGCAGTGCTTTAGCGTCATCTTCGGTTAGATCGGCGCGCAGAATGATTGAGCTGCGCTTGGCTGTGCCACCAACGCCCACAAGGGCCATATCGCTGCTCGCGGTGAAATTAAATGCCTTCTGCACGCTTGGGTCTTGTTGAAGCATGCGCAGCATCTCCAAAGAGCCAGTAAACACTGGAGCGGCTAGAGCATGAGCTCGGCCCCCGTATGCCGATGCGAAAACCGCCGCAATGTTGCTAGGTGTGGGAGGGGTGACAAGGCCGGGGTTGGTTCCTTGAAGCGGCACGAATGTGGTTTTGGGCATCAACTCGGCGGGCTTAATTGCGTGGGCGATGGCAGCTAGCGTCTCCGATACGCCCACCGCTACTTGAGAGCCGGGGTCTATGAGTCGTTGGATTGCCGTTGCACCTACGGTGGTGAGGTTATTTGAGTTGCTTTGGTCTTCTAGCTCTGGCGGCCCAATCCAAGCCTGTTGCAGGTTGAACCTTTGGCAAAGAGCTTGTTCTGATTCCAAAAAGATTGGTTCATCGCTTAGGACGGTGATGTGGACGATGCCCCGTTGGCGGGCTTCTTGTAGCGCCCGCGTAACCTTAATGCGGCTCCAGCCGATTAGGTCGGCAATCTGTTGATGCGTGTAGTTGTATTCGTAGTACAACTTCGCAATGCGACCTAACACGATTTCGGCCTCTTTGACCCACAGCAGATTTGTACAAATGTTCTACGCTCAGAACATAATAACCTTACTGCAATCGTGTTACGGCTAAAGAGTTTCACCTGCCAGCGAGTTTGCCTGTGAGTTTTCCTGTGAGTTTGCCAGCCAGTGAGGCCAGCCTGTAGATATGGGCCCTTGAGATGGGTACCGACAGCTGTGGTTCTGCTTAGATAGCCAATGTGCCACAGCAGGTGTTAGCCTGTAGGAGTTAGTTGAAGATGCAAACACAGGTGATGACAGATGATTACAGAAATCTTTAAAATCACTCCGACCAATGCACCGAAAAAGATGATGAGTATTGATGGCTGAGAAGTTAGCGCCAAAAGCAACAACCATAGAAAAGCACAGCTTGCACCAGTCTGATACTGGCTCGCCAGAGGTGCAGATAGCCTTGCTCACCGAGCGGATTAACCATCTCACCGATCATCTTCAGGTTCATGTGAAGGACCACCACAGTAGGCGTGGCCTGCTGACAATGGTGGGTCGGCGCAGGCGGCTTTTGGACTATGTCAGACAAAACGACGTGGAACGGTATAGGGGCATCATCGCTGAGCTTGGATTGCGCCGCTAATTCAGCGGAGCCTTCCAGAGTAAATCACCAAAAAGATATGCGGGCCCACAGAGGCTAGCTAGCAGTTGAAGAGAGCCTAGCTTGGCTGGGCTTTTACAACTGGAAGTTGGCTCGGTAGGCACGCTCGGGTCTTTTGTGGCCCGGAGAGGAGCAATCATGGCGCAAGCCATCACAGTTTCGGCAACTGTTGGAGGTGTCGAATCCAAAACCCTGTCGTTGGAGTCAGGTCGTCTAGCAGGTCAAGCAGACGGAGCAGTTTTAGCACGCATGGGCGATACCACCATCTTGGTAACCGCAACTGCTGCCCGCAAGGTACGCGAGGGTGTGGATTTTTTCCCCCTTACAGTAGACATCGAAGAGCGCATGTATGCCGCTGGCAAGATACCGGGCTCGTTCTTCAGGCGTGAGGGCCGGGCTGCGGAATCGGCCATCTTGACCTGTCGCCTTATTGATAGGCCACTGCGGCCCTCCTTCCCAGAGGGGTTCCGCAACG
>JAPOTT010000013.1 GCA_026709025.1 bacterium
TACATAAGTTATGTACTTTTTGAAACTGTTAGTACAAATGGCCTGATTTATGCATAATGTACATAATAATTAGCTCTGTAAGGCATACTGGCTAAAACAATTACCGTATGACGGTGGGGCCGATGCTCCTCGCGGTTGGGTGGGGTAGGGGGTGTCTAGCTAGCCAATACGCACCACCCTCTGGCTCCAGCGGAGGTTACAGCTCAACACTACTAGCAACACCATTTATTTGGCCGCTAGTGTTGGGAGGATTGTGAGTGGATTTTCGGCTTATGTGAGAGAGCAGCTCAAAGCTTATGTGTATTTGTTGATTGACCCGCGCAACGGCGAGGTGTTCTATGTGGGCAAGGGCAACGGAAATCGGGTGTTTGCTCATGCCCAAGATGCCCTCAAGCACACAGACACCACCAGCGACAAGCTAGAGCAGATCAGGGCAATCCACAGCGCTGGGCTCCAAGTTGAACATCAGCTTTTACGGTTTGGGTTAACAGATCGAACTGCACTAGAAGTTGAGGCAACAGCCATCCAACTGTTGGGCTTAGGCGAACTTACTAACAAAGTGGAAGGACATCGGGTTTGGCAGCGGGGTCGGATGACCACTGAAATAGCAGTATCGCTATTTGATGCTCCCCAAGCGCCCGAAATCAAAGAGCGGGTGATCCTATTTCGGATTCGCCAACTCTGGTCTCCAGAGATGTCTGCTGAGGAACTGTACGAAGCAACTCACGGTTGGTGGAAGCTTGGGAACCGCCGCAATGATGCCGACTATGCCTTTGCCGTCAACCAAGGAGTGATTCGCGAGGTGTATCGCATAAATAGCTGGCGACAACGAAAGCCCGGCGACCGAGATTGGCAACACGACATCGGCAAAACCTCCAAACGATGGGGCTTCAGCGGAGAGGTGGCCGAAGAACTCGCCCACTACCGCAACACCAGCGTGCGCCATCTTTTCAAAAAAGGGGAATCCTCACCCTGTAAATACGTGAACTGCTAGCCCGCAACGATTACCAAGTCTTAGAGTTAGCACGATTGGCAGGCAACCCGCAATCTGTGTAAGTTTGCCGACCCACCGCTAAAAAGTGGGTTGCTCATCAGTTTGGAGGGACATGATGAAGAAAAAAGTTTGGCTGTTCGCTGCGATACTGGCGCTTTTTGCGCTGATAGCTAGCAGTTGCGGCAACGACGACGACACATCTGAAAGCTCCTCGCCCACCACAGAGGCCACTCAGGGTGCCGCTACCATAGATCCACCGCAAGAGTCACAAGCTGAGCCCCCAGATGAGGCTGAAGCCCCTGACCCAGGTACAGATCCACCCGATGCAAACCAACCCGAAAACGATGCCAGCCAACAAGCTGGTGGCACTCTTACCTTTGGTGCCGCATCACCGTTAACGAACCTAGACCCAGATCTAACAACAGGGCCAGATGCCGAATGGCTTTTCCCAACTTATGACCGGCTAATCCACCTTGCGCCCAACGGCGACTACATTCCAGGTTTAGCCGAAAGTTGGTCTCTAAGCGACGACAGCCTCACCTTGTCTCTTCGTTTGCGATCTGATGTGGTGTTTCATGATGGCTCACCGTTCAATGCTGATGTGGCCGTAACAAACCTGGATCGTTCACGTACTCTTGAAGGCTCTCCCAGCGTGAGCACGCTCAGCGTTGTACAGTCGGTTGAAGCAGTTGACGAAACCACCGTAAACCTGAATCTTGCAGAACCAGCTGCCAGCCTCCTCGGCACCCTTTCAGATCGCCCTGGCATCATGATTAGCGGACAAGCTCTAGCAGACGGCGTTGATCTAAGCGCTGAGGCTGTTGGTGCGGGAATGTACACGCTTGAGTCTTGGCAGCCTGGAGATCGTGCTATTTATAAACGATTTGAAGATTACTGGGACCCACAATCAGCCTTGTTAGACGAGCTTGTGCTTGTAGATCTGTCTGATTCCACTGCACGCTTGGGAGCACTGCGAGACGGTCAGCTAGATGCGGCTCGCATTGATGCTACCGATGTGGACACGGTTGAAGGCGAAGGCTTAGAAGTTGTCTCTGGCCCTACGCTTGAGGTGTTCCATTTATCATTTAACCTTGCCGAAGGCACCCCCTGGACAAACCCGCTAGTGCGCCAAGCCATGTCTCATGCGCTTGACAAAGAAGGGATTCTGGAAGCCATCTACGGTGGTGCTGGATCAGTGGTTTCGCAGATGTTCCCGCCACAATACTTTGCTTACAATCCCGACATCCCCGCTAACTCCCGTCCATTTAATATCGCCCGAGCCCAAGAGCTTATGGATGAATCAGGTGTGGAGCCGTTTACCATACGTGTAGGCCAAGTAATAAGTTCCCAAAATACTGCTATTCCTCTGGCAATTCAGCAGGCTTGGGCCGAAATTGGGATCACGGTGGAGATCGTGCCCGTAGTGGCCGCAGAGTTTGTTGAGAAATGGTTCGCACAAGATTTCGACATGTTGTACGGGTTCTGGAGCGGTCGACCAGATCCCAACAACACCAATGATCTCATCTACTCAGCAGGCTCCACGTTCATCAACGCTGCTGGTTACGATGTGCCCGAGGTCAACGAGCTGCTTGCCGCTAGTGAGCAAGTTACAGGGGCTGAACGTACTGACTTGCTCCATGATTTGAATGCAGCAGTAGATGAGGTTCAGTTCAACATCCCGGTTCTTGCTAGGGACTATATTCTCGCAAAGTACCCGCGAGTAAATGGGCTTGAACCATGGGTTAGCGTCAAGATGGAGTTTCGTGGGGTTTCTATTGATGGGTAACCAAAGCGTCGCTAAGTGACAGAGATCTGAGTGACAGAGATCACAGGGCCTCCGTGCGGTGACCAACAATACGGCGGCCACCCGCACCACGGCCACAGACGGAGGAATCGGCAACGAAGCTGAGGTTGTTAGTCCTTTGCGGACTATTGCTCGGATGGTGGCGCGCCGCTTGGCGCGTTCGGTGGTGCTGCTCTTCATCGTTAGCATCGCCGCTTTCGGGCTTATCTGGCTGGTGCCGGGCAACCCTGCAAGCACGCTTGCTGGTGAGTTCCCATCTCAAGAAGAAATTGCTGCAGTTGAATCTGCGCTGGGGCTAGACGCGCCCCCACACCGCCAATATATAGATTGGCTTGGATCGGCCCTAACCGGTGACTTGGGCGAATCACTACGATCTGGGCGCAGCGTCAGTTCAGAGATCACAGCACGGCTGCCAGTTACGCTGAGCATTACGTTTTTTGCGGTGGTGTTTGCGCTGCTAGTTGCCGTACCTGTTGGCACGCTGGCAGCTGTTCGCCGTGGTTCTCTTAGCGATCGGCTGCTGACGGTTGGTTCCACGCTTGGTGTGGCCACGCCCAGCTTTTTTGTGGCTATTTTGCTGGTGATCTTCGTGGCGCTGAACTCGGATTTCTTTCCAGCCACAGGTTATGTCGGCCCTTCTGAGAGCATCTACGACTGGGTGCGCCACAATACCCTTCCGGGGATAGCGCTAGGTCTTGCACTGGCCGCAGAGCTCGCCCGGCAGATACGCAGCGCGCTCATTGATGTTTTGCGGTCTGACTATGTGCGAACTGCGCGAGCTAAAGGGATACCAGAACGTATTGTGCTTACAAAGCACGCATACAAGAACTCGGCACTGCCTGTGGTCACCATACTCGGTGCACAAATCGCAACCCTTGTGGGAGGAACGGTAATCATCGAGTCGATCTTTGCCATGCCCGGTATTGGTGGTTTGGCTATCAGCAGCGTGCTAAGCCAAGACATTCCCGTTATTCAAGGAATCGTGTTAGTTGTGGGTGCGCTGGTGGTGGCTGTGAACACCCTTGTAGACATTTCCTACGGTTTTTTTGACCCACGGACTCGCCAATGAACCAGCACGATCCCACAGCCACCACCAGCGATACGCAGGGCCAAAAACCGGCCACAACGCCACAAAAATGGGCTGTGTGGAGCGCCCAACCCACCTCACCCGCAGCCACAGAAACTACCAACCAAACCACTGCTCACTACGCAGGCAGCGCAGTTCGCCAAACCTTGCGCCGTTTTATGAGGATGCGAGCCTCGGTGGTGTGCTGCGTGTTGCTGTTGTTGTTGACCACAGTGTCGGTGGCTGCGCCCCTTCTGGCTACCCACGACCCTGATGCCACCGACCTTTCATCTTCTCTGGTTAGCCCCTCTGGGGATCATTGGCTAGGCACGGATCAAATCGGGCGCGACACCTACTCTCGGCTCATCTATGCTGGCCGTGTATCGCTGCTTGCAGCAGTTGAAGCGTTAGTTGTATCGGTTGGGATCGGGCTCCCGCTTGGTTTGGTTGCAGGATTTGCCCGAGGCAAAACAGATGCCATCATCAGTGCTGTAACCGATGCGGTGATGGCCATGCCTGGCTTGCTCCTGGCCATCGCTATCATCGGTGCGATTGGCCCGGGGCTCACAAACGCCATGATCGCGGTGGGGGTCTTATTGTCGCCTCGCTTTGTGAGGCTGGTGCGCGCCAGCGTGATTTCAGTTCGAGAAAATGCATACATTGAAGCCGCTATCACAAGCGGCACCAGCCCCGTGCGAATCATGGGCCGCCACGTAATTCCCAATATACTGCCACCGCTGCTAGTGCAGGCAGCGTTCACCACGGGGTTTGCGATGCTGGCCGAAGCCAGCCTGAGCTTCCTCGGCCTTGGTGTTCAGCCGCCTCAGGCCAGTTGGGGCTCTATGTTGAACTCTGCCTATCAGACAATTAATCAATCCAGCTTTCAACCAATTCCACCCGGCATCGCTATAGCGGTTGCGGTGTTGGCCTTCAACGTAATCGGCGATGGCCTGCGCGCCTCGATAGGTCGTGAGGAATACCGTTCATGAACGCGGCGCTAGAAGTTGCTAACCTCTCGGTTTCTTTTCTCACCGATAAAGGCTGGGTGCAAGCAACACAAGATGTGAGCTTCAGCGTGGATGCAGGCAAGATTTTAGGGATCGTAGGAGAGTCTGGATCGGGCAAGACGGTTTCGTGTTTAGCCGCAATGGGTCTGCTAGAGCGCGAATCTTCGCGGCTTGCAGCAGGTGGAAGCATTCGTTTAGGTGGACACGAACTGCTTGGCCTTAGCAGCCGCGAGTTTCAAAAGGTGCGCGGCGATCAGATAGCGATGATCTTTCAAGAACCGATGACATCGCTAAACCCCGCGTTCACGATAGGCAATCAGGTAGCTGAGGGGCTTAGGAGACACCGTGGGCTTACAAGAAAAAAAGCTCAGCAACGCACCATTGAACTGTTGGAGATGGTGGGCATCTCAGACCCTAAAGCAACGGTTTACTACTACCCCCATGCGCTCTCGGGCGGTATGCGCCAGCGTGCCATGATTGCCATGGCGCTGGCTTGCGAACCACAGGTTCTGGTAGCCGATGAGCCCACCACCGCGCTTGATGTCACCGTTCAAGCACAGATATTGGATCTGATCCGTTCTATGCGAGATGAGCTAGGCATCGCGGTTGTGTTGATCACCCACGATCTCGGTGTGATTGCCGAGATGTGCGATGAGGTAGCCGTGATGTACGCAGGACAGGTGGTTGAACAAGCCAGCGTGGATGAGCTGTTTGAGCACCCCTCGCACCCTTATACAGAAGGGCTGCTCGCATCTATGCCTCGCCTCGGCAGCAACAGACAAGCCTTAGGTGTGGTTCCCGGCCGTGTGCCAGCGCCATGGGCTTTCCCCGAAGGTTGCCGGTTTGCGCCACGTTGCCCCTACCGAGGTGAAATCTGTTCGAATCCTCCAGAACTTCAGCCAATCGCAGATGGACACACGAGCGCATGCAACCGCGTTGCTGAACTGCATCTAGAAGGAATCCGGTGAAAACCTCCGGCCCCGACCTAGCACCGTTGCTCAGGGTTGAAGGAGCACAGGTGCATTTTCGCACCACACGTTTCGGACGTCGCAGAACAGTGCAAGCCGTTCGTGGTGTCAACCTTGAGATCGTCTCGCAGGAGACGGTTGCACTCGTGGGCGAATCAGGCTCAGGAAAGACCACGCTGGCCCGGGCAATCATGGGCTTAGACCCCTTACACGCTGGCAGCATCATGCTTGATCAACATCGCATCGACAACCTCAAAGGCGCGGCATTACGAAGCCTGCGAAGCAAACTACAGATGGTGTTCCAAGACCCTTACTCCTCGCTCAACCCATCCCTCAGCGTGGGTGCTAGCGTGGCCGAGCCCATCAGGAACTTCTTTGGTTATAGCGGGAAGAAGCTGGATGGCGCTGTGGAAGAACTCTTTGAGCGGGTCGGCCTGCTAGCTGAGCACCGTCACCGCTACCCCCACGAGTTCTCTGGTGGACAACGCCAACGCATTGCCATCGCTCGGGCCTTAGCGGTACAACCCCAACTAGTGATCTGCGATGAGGCTGTCTCGGCTTTAGATGTGTCAACCCAAAACCAGATACTCAGCTTGCTAGGCGATCTGCAACGAGACTTGGGCGTAGCGTTCCTTTTTGTCACCCATGATCTTTCGGTTGTGTGGCACATTGCTCATAAGGTGGCTGTGATGTATCTAGGTGAGCTAGTTGAGTTCGGACCAGTTGATGATGTGCTGCTAAATCCCTCGCACCCCTACACCCAAAGCCTCATCGCTGCGGTTCCCGTGCCCGATCCCCAACTTGCGAGGCAACAGCACCGGGCTACGATTGCAGGCGAAGTGCCCGATCCCGCAAACCCACCAAGCGGATGCTCTTTTGCTTCGCGCTGCCCCCATAGCATCAGCCGCTGCTCACAGGAATCGCCCGATTGGGACTTTGTGCAAACCCCCAACTGGCGCGTGCGCTGCCACCTGCACAACGAGCTTTAGCTAGCACTAGCTAGGCTTCTTGGAGCAACCAGAGACCTACCACGCTGTAGAACACCATAACCACCAACATGGGACGCTGCGCCCAAGTGGCTTGGGTGGCGGTTTGGGTTTCTAGAGCTTTGTCGTGGGCAACCAATACCGCAGCCAAATGCCCCAAAACGATGGCTAAGAACTGCACCCAAGCTATGGCATCGGTGGACACCAACAAGAAGTTCACCGCCCAATCTGAGGTGCCAAACCAGTTGGTTCCTCTGTCGAAAGGATTGGACAACAACCGTAAAAAGTTCTGCCCGCCGTCTAGCACCAGCAAAGAGAAGTAGTGGGCCAGGGTGTAGCCCAACACAATGGGTACCAGAGAATGCGCGAAGCTTTGAGCTACGTCTTTTGGGCTTTGATCGCTAAACCAGCCCACCGCCAAAGACCCCAACCAGTACAACAGTGCCATGGCTGCAATCACCGCCAGCATGCCAGCAGTGTTGAAGCCGGTTGCGCTCCAGCCGCGGGGGTTACCAACAATGCGAGGCCATAGGGTGCTGCCAGCCAACGAATCAAAAGTGGTACCCCCTAGCACCACCAACAACACCGCCAAGATGTCGATGCGAGGGGTAATGGCTGTTAGGCCCGATAGCGGCATCCGCAGGCGTAAAGCCCCAGACTCATCACGAAAAAACGGCGACATCTTTGCCAGCAGTGAAAACAACACCCCAAAACCGTCGGCTTGATGCAGCCAGCTGCGCCCGTACACAGCTGCCCCACCTAGCATCACCAGAGTGTAAGCAACCATAGCTCCCCCAACGGCCTCGTTGGTTGTGCCGTTGTGATAGCAGAGTTCAAAAAACAAAAACCCACCCAACGCAGCCACCGCTGGCCAATATCCACCCGGTATTGCAGCGGCATCCTTTGCGGGGGGTAAACCCAGCTTGCGGGCAGTCCATTCCATGGCTGCCACGATGGTTTCAAACGGGCTGATCACCCGCCATAGGTCGCCGAACACCACCGAGACCAGCGGCATCCCCACCCAAAGCGCAACATAAACGGTAAGGGGGCCAAAACGCTGGCTACCGATTTCTGAGCCGCTCACGCTGCTAGCCAAAGCCAGCACAAATAAGCCCAATGCAGCTAAACGAACCGGAACAGCTACAACATCTAGGATTTGGCCAGCAACCACACCCAAGCTGCGACCAGCAGAGGCTGCAGGCAAGTAAGTCTTACGCCAGATAAAACCCAGGCTCACAAAGGTTGCCATCAAAGCGATAGCTGCCCCGATGGCAAAGAGTTCAAACGGCAGAGGTAGATCGCCCCGAACCCCTACCCCATGCGCGACAACAGGGTACCACCCCATTGCCTGTGCGGTCATCGCACCTCTAGTTCCATCACCAAATGGCCGTTGCCGTGTGTTTCCACCTCAAAGGTGCCTGGGATATCAGCCTCAAACATCCACATCCCAGGTTCATCAGGCGCAAAGGGCACCACAATGTCATAACCGTGGATATGCACCTCATCGGCAGTATCGCCGCTCACCATCACTGCCACCACATCTGAGGTTTGCACACGGTAACGCTGCACCCCGTCAACGGGCTTACCGTCTGAAAGCTCTAAGCCAATTTTCACATCAGCATTCTTGGGCATCGCCGTGGCATCGGCGTGGCTGTGGTCATCACCGTCACCGTGATTATCGCCGTGATCGTGGTCGTGGTGGCCGTGATCATCGCCATTTTGGGTGCCGGTGCCACTCTCAGGAATGGTCACAAGCGCCCTAGCCTCTAGTTTGTTGCCATTGTGTGCTAAAGGAGAGTGATCGTTGGCCGACAACTCCACCATCACCTCATAGGTGCCAGCCTTAGTTAGGTCTAGATGTGCCCAGTGGGAGTAGAGCCTGCGCTCCTTCACTCCGTCCACATAGATGTGAAAATGCCCCTCGCCATCTACTGGATCGGTGGAGGCACGCTCAGGGGCCAACGTGAACCCGGTTGTGATCACCTCCACGTTAACCCCAGATTTTGGGTCTAGATGGGTTTTGATGTCGATGGTGGGTACCGGCTCATACTCCACCTCCATAGCTAAATGCTGATGTGTGCTAGCATGGCCGCTGTCTTGTGTGCCTGTTTGCTCTGTGGCTGAGCTAGCCGTGGCAGCAGTTGACGCTGTCGCGCTTGGGCCAGCAATAGGGGTGGCTTGTGCTGTTATAGCTGAGCCGTCATCGTTGCCACAGGCAGCGGCAAATAACCCTAACGCAATAAGCAACCCAAATGTGGCGCTGAGAACTCTTGGTCGTTTCGGCCGTTTCATCAAGCTCCTCTCAGAAAAGACCACTCAAGCCTATTGGCAACAACTCTGGTTTACGACACCAGCGTACTCATCATAATTGTTTTTTCAGAACAAATAGGTATATTCCAAGTATGTCCACTCTAGCAATGGATACCGAAGCTGCGTTCAACCTAGCCAACTCCTACCTCACAGCTGCAGATGAACTAGACCTGCGCCGTCAGCGTTGGGCCGCTGTAGTAGATGAGGTGTACTACCGGCTAGGGCCCCAACACCACCAGTTTGAGCAAGCACTTAGCGGCATCGTGGCTCAACTTAGAGCCGACTCTGAAGATATAACCCGGCGTGTACAGATGATCCTGCTTGGGCCAGAAGGCCTCAACCTAGCGCTTTGGGCTATAGACATCCTGCGCAAAACCCCCGAGGCGTGGGATGGTGACCACATCGTTTCTAGAAGCGACCTAGAAGGGTTTGTTACCCGTACCGACAACCTCGGCGCAGCCGCGCGCATACTGCACACAAATCGTCACCTGTTTACGATGCTCGACACGGCCAAGAACAACAAAGATTACCTGTCTAATCTCACCGAAGGATTTCATGCCAACGGAGGCGATGGGCGCATCAGCCTAGATGATCTGGACTCTTTTGAAGCCAAGATATCGGCCTATACCACGCTGTTGCCCTACCTAGCCATGGTTGATACTGCGGCTGAGGGCGACCCCTCCAAGGCGGACGGGTTCTTATCTAGGGCCGACTTTGAAGCTATAGCTACCGACCCCAGCCTGCCCGCACACATCACACAAGCAGCAGCAATGGTGGTGGCTCACGGTGCTTATCATCGCCCTGATGGGTTCGGTTGGGATGATGCAGGGTTCTGGGCCATGGAAGCCGCAGGTGTGCTGCCGGTGGTGGGTGAGATCGTAGATACCACTCGAGGGCTCTACGCCCTGTCTCAGGGAGATTGGAAATCGGCGTTGATGTTTGCGGCAAGGGTGGCAATGCCACTTGGCACGGGCAAAACGGTGAGTGCTGCAAAAGCCCTTGTAGAAATGGGTCGCCGTCGTGCCTTCAAAGAGATGCAGTACTACACGCTGAGCAAATCAGCCGAAAAGGCTAAAAAGAGGGTACGAACAACCATCCGCAACAAAGCAGGTAAAAAGGTTAAAGACACAGTTGACGACTGGCGTGAGGACACCCCGTTGGACTTTGAGTATCGGCGGGCGTTCGGACGGCCGTAACCTGATACGATGACCTCAGAGCTGTTTGACCCCAATATCTGGGTGCCGGTAGATGGGTTCCACCTAACCGACGTCACCTATCATCGCGCCCTAAACCAAGCCACGGTAAGGATTGCCTTCAACCGCCCCGAAGTGCGTAATGCCTTTCGTCCGCACACGGTAGATGAGCTCTATCAAACGTTAGATCACGCTCGCATGTCTACCGACGTGGGAACGGTGTTGCTTACTGGCAATGGTCCATCGGCTCGTGATGGCCGATGGGCGTTTTGTTCGGGAGGCGACCAGCGTATTCGCGGGGCTGATGGCTATCAGTACGCCAGCGGCGACAGCGCCGATACCGCAGATACAGCCCGCACGGGACGGCTGCACATCTTGGAAGTCCAGCGGCTGATCCGTTTTATGCCCAAGGTTGTGATTGCAGTAGTTCCAGGTTGGGCAGTAGGTGGTGGCCACAGCTTGCATGTGGTTTGCGACATGACCTTGGCCTCAGCCGAACACGCCCGCTTCAAACAGACCGATGCTGATGTTGCTAGCTTTGATGGCGGCTTCGGATCTGCGTATTTGGCCCGACAAATTGGCCAAAAGCGAGCCCGTGAGGTGTTCTTTTTGGGCCAAGAATACACTGCTCAACAAGCTTATGAGATGGGCATGATTAACGCTGTGGTGCCGCATCACGAGTTGGAAACCCAAGCGCTTGAGTGGGCTCAGATGGTGAATGCCAAGAGCCCTACTGCTCAGCGGATGCTCAAGTTTGCCTTCAACCTGATAGATGACGGTTTGGTGGGTCAGCAGGTGTTTGCTGGAGAGGCCACCCGCTTGGCTTATGGCACCGCAGAGGCAGGCGAAGGTCGCGACTCCTTTTTGGAGAAGCGCCCAGCGGACTTTTCAAACTTTCCCTACCACTTCTGAATCTGTAGCACTTTCGATTCCGTATCGCCTCTGAGGTTACTACTGCAACTTCTACTGCTACTGCATACCTAAAACCAACAAGTCAATGGTAAGGGCCACCGCAAAATGCAATGCAGCGCCCAGATATATAGAACCAGTACGCAAGCTCAAAAACCCCAACACCACCCCGGCAACAATAGAACCCAATGCTTCAGCAAGAGGCTTGGTGAGGTGGATCATCACATAGGCGATGAGCGAAATAAACACTGCCATCGCTCCAAAACGGCGCGCTAAGCCATGCAGCACAACACCTCTAAAGAAGAACTCCAAAGCTAGAAACTGCCCTGCATAAACTAACTGCCAAATGTAAAAACGGGGCCAGTAACCAACACCTACAGGGGGCTCATAAAAAGGGTATGTCTGCTGAAAATCAGAGGTAAAAGACGCAGCCACTACCAGCGGCAACATCAACAAGTACAACCCCAGATAAACCCAAATGTGTTGCCGCATTTGCGTGCCAGCGCTTAAGCCCAAATCCTTCAAGCCAATGCGCAGCACATAGCGAGCTAGCAGCACCGCAGGCACCACGTACACAACCCAGCGAAACAAGCCCCAGTAAACTCGGCGGTTGAACGATGCGTGTTCGGAGTTACTCAGTGCCTGCTCAAAGCGCGTTGCTAACCCGTCTAGCCTGATACCAGACAAGCTGCTAGAAAGCCAGTGTGTGGTGCTAGACAACCCCCCGTAACGAAGGGCAATAACAACGCCAACGGCTAACAGCACCAGCGCTACCGAGTTCCGATCCAGCTCGCCGGGTGCGGGATAAAGTTGACGTAGCTGTGCTTTGAGCCCCCTCAACATGTACACACCTCAATCGCTAGGTGTCCAATGCCCAGATTACTGTGCGGCTAGAGGTATCTGTGCGGTTAGAGGCATCACAGCCAGCACAACCCCTTCATGCACAGTTATGCACGGCCCATCTTTGCTAGCACGGTTGCTAATACCACGACTGCCATAGGGCTCCAACATCTCGTCGTTAAGCGGCCAAGCTAAGCCGTTGCTGCTTACTCGGGCTGGTCCTCCAGTTGCCAACAAAGACACAATCCCACCGGCGTTCACATCTAACACCCGCTGGCCACGCACCACAACAACACGGGCATTGCCTAACCAAGCTTCAACCTCCACGGCTTTCCATTTGGGTGATGTCAGCACTGCGAGGTTGCCTAAAAGGTGGTCTGCCCTGCCTCCTCCACCACCTAACAAAATGATCTTGTTGCCCAAACCACAAGCCACCTCTAGGGCTAGCTCTAAATCGGTTTGGTCTTTATCTGTAGGGTGGCGCTCTATGCGGATACCTTGTGCTTTTGCAACTGCTAGCGATTCTGCCGAAACCGAGTCCATGTCGCCCACTACCACTGCTACCTCTAATCCGGCGGACTTTAACCCTATAGAATATGCATGATCTAGCCCAGAATCGGCTGCAACCACCAGTGCCCCTGTTGGCAAAGCGTTTATCTCAGTGTGGGTGGGGGCATCACCACCTGCTACAACAACTACGATGGGTACCACGCTAGACATCTTCGCAGTGGCACCAGAGCTAGGGTTGGCCAAATCAGGCTCAAGACCTAGTTGAATCAGCTTGGCAAAAGATCAGCCGCACCAAACGCTACAGAGAACCGCACGCACCACACAACAACCGTAGAGTAATGGTTGAGGTCTAGATCTCGGGGGATTTCGTAATTTTGGTCACCCACGTTGCCCTTTAGGTCACCTAGATCTACGAAATCATCGTCAAACTGGCCAGCAGGGGCATCAGGTGCCGCAGCACTGAGGTATACGTTCAGGTCTGGGCCGTTATCGGTGCGGAACTCTTCAAAGCGTAAGAACCGCTGACCTGTGCCGTCTCCTAGTACTTCGGCTTGGCCTCGTGTGGGGTGGCTGCGACTGATGAAGCCACCCGCAGCTTCTACCCGCACTTGTGGCATCTCGGGCATGGCTTCGTCGGCGGGCATTTCTGCGGGCATGCCTTCTTGAGCCATGGCCTCGTCCATCTCGGCCATCAACTCCTCAGATAACTCGTCGCCCTCGATAGCGCCAACGGCATCTTCAGGCTGCGAGGAGGTTACACCTGCTTGGGTGCCAGACGAATCAGCAGCTGGTGTGGCAGCAGATGCAGCAGATGCCTCAGGCTCAGAGGTGGCCGCCACGTCTGGCTCAGAGGTTTGAGGGGGCTGCGCTGGTTCTGGGGGTTGCGCGGGCTCTGCATCCCCATTTGTGACAGGAGTACCGGTATCAACAGGGGTAGCGTCGGTATCAGCCTCAGCATCAGCGGCTCTGGCGGTGGGGGCTGCTGATTGCTCAACCTGTGTGGCACCGCTGTCGAAGATGGGGCCCGCTTCATTTACCTCATCATCGATGAAGTAAGTCTGAAAAGCGAAGTAGAAGAACACAGCCCAGATCGCAAAGCCCACGAAGGCTGCCAAAGCCAACCCTACGATAATCTTCATGCGGCCCGATAACGCCACAAACTTGCTCCACACAGAGTTGATCAACCGTTTCATGTGCTTACTCTAAACCAAACCGCACACCATCAAGCAACATAGTTCAGTGCTACCAACTAGGATGCATACATGGGACTGCAGCTTGTCGATACCCACCACCTAGTAGCGTCTCGGCTACGTGAAGCTGGCCAGGTTTACACCAAAGGCCGGCGAGAATTGGTGGAACTGCTGCTGCATGCTGGTCGACCAGCAACGGTGCCTGAGATGATGGAGTTACATCCTCGTCTAACGCAAAGCTCGCTTTACCGCAACATGGCCGACCTTGAGAACTTGGGCATCGTGCGCCGAGTAGCCGGGGTTGATGACCAGACTCGCTATGAGTTCACGGTTGAGATTATCGGGCAGCACCATCACACCATCTGCACGGTATGCGGCGGTGTCGCTGACTTCTTCATACCCGCAACCGCCGAATACAACCTCGAGACCGCACTAGACGAAGCGCTCAGCACCACAGGTTTTCAAACAAAATCTCACCGCCTAGACGTTTTTGGTACCTGCCCCGACTGCTCCTAAGCGCGCCATAGAGCGGACCTTCAGGCCCGCCTTGCCATGAGCCGCCTCAGCGGTGTGAAACCGGCCGAGATCAGCTCATCGGCGGTGCTGGTCATGGTGAGTGAGGTCCGAACGCGAGATAGGTGTGCTTGCCATCGGCGATTCGCCGCACCTCGATACCGTAGACGGGTTCGAGCACATCGCTTCGCAAGACGTTCTCTGGCGGACCTTGATGCACCACCCGGCCTTGGTCGAGGAGGGCGAGATAGTCGCAAAAGCGGTTGGCCAGGTTGAGGTCGTGGAGCACCACGATGGTGTCCATCTTGAGGCTCCGAACCAGCGCGAGCACCTCGTGCTGGTAGCGGACATCGAGATGGTTGGTGGGCTCGTCGAGCAGCATCACCGAAC
>JAPOTT010000034.1 GCA_026709025.1 bacterium
TATCGCCGAGCTCTGGTGGTGATGGCCACCGGGTTGGGCAAGACCCTGCTGGCCGCGTTCGACAGCAATCGCCCCGACTTCCGCCGGGTTTTGTTCATCGCCCATCGAGAAGAGATCCTGCGCCAGAGCCGAGATGCCTTTCGGCGTGTGCGTCCCGATGGGCGCTTCGGGTTCTTCTGGGGTGCAGACAAAGCCGATAAGGATTCCGAGGCTGATGTGGTGTTTGCCAGCATCGCCACGTTGCACCGCCATCTGAATCGCTTCGCATCTGACCGCTTCGACTATGTGGTGGTGGACGAGTTCCACCACGCCGCCGCCCCCACGTATCGACGCACCATCGACCACCTCCGCCCGAAGTTCCTGCTCGGTCTCACCGCCACCCCCGACCGCCTCGACGGGGCCGACCTGCTTGCGCTGTGCGGCAACAACCTGGTGTTTGAATGCGATCTTGTGGATGGGATAAGGCGGGAGCGGCTGTGCCCCTTCAACTATCGGGGCATCAGAGACGTAGCTGATTACGCCCCGATTCCCTGGCGCAACGGCCGTTTCGACCCCCACAAGCTGGCAGAGGCCATTGAGACCACACAGCGGGCTGAACAGGCACTGGAGCAATGGCAGAAAAGGGCGACCGGCCCGACGCTCGCGTTCTGCACGACCATCGCCCACGCCGAGTTCATGGCCGAGTTCTTCAACGAGCGGGGAGTGCGGTCGAGTGCAGTCCATAGCGGCCCCAATTCGGCTCCTCGCCAAAGCGCGGTTGAAGATCTGCGGAGCGGAGCTATAAAGGTGCTGTTCGCAGTGGACGTGTTCAACGAAGGCGTGGATGTTCCCGAGATCGGCACGGTGCTCATGCTGCGCCCTACCGATTCGCCGGTGGTTTTCTTACAACAGCTCGGACGGGGGTTGCGTATCTCTGAAGACAAGGCGGCATTGCAGGTGATCGACTTCGTGGGCAACCACCACAGCTTCTTGATGAAGCCCCGGGTGCTGGCCAAGATGGGATCGCCAGCATTCGGGGCCACAGCATTCGGGGCCACAGCATCGGTGGCTACAGCATCCGGGGCCACCGACAGAGCGGTTGTAGATGCGGCGGCATCCGGCGATTTCGCCCTACCGCCGGGTTGTTCGGTCACCTTTGAGCTAGAGACAGTGGAGCTTTTGCGCGACATTTTGGCCCGGCGCGCCCACGGTAGGGGTCGAGCCACCCGAGACGCAGCCGCCGCGCTGGCCGAGTACTGCGGTAACTACGCCGAAGAGCACGGTGAGAGGCCCAGTGCGCCACAGGCTTCCCGCTCGATGGGGATCAAGCCCGGCAGCGGGCCGATCAAGCGAGCTCGAGGTTGGCACCGCTACATAGACAGTCTGGGTCTGCTCTCAAGCGCTCAGCAACACACTGTGGAGGAGTGCGGCGATGTATTGAGGGGGATTGAAACAGAGCACATCACCAAGTCGTACAAGCTGGTGGCGTTGCAGGCGATGCTTGAGCTGGGTGTGGTTTGCGGGCCGGTATCGGTGGAGGAAGTGGCGAGGAGGTCGCTTTTGGACATTCGCGCAGATCGTCGGCTCCGTGCCGACATTCAGGTACAGGAGATTGCCGATTTAGACGAGGTATCGGCGGAGAAGTGGGGTTCTTATTGGTTAAAGTGGCCGCTGCAACATCTTTCCGACAAGCCGGGAAAATCCCTGTTCAGCCACGAACCCGGCAACCACGGCGGAATGATGGCACCCACGTTCTCGGTGCCCCAAGAGAGACGGGATGTCTTCGTGGAAATGGCCACAGAGATCGTGGCCTGGCGGCTTCAAGATTACCTGATGTCGAGGTCAGAGGTGCCCGCGCCCTCGGCCCTGCCCCAACCGAGCGAGCCGCAAGCCCCAGCATCTCAGCGCCTCAAGCAGTCCGGCTAGACAGCCTGCTTGTGCTAAATCGCTGCTGGTGAGGCGGTTGAAATTGCAGATGTAGAACTAGGGTAGGTTGTGTGAGTAGCACCGGTTCTGCAATTTCGTCAGACGGAATATTCTCCTCGCTTGCAAACCGGTCGTATCGGTTGTTGTGGTGGTCGGGGTTGGTGGCGTTTTTGGCTGTTGGGATGCAGCTGCTAGCTAGAGGTTGGCTCGCTATTCAGCTAACCGACAGCAATACCGGTTTTGCCATAGTGCTGTTGTGTTTTGGTTTGGGCATGTTCATGGTGACACCGTTTGGGGGTGTGGCCGCAGACCGATTCTCCCGCCGCAACCTAATCTTGGGATCGCATTGGTCTTTGTTCCTGAGCGCTTTGTGGCTGGGCCTCATGGTGCTGCTCAACTTGGAGCAGTTTTGGATGTTGCTTGTGGCCTCTTACATTCAAGGCGCTTCGTTTGCCTTTATGGGGCCAGCTCGCTTGGCAATAGTGAGCGAGCTTGTGGGCCCCGAGTTGGTGTCTAACGCAATCTCGCTCACGCAGCTCACGGTGTCAAGCACGCAAACCTTTGGCCCGGCGTTGGCAGGGGTTTTGGCCGACGTACCTAGCTTTGGGCTAGCCGGGGTGTATTTGCTGAGCGCCGCGCTCACTGCTTTGAGCATCATCCCCGTTTTGATGTTGCCCAAAGGGGCCTCTCAAGCTCGCCATACAGCTAGCCCTCTGGCCGAGATTGCCGAGGGGTTGGCTTATGTGGCTAGCCAACCGTTTTTGCGGGTGTTGGTGTTGTCTACCACCTTAGGCTTGTTGATGGCTATGCAATATTTGGCTTTTTTGCCCAAGTATTCAGAGAGCGTGTTTGGAGTTGGGGCTTTGTGGCTGGGGATATTGCAGGGGGCCAATGCCTTAGGCGGTGCATGTGTGGCTCTGCGAGTGGCCAAGATGCGCGACAACGAGAAGCTTGAGCGCTTGCGTATCAGCAGCTTGAGCGTGGTGGTGGTTGGGATTGCAGCTCTAGCGGTAACCCCCAACCAGTTTGTGGCTTTGCCGGTTCTGTTTGTGTTGGGTGGGGCGGCTACCGGCTTTCAAACTGCCAACTTGTCCTTGCCGTTGCTTTTGTCTGAGCCGGTTTATCACGGTCGGGTACAGAGCCTTGTTATGGTGGCTTTGAGTTCGCAGGCTTTGGTGGCCCTTCCGGTTGGCACCTTGGCGGATCAGATAGGTTTGCGCGAGATGCATGGGTTAATGGCTGTGGGCGTGGTGCTGGTGTTGGCCTATTCCTGGTTTGCTGGCAACGCCGTTCGGAGAAAATCGTACACCTGAGGTTGGTCGGTGTGCAATCGTCACAGGGCGCGACTACATTGGCCCGCGATGAAACCAGCGGCTTTTGAATATCACGCTCCAGAGTCGGTTAGCGATGCTGTAGGGCTGCTCGCCCAATATGGCGACGATGCTAAACCGCTAGCGGGGGGCCAAAGTTTGGTGCCCATGTTGTCGATGCGCTTAACCCGCTTTGAGCACATCGTAGATTTGAATCAGGTGCAGGAGATGTTTGGTGTGAGCAGCACCAGCAGTGGTAACGGTGCTAACAGTGCTAACGGCATCAACGGGGCAGCTCGCATCAAAGCAGATGAGGTACGCATTGGGGCAATGACCCGTCAAGCTAGCGTAGAAACTAACCCGACGGTGGCTCAAAAAGTGCCCTTGTTGCACCTAGCTTCGCCTTACATCGGGCATTTTCAAATACGCAACCGTGGCACCATCGGCGGTTCTGTAGCCCACGCCGATCCAGCTTCGGAATACCCGGCGGTTATGTTGGCCTTAGGCGGTATTGCCGAGGTGGCATCGCCTTTGGGCACTCGCGATATTCCTGCTGCAGATTTCTTTCAGTCCACCTTTACCACAGCGTTAGCTGGCGATGATCTGCTTGTAGCGCTGCGGTTTCAGCCGTGGGCTGGGCCTTGTTCTTTCGCTTTCGCCGAGATAGCCCGCCGTAGCGGCGATTTTGCTTTAGCGGGTGCGGCCGTGGCTCTTGGTGCTAATGAAGCTGGCAAGATAAACCGGGCTGCGGTGGGGATGTTGGGTGTTGGTTCCACTGCGGTTCGGGCTAGTTCGGTTGAAGCAGCATTGAGTGGCCTAGCAGTTGATGAAGTTGATGCTGCCGAAGTTGGGCGTTTGGCAGCCCAAGATATGGATCCAGTTGGCGATGTTCATGCCAGCGCAGAATATCGTCGCAGCGCCGGGTCTACTTTGGTAGGCAGGGTGTTAGCCGACGCGCTAGTGCAGTTAACGGAGGAGCTTAAAGATGGCTGAGGCAGTTGCTATCTCGGTGAAGGTAAACGGTCGCCTTCAGCAAGGGCTGGTGGAACCCCGGCTTACTTTGGCCGATTTCTTGAGAGAAAAAGCCTTATGTACGGGCGTGCATTTGGGATGTGAGCATGGGGTGTGTGGCACCTGCACCATCTTGCTAGACGGCCAAGCCGTGCGCTCGTGTTTGATGTTTGCGGTGCAAGCCAATCAAGCTGAGGTTACCACGGTTGAAGGGCTCGCACTTAACGAAGATACCCTGCACCCGGTTCAGCAGGCGTTTAGCGACTGCCACGGCCTGCAATGCGGTTTTTGTACTCCCGGGTTTGTTATATCGGTGGCGGCATTTTTGGAAGCCAACCCCGATCCCACCGATGAAGAAATTCGCCACGGCATATCTGGCAACTTGTGTCGCTGTACAGGCTATCAAGGCATCGTGGCAGCAACTCGTCAGGCAGCCGCAACTATGGGGGGCAAAAGCAGATGAGCCCTACAACCGCAGCTCGCTATGTCGGCCAGTCTGTGAAGCGCCTAGAAGATCCTCGTTTGGTTACAGGTCATGGACGGTATGTGGATGATGTGGTGCTAGCGGGGATGCTGCATGTGGCATTCGCCCGTAGCGATTTGGCTAGAGGCACCATCACCCACTTAGACACCTCAGCAGCTGCTGCTCTTGATGGCGTGCGGGCTGTGTTTGTTGCTAGCGATCTGAATCCTCAGGTGGATTCTTTGCGGGCTTCAATGTTTCCACCACACGCTCCGGCTCCACCCCCCAACCTTTTGGCGGATAAAGATGTGCGTTTTGTGGGTGATCCTTATGTGATGGTGGTGGCCGAGAGCCGCTATATCGCCGAAGATGCTATTGAGCTTTTAGACGTGGAGTTTGAGCCTTTGGAACCTGTGGTGGATTATGAGACCGCAGCAGATGCTAGTGCTCTTGTTCACCCAGAGCTAGAGACAAATTTGCCTAATCAAATGCAGGTGCCCAATCCAGAACAAACAGAGGCTTTTGCAGGTGCTGCTCAGGTGATCACAGAAACTTGGTATCAGCACCGCCAAACCAACGTGCCTATGGAAACTCGTGGCATTGTGGCCTCATGGCAACCTCATGCTGGCGTGATGGAGGTGTGGGCCTCAACGCAGAGCCCCCACGAGTTGCAACTGATGGGTGCTAGAACGTTGGGTATTGGTGAGCACAAGATGGTGGTGCATTTTGGTGATGTAGGGGGTGCTTTTGGACAGAAGGTGTTTTTGGGTCGAGAAGACAGGGCGGTGTTGGTGGCTGCAAAGCTCTTGGGCAGGCCCCTGAAGTGGATTGAAGATCGCCGCGAGAACTTGTTGGCCGCTAACCATGCTCGTATTGAACAGATGACCGTGTCTATAGCGGTGGACGAAGACGGAAAGTTCTTGGCTGCCAACTTAGATCAACTACAAGACGATGGTGCTTATCCGCTAGGTGGCCCGGCTGGTTTGGGGGCTATGTCTACCACGTTGTTCCCAGGGCCGTATCGAATGGGGCCGGTTAGCTGGCAAGCTCGCACAGTACACACCAACACTTGCGGGCGGGGTGCTTATCGGGGGCCGTGGCAGATGGAAAGCGTGGCACGAGAGCAGATGATCGACCGAGTGGCCAGCGAAATCGGCATCGACCCTCTGGAGTTGCGCCGCCGTAATGTGCTCAAGCCCGAAGATCTGCCATATCAGACATCCACCGGTTTGTCTTTTGAGACAACAATCTCTCCAGATCAGACTTTGGATCAGGCCGCAGAGATTATTGGTTACGAGGATTTTCGGGTCGAACAGGCTAAGGCCCGCGAACGAGGTAGGTACTTGGGGTTAGGAATAGCTTTATATATAGAGCCCACCTCAATGGGAATGGGGCCTTTGGGCACCGAGTCGGCCATGTTGCGGGTGGAAGTAGACGGGCACATTAATTTGTTTATGGGCACTGGCTCGCACGGCCAGAGCTTGGAGACAACCATGGCGCAGCTTGTGGCCGATGAGTTGGGTGTGTGCCCCGAAGATGTCTCCTTGCATCAAGGACATGGTTCGGGTTACGGGTTTGGTACCGGTGGTAGTCGTTCAGCGGTCATCGCTGGTGGTGCTGCTAGGGCTGCTGCATCGGGTATGCGGGAAAAGGTGATAGCCATCGCAGCTCACCTGCTAGAAGCATCTGCTGGAGATTTGGAGGTTACAGACGGGGTTATCTCTGTGAAAGGCACCCCATCGGCTCAAGTAACCATGGCACAGGTGGCAGCTACTGCCTATCAGAACTCAGATGCTTTGCCCGAGGGCATGGAAGCAGGTCTTGAGTTCACCGCTCGCTTCAAGACCCCGCCGGTTACGCACTCTAACGCTTGTCACATTTGCACCTGTGAGGTTGATCCCGGTACCGGCAAGGTTACCTTGTTGCGCTATGTGGTGAGCGAGGATTGTGGCAACATGATCAACCCTATGGTTGTACACGGACAGGTAGCAGGGGGAGTAGCTCAAGGCATTGGTGGCGCGCTCTATGAGCATGCCGTGTATGACGAAAACGGTAATCCTTTGGCTTCCACCTTTTTGGATTACTTGGTGCCCACCGCCGCTGAAGTGCCCGAAATTGAACATGGTAATGTGGTGGTACCCTCTGACACTCCCGGCGGACATAAGGGCACCGGGGAGGGTGGCGCTATCGGGGCACCTCCAGCTGTGTTCAACGCGGTAGCAGATGCGCTAGCACCTTTCGGGGTGTATCCCAACCGTCAACCACTAGATCCCAACGCAGTGCTTAGCTTGATTGCATCAGGGGCCAAGTAGGCCAAGTGGTTGGTTGTCAAGCAGTTTGTTTTGAAGCAGTTCGTCAAGCAGTTCGTCACCGAGGGCTAAAATTGTTATTGGGCTTTCGTGTCGGAGGAGTACACTTAATCTTTTAATCTTTGCTTAAGCACATTTTGATCCGGGGTAGCTCAACCGGCAGAGCAAGCGGCTGTTAACCGCTAGGTTGTGAGTTCGAGTCTCACCCCCGGAGCCACAGAACACCAACAAGGCCAGAATCTCAAAAAAAGTTTGTGGTTCTCTAGCAAATCGGTAAGCGATAAAGCGGGTTTGGTTTGTAGGCTATGGGTGGGCCCGTAGCTCAGTGGTCAGAGCAGGCGACTCATAATCGCTCGGTCGCGGGTTCGATCCCCGCCGGGCCCACAGTGTGTAGCGTTTAACGTACGGTGTTCAACGAAGCCTTTGATGGCTCACCGTTGGTGTGTTGTGTACCGTTGTTGTGTTGATGGAGGTGATTCCAGCGGTGGGTTAGTCGTCCGAAGCGGTGGGCCACAAACAAGCCGATCATCACCAGTGCCGTACCCACAAAGCCATCTATAACCCAGTGGTTGCCTGTGAGCACCACTGCTGCCGACATCAGAACCGGCGAGGCCACCGCAAAGATTCGCACCGGTATAGATTTGGTGCTGCGGAAGATCACCACTCCCGCTAAAACGTTCCAACCCACGTGAAAGCTAGGCAGGGCCGCATATTTGTTCACGATGGACGGTGGCTGGAGGTACTTGTACGAACTAGAAAGCTCGGTAACGGTATCTGTGAACCCGGCAAAGAAACGAGGTGGTGCCACCGGGAAGAACACAAAAAATATGAGGCCCAATGCTCCAGACACGATCATGGCATTACGCATCAAGGTGTAGCGCTGTCGGTTGAAGCGATACAGCGCTAGCAGCGCCCCGAGGAGTACCGGCCAGTGCAGCCAGATGTATACCCAGTTGAAGAAGGTGACTAGCCAGTGGTAGTCCAAAATTGCAGACTGTGCCCAAGATTCAAAATCTATACCGAGCCAGGCTTGGAAGGAGATGAGCTTGTAGGCGTTGCTGAATGCGCTGGCCTCGGCTCCTTTGGTGATCATCCGCACTCCGAAGTAGATCAAGGCTGCTAGCGATACGATAAGCACTTGGCCGCCAAAGGTATACCAGCAGCGCCAGGTGCGCTGTGAGCCAGCAATTTCTGGCGCTAGCAATATCTTTAGGCTACGACCCATTAACCTTGCAGTTTACCGCGCTGTTGACGATGCTCACACTCATTATGCTTGTGCAATTATGCTTGTGCTAATGCCGCATTTGAGGTTGCCTGAGCGGTTAGTTTGGCACAGATGCAAGATTCACAGATGCAAGATCCAACCGTAGGGCTTGATGCTGACCCTAGTTGTAGCAATACTGTCCACAACATTGCTGCCAACGAGATCGTGTCGGTTCTAGACGAGGCCGCAGAACGCATTACAGCTGTGGCGGGCAAGATTATTGGCCCTGAGCTAACAGGGGCTAAAGATGATCAGTACACCTTTGATGTCGCTGCTGATGAAGCTGCCCGAGAAGTGTTTTTGCAGGCCGGGCTGGGTGTGTTCAGCGAGGAGTTGGTTCCGCATGAAGCCAATCGAGATGTAGTGGTAGTTCTAGACCCCATAGATGGTTCATCTAATGCAGCACGAGGTTTGCCATGGTTTTCCACGAGCATGTGCGCTCTAGATAAACACGGCATGGCAGCTGCGCTAGTAAAGAACCTAGTAAACAACAAAACTTATCGGGCAGTTAGGGGCCAAGGTGCCACTTTGGACGGACAAGCGTTGCTCCCCGCAACACACCGAACGCGTAGCAGCAGGCTTGGCCCCGCAGATGCTGTTCAGCTTGGGGAAGCTTTGGTGGGGATAACCGATCTGCCGCCGCATCATTTGGGGTGGAAGCAATATCGGGTGATGGGTTCTAGTGCGTTGGATATGTGTGCTGTGGCTGAGGGCATAACCGATGCATACATAGATTGCACGCCACAAGGCCACTGCACATGGGATTACTTAGGGGCTGCGTTGATATGCATAGAAGCGGGGGCAGCGCTCGGTGAGGCTTGGAATCGCCCCATTGTGCCTGAAGATCTAAGGCAACGGCGCAACCCGGTTGTAGCGTGTACGCAAGCGCTGCTCAAAGAGGCTCTGGCCAAGCGACGCAGCTTTGGAGCAGACCCGCTAAAGTACACTCTACACACGGGCGCGTAGCTCAGAAGGCAAGAGCGCTTCCCTTACAAGGAAGAGGCCGGGGGTTCAAGTCCCTCCGCGCCCACCCACCTAACTAAGCTAGCTAGCCAAACCAGCAGCTACATTTGGGCAACCTTCTCAGGCGGCAACTGCCAAGTGCCAGTGATGCGGCGCAGCAGCCCTAAGCCCAACAGCACCGCAGCCATGGCGGTGATTGCGCCCAACAGGTTGGCCCACATCCCGCCATACAGATCACCTACAAGGCCGGTGATGGGTCCGCCGATGGGTGTGGTTCCTACGATGATCACCGCCTGCAGGGCCAGCACCCGGCTACGCATCTGCGGCGAGGTGCGCTGCTGTAGGATCATGCCCGAGGAGTTCAAGAACAGCGTGAGTGCCCAGCCCAAGAACACAGCCACGCTTAATGTCAACCAGCGTTGCGTGCTCAAAGAAACCACCGTAAGCAGCAAAGCCGCTGCTGTAGCTCCGCCATACTGCCAGCGCTGACTTACTACCTCAAGGCGCGCAATCGTCAACGATCCCACCAAGTTGCCGATGCTGAGCGCCGACAGCAGCCACCCAAAAAAAGACTCGGGGGCTTTTAGCTGATCGGCTACTAGCAATGGGAACGATACTACGTAGTTGTAGGCAAAGGCCGACACTAAGGCAAACACCAGAACCGACACTCGCAGTATTGGATCGGCCCAAACCTCAGCTAGCCCCTCACGCACAGGTTTCGCTGTACGTGTAGCACGGCGCACTGGAAACAACCTGTGGTGATCGATTTTGATCATTGCTGCTAAGAAAGCCAAAAAGCTAAAGCCGTTCAACAAAAACACCCAGGCGGTGCCGATTACGCCTACTAAAAGTGAAGCTACCGCAGGGCCCACGATGCGTCCTGCGGTTACCACTGAGGTGCTCAAAGATAAGATGTTTGTGAGCCGTTCAGCTGGCACCATTTCGGTTGCAAAACCCCGTCGGGCTGGGTTGTCAAATGCTGCTACGGTGCCGATGCAGGCTGTTAGGGCGTACACCACAGCCAAGCTCTCTAGATTGGCGAGGTCGATGATTCCCATGCTCAGAGCTAATAGCCCCATAAGCGTCTGGGTGATCAGTGTCATGCGGTGTCTGTCAACCCTGTCGGCCAATGAACCCGCATACATGCTGAACAACAGCATTGGGATGAACTGGCTAGCTGTGAGAACACCAAGTTCTATGCCTGCACCACCTAAGTCTTGTACTAGGAACACGGCAGCAGTTATGTGCGCCCAAGTTCCGATGAAGGAGATGGTGAGTCCTCCCAAGAAGATCTGCACGTTGCGCTCTTCTAATGAACGCAGTGGGTTAGTTGCTTTCACTTAGGCCCTTTTCGGGAGTCCCCTGTTTTGCTGATGGTGTTGTGCTTACAGTGTGGTGTTCATAGCGTTGCGGGTGGTCTTCTACAAAACCACAAGCTTTGCTGAAGCGCTATTTTTGCAACACATCACTAGCGTGGCAACATCTAATGTGTTCAGGATCTAATGTGTGCGGGTTTAGTATGCCTAAATCTGATATGGCTCAGCTAAGCAAAGCGATAGGGGTTGGTGTAGCAAGCGGCGGGTTGTCTGGGTTGCTTGGCGTGGGGGGCGGCATCTTGATGGTGCCGTGTTTGGTGTTTTTGTTGGGCATGGAACAGCGCCGGGCACACGGCACCTCTTTGGCTGCCATGGTGTTGATTTCAGCCGCAGGTTTGAGTGGGTTCATCTTAACCAACTCGGTTGCTTACGCACCGGGGTTGTTCATCTTTGTGGGCTCAGCTTGCGGGGTTGTCGTTGGGACTTGGCTGTTGGATCACTTAGAGGTACGTACCCTACAAGTGGGTTTAGCTGTGCTGATGTTGATCACAGCGGCGCGCTTTTTGCTGCTTGTTGCAGATAGTGAAGGACATGGCGGGCTCACCTGGTTACAGGCGCTGGGATATGTGGCATGTGGCCTAGCTACGGGCGTGTTGTCGGGCACGATGGGAGTGGGGGGCGGCATCATCATGATCCCCATAATGATTTTGTTCTTCGGCTTTGAGCCCACAATCGCCAAGGGCACTTCTTTGTTGGTGATATTTCCTACATCTGTAATCGGAACGTTGCGCAACAGGCATCTGGGCAACCTTTGTCCTAGCGTGGCATGGGTGGTGGGAATGGCTGGTGTGGCCTCGGCTTTTGTTGGAGCTTTGGGCGCAAATCAGCTAAGCCCGCGATTAGCGACTAGCCTGTTTGCAGGATTGTTGATAGTCGCTTCGGTGCAGATGCTGCACAAAGGTTTACAAACAAGGTAGAGTGTGCTGTTATGAGTACTACTGAGAATATGTCTACAGATGTATCTGGGGCCGTACAAAGTGATGTTTCACATGATGATTCCTCGCACAGTGCCGCTCCAGAACGGAGATCTGGCGGGGGTGCCCGTAGGGTCACACGAGAGCCAGATATCATCTGGCTCAACACTGATTCTGCTGCACTGAGAATGGGCATTACCACCCGGACCCTGTATCGGTTCATCAACGAAGGCGGCTTGCCTGCCTATCGCATGGGTCGGGTAATTCGGGTGAAGCAGTCCGATGTGGATGTGTTTATTGATGCTAGCCGGATTGAGCCTGGCACCCTCAGCCATTTATATCCCGACCCTATATCTAGCCCAAAGACGGATGCCGATACAGATGATGAGCTTGAAAGCGACACCTCACCTCAGAGCGCTATGCCATCTCAAAGCGATGTTTCAACACGCAGCGAAGCGAGGCCCGCTTACTAGATGTCCGCTCCATAGATGACCACTGCGGCACCGGTCACAATAGACATCCCTCGCAATGGGCTCATGGCAGCCCTAGTTGGCGAGAGAGATCAGCATCTGCGTCAAATCGAGCGGTCTTTCCCCGATGCGGATATCTTTGTGCGCGGGAACCGCATCACCGTCTCAGGTAACGGCGCGCAGCGTGTAGCTGGCTTGTTTGATGAGATGATCTTGTTGTTGCAAGGAGGCCAGCAACTAGATGGACGCACTTTGGATCGGGCCATCCAAATGGTGGAAGCCAACGAAAGCCCGTCGGGAGTGATGGATTCTGCTGTATTGAGTTCGGCGCGAGGCAGGGTGATTCGCCCACAGTCTGCTGGGCAGCGTCGTTACACCGATGCTATGGATGCCAACATCATTACCTTCGGGATAGGCCCTGCGGGAACTGGAAAAAGCTGGCTAGCGGTAGCCACGGCGGTGCGGGAGCTAAAGGCGCACAACGTGGAGCGCATTATTTTGACCCGACCCGCAGTGGAAGCAGGGGAGCGGTTGGGCTTTTTACCAGGCGACATGATTGCCAAGGTAGACCCGTATCTGCGCCCTTTGTACGATGCGCTTTACGACATGATGGACAGCGAAGAGGTGGCATCTTTAGTTGAGCGGGGCGTTATCGAGATAGCTCCGTTGGCCTTCATGCGTGGCCGCACGCTGAACGACAGCTTCATCATTTTGGATGAGGCGCAAAACACAACCCCTGAGCAGATGAAGATGTTTTTGACCCGCATTGGTTTTGGTTCCAAAGCGGTGGTTACCGGTGATGTCACCCAGCTAGATGTGGCTCGGGGGCGTAGCGGGCTGGATTCGCTAGAGAATATTTTGGCTGGCATTGAAGGCTTGTCGTTTGTGCATCTGTCGGCACGAGATGTTGTGCGCCACCGTATAGTGGCAGACATCGTTAACGCCTACGGGCGGGCACAGCGTTGAGCGCCGAGGCCGACCCTGGCCCTAAACCTAGCCTTAACCTTGTTGGTGTGCCAGCGCAGTTGAGGCGTGTGGCTGCTGGGGGTGGTGGCGTGGTGCTTGTGGAGGATCGCCAACGGGATCATTTGCTACAGGGTGGGCAAATGGGGCTTGCTCGTTGGGCCGAGTTGATGATTTTGGTGCTACAAGCCGAAGGTGTGGCTGCCCCCTGGGAGGTGGGCTTGTGGTTTGTGGCAGAGGCCGAGATGGGCGAGTTGAACCATGCTCACCGCGCTGTGGCTGCGCCCACAGACGTTTTGGCGCTAGGTACCGATGATGGTGGGGCGTTGCGGGCATCTGCTGAGCCTCGCTTGGTGGGCGATGTGGTTGTTTGCCCTGTAGTGGCAGATATCAATGCCTCGGAGCACAACAAGACGCTGCATGATGAGCTGGCTTTGTTGGTGGTTCACGGTACTTTGCACTTGTTGGGTTACGATCATCAGTGCGATGCTGACGCTGCACAAATGGAACAGCGTGAACAGGAGCTTCTGGCATTGGAATCTGGCGGGGGCGGTTTGGGTACCACTAGCGAGGGTGCGGCAGACGAGGGTTTGGCAGACGAGGGTGCGGCAGACGTTGCTAGGGCAGACATGGCCACAGAGGTGTTGGCGTGAGGTTGTTGGGTTGGTTTAGGCGATTGGGAAGGCTCGGCCCTGTTGGTCGTTTGGTGCGGGCTAGTCAGCGGCGCGAGTCTCCCCAAGTTTCAGAAGAAGAGTTGCTAGCGGTGGCCGAAGCAGCCGAGGCTTCAGATTCCATTGAGCCTGAGGAGCGTGAGCTCATCGGGCAGATTATTGAGTTCGGCGATACTGTGGTGCGAGAGGTTATGGTGCCTCGCACCGACATGGTGGCTATTAGCGAACAACAATCTACAGAAGACGCGATTGGTGTGGTTATGGAGCACGGTTACAGCAGGGTGCCGGTTTTTAGCGAGGGCATAGATGATGTGGTAGGTGTGGTTCACGCTAAGGATCTGATGCGCGCCGAACGAACCCAGGGGTCAGATTTGACTGCCGTAGCGGTAGCAAGGCCCCCACATTTTGTGCCCGAAACCAAGCGCATAGCGTTGTTGTTGCGAGAAATGCAGGCTGAGAAGTTTCATATTGCAATCGTGGTAGACGAGTATGGCGGCACCGCTGGTGTTGTCACTCTAGAAGACCTCATCGAAGAGCTGGTGGGTGAGATTGTGGATGAGTTTGATGTGGAAGAGCCCATGATTGAGAGGCTGGCACCTCAAACAGTGCGGGTGAACGGGCGGGTGCCTATTGCCGAACTAAGCGAGGTGTTGGGAGCGCCGTTACCCAACGGTAACTGGGACACAGTAGGCGGGCTAATCTTCAACACCCTGGGTCATGTGCCAAGCGAGGATGAAACACTAGTTGTGGATGGCTGGGAGCTATGCGTAGAACGAGTAACCGGCCGCCGCATAGCCCGTGTAATAGTAAAACCAGTTATCCAATGA
>JAPOTT010000024.1 GCA_026709025.1 bacterium
AGAGGCGAAGTGTTACGCTACGGCTATGGCAGATACAGATATGGCAAACACAAGCTTCAGCGAATCCGAACTACGTCAGCGACTCACTCCAGAGCAATATCACGTCACCCAACAAGCAGGCACGGAACGAGCCTTTAGTGGGGAGTACTGGGACTGCAAAGACGATGGCACATACAGCTGTAGGGTATGTGGTGATGTCTTGTTCTCCTCAGATGCAAAGTACGACTCGGGCACAGGCTGGCCCTCGTTTTTTGAGGAGTTAACCGCAGGCAAGGTGGAACGCCGTACCGATCGCAGCGGCGGCATGATCCGCATTGAGGCTGTGTGTGCCAACTGCGGTGCTCACCTAGGCCACATCTTTAACGATGGCCCACAACCAACCGGTGAGCGCTACTGCATGAACTCGGCTTCGCTGCTATTGGAAACAACCGACTAGATGCCCAGCACCCCAAGCTAGGTTGAATCCCGCAGCTACGAACTGCGAACCCGCCACTAAGCCCCCACAACCCAGCGCCCCCTAGCAAGGTCTAATTAGCTAGACGGGTGCGAAGATGGTTTAGCACAGAGATGGTGGTGATCTGACGGATACGTTCTCGATCAAAAGGCAACACAGCCCGATGCGCCTCCACAGTGCCTTGCACCAAAGTAGCCATCCATACAGTACCGGGCTGTTGATTCTCTAAGGGGTCGGGGCCAGCCACCCCGGTTACAGCGATAGCGCAGTGGGCATCGAATAGCTTGGCAGCACCGTAAGCCATAGCAGTAACCGCCTCTTCGCTAACCACCGGCCCGGGCGAAACACCCAGCAAATCAAACTTAACGTCGGTTGCATAAGACACCAAACCCCCGCGAAACACATCGCTAGCACCAGCCACAGCGCTGATGCGCGCTCCTATAAGCCCGCCGGTTAGCGATTCGGCTAAAGCTAAAGTCCAACCTCGGTGCCGTAGCTGAGACAACACTGCCGACTCCATCGTCTCATCGTCGGTGCCGAAAACAATGCGATCCCCAATGATACGCCGCACGATTTGTTCTTCTGTAGCCAAAATCCCATCTGCAACCTCGGCGGTAGCAGCCTTAGCGGTAAGGCGCACCTTGAGCCCCTCTATCCCCGAGGCCAAAAACGCCAAAGTGCATTCGCCTGTGCGGTCTAACCGCTGAATCTCATCATGCAGCTTCTCAGCCAAACCCGACTCGGAATCCCCCCATGTACGCAAGGTGCGGCTCTTGATAACCGCACCGATACCAGCCCGCCGCCGCAGATCATCCAACACGAAGCCGCTTAGCATCTGCTGCATCTCCCAGGGCACCCCAGGCACAGCGTAAACAGCCTTACCGTTCACCTCCAGCACAAATCCAGGGGCAGTACCAGGCAACACCGGCAGCACCTCGGCTGTAGCAGGGATATCGGCCTGACGTAGATTGTTGGCAGGCATGGTGCGCCCACGGTTGCCAAACACCTGCACTATCTGCTCCACCAAACCCTCACGCCGCTCCAACTCCACCCCAGCTGTAGCCGCAATGACATCACGGGTAATGTCGTCTTGGGTGGGGCCAAGCCCGCCGCAGACGATTACGTTGTCGCTGCGAGACAATGCCAAGCTCAACACTGCCTGCATCCGCTCAAAGTTGTCGCCAACTTTTGTCTGGTAGTGACAGTCAATGCCACCTAGGGCTAACTGCTCGCCAATCCAAGTTGAGTTGGTATCGACAATCTGCCCCAGCAACAGCTCAGAGCCAACCGCAACCACTTCACAGTTCACGATGCGATGGTACCTGCTCGGCCGTCGGCAAAATATCGCCAGCCCGAATAGATGGTTATCGCCACCGCCACCCAGATGGCAAACGAAGGTGCCCACATCACATCTTCTAGAGGTGGCAACACAGCCACAGTTAGCGCCACGCCTTGCATCAAGGTTTTCAGCTTGGCCGACTGACGGGCTGGCAGCGACAAACCCTGGCGCGCCCAACGAGTGCGAGCAATGCTCACCAGAAGATCACGCACTGTGATGATTAGCACCGGCACCCAAAACAACCTCCCCACAGCCACGAAACACCAAAAGGCTCCCAAGATGAGCACCTTGTCGGCTAAGGGATCCAAGAACGCCCCCCAACCACTCACGCTGCCCGACGTTCGCGCCACGTAGCCGTCATAGTAGTCGCTGGCACCTAGCACCCAGCCAACAACCAGCGCGGCCCAAGAAGTGCCTGCGGTGTCGGAAGCTGCCAAGATGAGCACAAACAAAACAGGCGACAAAACAATGCGCCCCAAGGTGATGAGATTGGCCGTCAAACGAAGATCTGCCCAAGAATAGGTGGCCGCAGAACTCATAGATTTTACGCAAGCTCCAGCTTTACCGATGAAGCCTCAGCCACAGACGCAGCCTCCGCCACCCCTGAAGCCTCAGCTAGCACCGGCTTGGCTACAAGCTCAGGACCAGCAGCCTGCACTATCTCAACGCTGTGAAATTGCCCTACAGCTAAGTGCTCGGGCACCGAAACGATACCGTCAATCTCTGGTGCCTCTCTAAAACTGCGTGCTTGGCCGGGGGAATCCACCAATACTTTGACCTCGCAACCGATGAGTTGGTCACGCTTGACAGCTGTAATTTGGTCTTGCAGTTCGCTCAGCTCGCGCAATCTTTCGGCTGCCAGCTCTGGGGGTACCTGCCCGTCTAGGGTGGTGGAGTAAGTGCCCGCCTCGGGCGAGTAGGCAAAAAACCCGCACCAATCCAACCGAACCTGCTCCAAAAACTCCAGCAAGACATCTTGATCTGCCTCGGTCTCACCCGGATAACCTACGATAAAGTTGGAACGAAAAACCGCATCAGGTTGGCGCTGGCGTATCTCGGCTATGCGACTACTAAAGCGCTCCCCATCACCCCAGCGCCGCATCCGTGCCAAAAGCGGCCTAGAGACATGCTGCAGTGACAGATCAAAGTAGGGTACCCCGCTGTTGCAAATAGCCTCAACCAACTGCTCGGTTAGATCAGAGGGGTAGAGATACAAAAGCCGTACCCAGTCCACCTGCTCACATAACTGCTGCACCAGCGGGATGATGCTGCGCTGGCCTTTGCCTTGGTCTCGTCCAAAGGCGGCCAAATCTTGGGCCACCAACACAGCCTCTTTGATGTGCAACTGAGAAACCTCAGCCAAAATAGAATCAATGGATCTGGAACGTTGCGGGCCCCGAAAGCTAGGGATGGCACAATAGCCGCAGCGCCGGTCGCATCCCTCGGCAATCTTCACATAAGCCCAAGGAGCGCTAGCAGCAGGACGCGGCAAGTTCAAAAGATCAAACTCTGGCACATTTTGGGTTTCGGTAAGTCCATGCTGGGTGCCAACAGATCTAAATGTGCCCGACGGCATCATAGAAGCCTTAGCACCTATAGTTACCGGCACTCCAAAGCCTGCCACCCGATCTGCCTCGGGCAAAGCTTCGGCTAGTTCCGCACCATAACGCTCAGCCATACAGCCGGTTACCACCAACTCGGCACCTTTAGCTTGAGAGCGAAGCTGTAACACCGTATCCACCGATTCTTGGCGGGCCTGTTCCACAAAGGCACAAGTGTTCACCACAACCAAATCGGCCTCCTCGGGGGCCGATGCTTCCACCATGCTGTCTGCCAACAACATGCCGGTTAGCTTGTCGGAATCAACTTGATTTTTGGGACACCCTAACGTCTCCACCCAAAAGCGCCGCATCCTAGTTAGGTTAGGGGAAACCGTCCCCTATATCAGCAACCACAGAAACCTCGGCAGCAATAGGCACCTCAGCAGCAATAGTTGTCTGTTGTTCGGTAATACCATCTTGGACACTGGCTTGATTGTCGGGGTCGGATATCAAAAACGGAAGAGACACCACGTACACAGCCACAAGCATCGCCCCTTCCCACCAGCGCTCCAATCCATCGCCCTCAAACATCAATATCCAAGCACCTACCGAAACGCCCACCATGATCCACACAGCTAAACCTGACAAGTTGGCATCCACTAGCGGCCCAGGGCCCACCAATGCCACCACCGCGCTCACCAACAAGCTGTTGAAAGTGTTAGAGCCCAAGATGTTGCCCACCAACAAATCTGCCTCACCACGGCGAGCGGCTTGCACCCCGGTGATGAGTTCTGGCAACGATGTACCGAACGCCACCAACGAAAGGCCCACAAAACCCGACCCCAAGCCCACCTCGGTGGCAATATCTAAAGCACCCGTAACAGCTAGCTGAGCACCTACAACCACACCAGCAAGCCCCAAGACGGTTCGACCAAGCTCTCTAGGTGTACTAATGGGCTTGTTTTGGGGCACGATGTTGCCAACCTCCGCGCTAGCAGCACCGTTGTCTTGGGCATCGGCATGAGAGCCACGCAATATAAAGGCCATAGCAGCGCCAAACCCCAGCAACAGCACCAAGCCCTCCCAGCGCTCAAAGCCATCTAGCACCAACACCCAAAACAACAACGCCGCAGCCACAGAGATCAGCCCTTCTCGCCACAATGTACGATTGGCAACCCGGATATGACGACCCCCTGCGGCCAACACACCCACCAAAGCTGCCATACCCAAGACAAGGCTCAGGTTGGCCACGTTGGAGCCGATGATGTTGCCCACCCCCAAATCAGTGTCTCCATCGGCAGCAGCCAAGCCCGACACCAGCATCTCTGGAGCGCTGGTACCAAAGCCGATAACCAGAGCACCAATCACGATAGGAGAAATCCCACGGGCAAAGGCCACACGGCCTGCGCCGATAACCAACTGATCGGCACCGATGGCTAACACCACCAAACCGACTGCCAAAAGTATCGCCGCTAAAACCATCCGATGAGATTACTCAGCTACCCAGATCGGCTTGCTAGCTCCTCGGGTGTCATAAGCACCTCACGAGCCTTGGAGCCTTCAGAGGGGCCGACAACGCCCCGCTGTTCCAACAAATCCATCAAGCGACCAGCTCGGGCAAAACCAACCCGCAACTTGCGCTGCAACATTGAGGTGGAACCTAGCTGCGACTCCACTACCAGCGCCATTGCCTGCTCTAGCAGCTCATCATCGGCATCGGCTTTATTGTTGGCACTGGTATTGGGTGCGGGTGCCAAAAGATCGGTATCTGCTCTGGCACCTTGTGAGGTAACTGCTGCATCTGTGGCCCCTGAGCCCAACAGTGTGGTTTGTCTACGCCAGTTGCCCACCACGGCCCGTACCTCAGATTCGGTAACCCAAGCCCCTTGTATACGCAACGGCGAGGTGGATGTGGGGCTCAACAACAACATGTCGCCCCGGCCCACTAGCCGCTCAGCACCTTGTTGATCCAAGATAACCCGGCTATCGGTTTGACTAGACACAGCAAACGCCAACCTGGCTGGAATGTTGGCCTTAATAACACCGGTAATTACGTTGATAGAAGGACGCTGCGTTGCAATAACTAGGTGAATGCCCACAGCCCGCGCCTTTTGAGCAATCCGGCAAATAGAATCTTCCACATCACGAGGTGCAACCATCATCAAATCTGCTAGCTCGTCTACCACTACCAAAATAAGCGGCATAGGCTCCAAGGGCTCAGATTCAGCCAAGCCAGATTCATACGGGCCAGATTCAGCCAAGCTTTGGTTACGGGCGTTGTTGTAGCCACCAATATCTCGCACTCCCACTGAGGCCAGCAGCTCATAGCGACGATCCATCTCCCTACATGCCCATCCCAGAGCATTAGCGGCCTTTTTGGGATCGGTCACCGGCTGGGTTAGCAAGTGTGGCACGTTCTCGTATTGAGCCATCTCCACCATCTTGGGATCCACCAAGATCATCCGCACCTGATCAGGTGTGGTACGCATAAGCACCGAGGTGAGCATGGAGTTGATGCAAGAGGACTTGCCCGCGCCGGTTGCGCCAGCAATCAAGATGTGAGGCATACGCGACAAATCCATCATCAGCGGTGTGCCGTCGATGTCTCTACCGATGGCCACTTCTAGGGGGTGAGTGGCTTGGAGAGCTTCTTTGGACCCCAAAATGCCTCCCAGCGACACCACCTGACGGTCGCTGTTGGGCACCTCTATACCTATGGCTTGACGACCGGGAATAGGAGCCAAGATTCGCACATCAGGAGAGGCCAATGCGAGGGCTATGTCTTTGTTGAGGCTCGTCACGCGACTCACCTTCACCCCGGGGGCTAACTCTAACTCATAGCGCGTAACGGTAGGCCCCACCACCATTCCAATTATCTTGGCACTCACATCGTGGGCTGTGAGCGCCTGTTCCAAAGACACGCCCTTGCGGGTAGCCTCGTCTTCGCTAACCCGTGCTGTTTCGTTGCCGCTTAGCAGGTTCAAAGGCGGAAGCTGCCACTTAGATGGCTCATCAGCTACAGACCCAGTTCCAGCAACTGCGGGGTTGGAGGATTTAGGGGAAACCCCTTTGGGTTCTTGGCCTGCAACATTGCCGATAACCTGTGGGGCCTGCCATTCGGGCACAGGGTCGGGCATAGCAAGTGAAACAGGCTCAGCTATCGGAGCGTGTGCTTGGGTTTCTGGTGCTGTGCCACTATGGGGCTCAGACGGGGCATCTGTTGCAACAGTGTCTGTGACACCTACATCTGGGACAACAGTGTCTGTGACAACTGCATCTGGGACAACCACATCTGGGGCTTTGCGAGCCTCCAACCCGCTCCCAACAACCCGACCAACCCAAGCCCGTATCTTGGCAAGATCCACCTTTTGTACCCAGGCCCGCAAAGACACCTGTAACAACACCACTAGGCCCACCAACCCCACAGCGCTCAGCACCAGCGCAGCACCCCAAGTACCCGCACCTGCACCTAGAGAGCCCCCAAGAGCCCAGCCCAGCACCCCGCCAGCGTCTGTTAGCTCATCTAGTTGCCCTATGCCCGGGCGGTTGCTGGCTATGTGCAACAAACCGGTTACCGATAAAACTATGAGCAACGTGCCAACCCACAATCGTATGGCAAGCACAGATTCGGCCACTGCCTGACGAAGCGTGGTATCGCTGCCAGAACCGTTGGCCTTTTGATCATCAAAAGGTGCCGCAGCCAAACCAGCATCATTAGTGATGTCAACCCCATCAATACCTGAGTGGACAGCACCAGCATTACCAAGACGGGCCACATCGGGTTTTGCTTGACGGGGGCCCCGCAAAACGGCAACCCCAAGCACCACTAAGGTTGCAGGCAGCGCCACCCTAGCCGACCCTATTAGGGTGCCGAACACCACCTTGAGGGCTTTGCCCAACGGCCCGGCTGCATCAGCCCAAATCCCAAAGGCCGCCAAGATGCCACACAAGATCAATCCCACAGCGATTATGTCGCCGCGATGGCGAAGCCAAACCGCAGCCGCGGCCTGCTTTATTTGGCTGTCAGAAGCTGCCTTAGGCTTAGTTTGAGCCGTGGGCTTAGACTTGGGCTTGGTTGCAGGCGTGGATTTAGATTTTGGCTTGGCTTTGGGCTGAGTTTTTGTAACCACAACAACCACAACAGTACCACTAGCAACACCACCCACCAATGGTTTCGTTGTTTAAGCAACTACACTTCTAGCACCAACGGCACGATCATCGGGCGACGCGCCGTGTTCTGGTTTACGAACTGCCCTGCGGCTCTGCGCACAACCCGCTCCAAGCCTCCAACCTCATCGGCATCCAAAAAGCTCTTCACTGCGGCTTCCACCTCTTCAGCACCTGCTTGTTCTAGATCCCTGCTCAACTCCTCACCTACCCAACCACGACTTTCCAAGCGGGGCTTAGCCAACAAACACCGGTCTTTGCGGCTCAAAACCACCACCACGCTCACCGTTCCGTGACTACCCAAGATAGTTCTGTCCCGAAACAGGTCTTCACCACGCTCCACAATCTCGCCGTTCACATAGTAATAATCGCCCGAAGTAACCTTGCCGTTACTGCTTAGGCCCTTGTCGCTCAGCTCCACCTGATCGCCGTCTCGGGCCCGCACCACCCTAGAGGGGGGCATCCCCATCTGTTGGGCTAGTTCAGCATGGGCCACTAGATGACGCACCTCACCATGCACCGGCACAAAGTGCTCAGGGTCAGCCACAGTATGCAGTGTGCGTAACTCCTCTTGTTTGCCATGGCCGCTTGTGTGTACCTCTAGCTGACCGCTGTGAATCACCTCAGCACCCCTGGCTACTAGGCGATTGATCATCTTTGCCACCCTCGCCTCGTTGCCTGGGATTGGGCTAGAACTCAACAGCACAGCATCATCAGAACCAATATCTATCCAGCGGTTATCGCCGGTAGCAGCCATTGCAAGGGTAGAGCGAATCTCGCCCTGAGAGCCGGTAGCTACCACGCACACCTGCTCTGGGCCGTACTGATCGGCTTGTGCGATGTCTATCACCGCGCTATCGGGTATTTGCAGCAGCCCCAGTTTGCGAGCCAGAGCAAAGTTCCGCTTCATAGACAAACCCAGCGTGGCTACCTTGCGACCATCTGCCACTGCTACATCAGCTACCTGCTGAATCCGATGAATATGACTAGAAAACGCCGCTACCACCATTCTTTTGCTGCTGTGATCCGCAAACACCTCTCGCAAAACCCCGCTCATAGCCGACTCTGAACGGGTGGTACCAGCTAGATCGGAGTTGGTGGAGTCGCACAAGAGCAAGCGCACACCCTCATCGCATGCGATGGAACCTATGCGAGCAAGGTCGGTGCGGCGACCATCTACAGGGTTGAGGTCTAGCTTGAAATCGCTGGAATGCAGAATCACGCCTTGGGGTGTGCGGATGGCCGATATCAACCCTGACGGGATGGAATGGGTAACCGGTATGAACTCGATATCGAAGTTGCCGATTTTTATCCGGTCGTAATCACCAATAGGTCGCAGATCTGTTCTATCCATAAGCCCCCGTTCGGCCAGACGACCCTGTATCAACCCCAAAGTAAACGGTGTTGCGTAAATTGGAAAAGACAGCCATTGCAGCGCATGGGGCAGCCCGCCGATGTGATCCTCATGGCCGTGGGTACACACGCACCCAACTATCTTGTCGGCACGGTTACGTAGGTACTCTAAATCTGGCAACACGCAATCAGCGCCGGGAGTGTCTTCGTCGGGAAACAACACCCCGCAATCCAACACCAGCACCTCATCGCCGCATTCAATGGCAGCGCAGTTTCTACCGATATCGCCCAACCCGCCCAGAAAAGTAATCCGAACTACAGCAGTCATGTTCTCTCTAATCCCTAGCGAAGCCTGTTCCAGATGTCACTGTCAACGCGCTGTCTTGAAGCACTTGAGCAGCCCGCTCGGCTAAGTCCGCCGGTTCTACATCCATGGGTGGGCGACAACGGCCTACCGGCATGCCCAACAGCCGCATCATGGCCTTTGCAGGGATGGGATTTGGGGCATCTAATCCAGTCTCGTAGGTAAACGACGGGATCAAGCTGGCATTAATGCGCCGAGCAGTTGCTGTGTCGCCTTTTTCAAAGGCAGCAATCATCTGGGCGTGTTCAACACCAGCCCAGTGAGTAGCCACGCCAATCACACCCACCGCACCCACTGCTAGCAGGCTCAAGGTGAGGCCGTCATCGCCACTGTAAACCTCAAACCCATCGGGTGCTTCAGCAATGAGCTTTGCGGTTTCGCTGGGGTCTCCCGCGGCATCCTTCACACCTACGATGTTGGGTACCTGCTGAGCTAGTTGCAGCAAAGTAGCAGTGTCTACCTTGCGACCGGTGCGAACTGGAATGTCGTAAATCAACACCGGTAGATGGGTGGCAGCAGCAACCGTTGCAAAGTGCTTGAACAATGCCGCTTGAGAAGGACGATTGTAGTAGGGGGTTACCGACAAGATACCGCTAGCACCAGCCTGTGTAGCTCGCTTGGTAAGGTCAATAGCGGCTTCGGTGTCATTGCTGCCTGCACCTGCTACCACCGCCACATCGGTAGCTGTGGCCACCGCAGCGATAAGGTCTGCTTGTTCTTCATGGGTAAGGGTTGGAGATTCCCCTGTGGTGCCAGCAACCACCAACCCATCGCTGCCGTTAGCCACCAACCATCGGGCCAAAGATGCAGCAGCGTCTAAGTCTAGGGAACGGTCGTCTCTAAAGGGGGTGACCATGGCGGTAAGCACCTTGCCGAATTGAGCCACGGCTTGCTCCTTTGCTCTAGTACTCCAACGCTTTAGCAAAACTTTACTATCGCTCTAGCCTAGTGGATGGCAGTTGCGGTTAGTTCGGTCTGCCCAAGCGACGCAGGATGAGGGGGTAACCCACCGCTGCAACGCTGGCAAACAAAAACCACTGCACCGCATAGGTTAGGTGCGAGCCCTCATCTAGTTCGGGTTCTGCTACCAAGAGAGGCAAATCCAACTCAGCTGCGGGCATCTGCGATGTCATCTGGATGTAAGCGGGCAGTAGATCTCCATCTAGTTGTACAGCTAAACGGGCTAAGTCAGGACGAGCCATCTCAACAAGCACCCCAGCGGCTGGATCGGGCTGTTGCAACCCGCTAGCCGTAACTGTGGCTCTGAGCAGGCCTTTGACCGTTGTGGTTTGAGCAGGCGGGGCGTAAGCGGCCCGATCCCCGCCACTGCCCACGCCAAAAGGCACCCATCCCCGGTTAACTGCCACCAATGCTCCAGACGCAAGTCGCAGCGGGGTTAACACCCAATACCCGGGGCTAGATTGGTAGGTGCGATTGCGAATTAGAACCTCCCCTTCGGGTTCAAACATACCCACCGCAGACACTCGGCGATATTCCAAATTGCGAGCATCAGCCAACGGTTGACCCACGTGTATCAGGCTTTCTAGGCCAATGCTGGGCTGCTCACTGCGGTCGGATATGACCGCGTTGCGGTGCTGACGTTCATCTAAGCGATGGAGTTGCCAGAACCCAGCAGTAACCATGGCGACAACCGCTAGCAGCACCACAAAGTGCAACACAAAACGCCGCAGCGACACCCTGCTAAAGGTTGAGCACGCCTTCTAGGCCCACGATGAGCCCAGAATGGCTAGGGGCAGCCTTGATTGCAGCTAGCACGCCCGGCATGAACGAAGAGCGATCCATAGAGTCTTGGCGGATAGTGAGGGTTTGACCCTCAGCACCCAAGATCACCTCATGGTGAGCCACCATACCCCGCATCCGCACAGCGTGTACGCGAATGTCCGCAGCACCTGAACCACCACGCACTCCAGGGAGTATCTCGTTGGTAGTTGGATCTGGAGCCCATTGCCTAGAAGCTGCTGCCATCTTCTCCACGCAAAGGCGAGCAGTGCCCGAAGGGGCATCAATCTTGGCATCATGGTGAAACTCCACCATCTCTGCGGTGTCGAAATATGGGGCGGCTATCTCCGCAAAGCGCATCATCAACACAGCGCTGATGGCAAAGTTGGGAGCAACAACACAAACCCGCCCTGCTGCTTCGTACACTTCTTGCAGGTACACAAGATCCGCCTCGCTAAAGCCGGTGGTGCCCACCACCGCGTGCATACCTTGTTGTGCCACCCACGGCAGGTTCTCTCGTGCGGCATTGGCCACGGTGAAATCTACAACCACCTCGGTGCTAGCTTTCACCAAAGCCTCACGATCATCTACAACCGTTATGTCAGCACAAACCTGCCCAGCGTTGTGGGTATCTACAGCTGCTACTAACTCCAGAGTTGAATCGGCAGCAACGGCTTCGCAAACCGTGGCACCCATTCTGCCGCTGGCCCCCAATACGCCAACTGCAATCATGCAACAGACCTACACATTATGGGACAACATTATGGGACAAGCCCGCTTCGGGAACTGACCTTGTGGGTTTGTCTAGCGGCCGCGATCGCCGGTTCGTCCGCGACGCTGCTGGCCTCCACTAGGACCTAAGTCGCCAAACTCGTCACGCAGCTGCGCTTCAAAGTCATCCTCAAACGAAGCCATCTGCGAAGCAGCATCAGACATACGATCACCACCGTCGCGGCGATCTCTACGACCGTCGCGGCGGTCATAGCGACGGTCATCACGGCGGTCGTCCCTGTAACGGTCATCGCGACGATCATCGCGGCGACCACGACCCCCGTTACGATCTCCACGATCATCACGGCGGTCATCTCTGTAGCGATCGTCACGACGGTCATCGCGACGACCACGACCACGACCCCCGTTACGATCTCCACGATCTCCACGGTCGCTCCGGTCACGGCGATCTCGGTCGCCTCGGTCGCGGCGATCATCGCGTCGAGCACGGCTCGGGCCATCATCAATGCGTTCGTCGCCAACAAGCATCAAGCTGATCTTGCCGTTGGGGTCAATATCTTCCACCACAACGTCTAACTCATCGCCCAAAGCCAGCACATCTTCTACCCGATCAATACGCTCACCACGCCCTAGCTTGGAAATATGCACTAGGCCATCTCGCCCGGGCAAGATGTTCACAAACGCCCCAAAAGAGGTTATGTTCACCACCTTGCCGGTGTATTCCTCGCCCAACCCAGCGGTGGGTGGATCTAGGATCAAGCGAATCTGTCGCTCAGCCTCATGCACCGAATCCCTGTTGGCCGCTGAAATGGTAACCACGCCGCTGTGATCGTTATCATCCACGCTCACATCTGCGCCGGTTTCTGCCTGAATGGAGTTGATCACCTTGCCTTTAGGCCCGATCACCTCGCCAATCTTGTCTAACGGAATCTCAAACGTAACTATCTTGGGAGCGCTAGGACGAACATCTTCACGAGGTACGTCAATAGCGCTGGCCATCGTCTCTAATATCTTCAACCGAGCATCTTTGGCTTGGTTCAAAGCATTAGCAAGCACCTCGGCAGGCAGGCCGTCTATCTTGGTATCTAGCTGCAAGGCGGTTACAAAATCAGCCGTGCCAGCCACCTTAAAGTCCATATCGCCGTAGGCATCTTCTGCACCCAAGATGTCGGTAAGGGTGGTATAGGTACCCTCGTGGAACACCAACCCCATGGCAATACCAGCCACAGGTGCCACAATAGGCACACCGGCATCCATCAAAGACAAGGTGGATGCACAAACCGATGCCATCGAAGTAGAGCCGTTAGACGACAAAACCTCCGACACCAACCGCAAGGTGTACGGAAAGTCATCCATAGGGGGAACCACCGGCACAAGAGCCTTTTCAGCTAAGGCACCATGTCCGATCTCGCGGCGTTTGGGCCCACGCATAAACCCTGTTTCACCGGTAGAAAAGGGTGGGAAGTTGTAGTGATGCATGTAACGCTTCTTGTCGTTGGGATCGATGCCATCAATCATCTGATCCATACGAGCGGTGCCTAACGTGGCAATGTTAAGCACCTGCGTTTCACCGCGCTCAAACAACCCCGAGCCATGTGAGATATCAACAATGCCCACATCGGCTGCCAACGGGCGAATGTCGGTTGTGGAACGACCATCAATCCTTTTGCCATCACTAACAATACGGTTACGCACAACGGCCTTAGTGAGAGAACGCACAGCAGCCGCGATCTGCTTGGAAATGTCTGCTGGAGCTGTGGCTGCTTGGCCGTCGGCTACCACAAACCGCTCGGTGAGGGTCTCAACTATTTCTTCTCTGGCGGTGGCTTCGGCTGCTTCGCGCTCTGCTTTATCGGCAATGCTCATGGCTGCGGCGAGCTTCTCCGCGCCTATCTCGGCCACCGCAGCTTGCACCTCAGGTGTGTAGTCCACCTGCACCTCATACTCCATCGGTACACGCACACCGGCAGTAGCAATCAAGCGGCGCTGTAAACCTACGGCCTCGGCAATCCACTCTTTAGATTGCTCCAAACCCTCGGCTAACGCAGCCTCATCCACCTTAGGGGTACCGTTTTCATACAACGAACAGCTAGCTTCGGTTCCATTAGCTTCCACCATCATGATCGCCACATCGCCGTCATCTAGCACCCGACCAGCCACAACCATCTCAAAGCTAGATTCGCTGCCCTCGGCGTAGGTGGGATGAGCAATCCACTCTCCTTGTGCGGTGTGGGCCATACGCACAGCACCCACAGGCCCCGCAAACGGTATGCCCGAAATGCTAAGCGCAGCTGAGGCCCCATTAATGGCTAGCACGTCATAGGGATTTTCCTGATCGGCCCCTAAAACTGTTCCCACAATGTGAACCTCGTTGCGGAACCCCTCTGGGAAGGAGGGCCGCAGTGGCCTATCAATAAGGCGACA
>JAPOTT010000026.1:0-7408 GCA_026709025.1 bacterium
CGGCGGACTTGCCCCGGGGAGTGCGCTTCGCCGACCTAGACGACTTCGATTTCGACAACTTCGACGATGTGGAGCTCGAAGAGCTCGAAGACCGTGTCATCGACTCGGCCACTGCCTCGGCCACCGCCGCGGAGATCGAGGCGGAAGCGGCCGAGCTGGAAGGCCTGGTCGAGCTGGCCGCAGCGGTGCGCGCCAGCGGGCGAGACGCCAAGTGGGTCGAGCTTCGGGGCCTGCTGCGCTCAGAGCAGTTCCGAATCGGCCAAGGCGAGAACCCTGACGGCAGCGATGCGCCGTCAGGCCCGCGCAAGCTGATCGTGTTCTCCGAGCACAAGGACACCCTCGACTACGTGGCCGAGCAGATCGCCGCGGAGCTGGGCCGTCCCGAGGCGGTGGCCGTCATCCACGGCGGCATCAAGCGCCACGACCGCCGGGCCATCCAAGACCGGTTCCGGGTCGACCCGACGGTGCGGGTGCTGGTGGCCACCGACGCCGCCGGCGAGGGGGTGAACCTCCAAGTGGCCAACATGATGGTCAACTACGACCTGCCGTGGAACCCGAACCGCATCGAGCAGCGGTTCGGCCGCATCCACCGCATCGGCCAGCAGCGGTCCTGCCACCTGTGGAACATGGTGGCCCACGAGACCAGGGAGGGGGTGGTGTTCACCCGGCTGTTCGAGAAGATCGAGCAGCAGCGGGGCGTTTACGGCGATCAGGTGTACGACGTGCTGGGCGATTCCCACATCAACACCTCCCTGCAAGAGCTGCTTATCCGGGCCATCACCGCCGACGACGAGCCCGCCCACCTCGAATACATGCAAGAGGTGATCGAGAGCGACATCGGCGAGCAGCTTGCCGAAGTGCTGGAAAAGCGGGCCCTGGTCGGCGGCCTGGCCTCCCCGGCCGCCAACGACAAGATCCGCCAGGACATGGAGCGGGCTCGGGCCCGCAAGCTGCAACCGTGGTTCGTGTACGCCTTTTTCTCCGAGGCCCTCCGCCAATACGGCGGGCGCATCGCCGGGCGGGAGCAAGGTCGCTACGAGATCACCCGGATTCCCGCTGCCATCCGCTCCCATGCCGACCCAGACCTCGGCCCGGTCCACGACCGCTACCAGCGGGTGACCTTCGACAAGGACAGCATCGTGGCCGAGGGAGGCGACCGGGCTGAGCTGATCTCACCGGGCACCCCGATGCTCACCGCGGCCGTCAACAAAGTGCTGGCCGATCACGAGCGCACGTTGACCCGGGGAGCGACTCTCATCGACCCCCAAGACCAGTCAGCCGAGCCCCGCCTGCTGGTCTACCTGGATCATTCCGTGACCGATGGACGACAGGTCCGAGGCCACCGCCAAGTGGTGTCGCGACGGTTCCAGTATGTGGAGATCGGCCGTGACGGCACCGCCCGCGACGCTGGCAACGAGCCCTACATCGGCTACGCCCCGCTGTCTGACGAAGATCGAGTGCTGCTGGCCGGTCGCCTCGATCTGGACTGGGCTGATCGCACTGCCACCGAAACCGCCAAGAGCTGGGCCATCGAGCACTTGTCCCAACCGCATTTCGACGAGATCGCCCGTGCCGCCCGAGCCCGAGTGGCCAAGGTCCGAGAGGCGGTGAGGGAGCGCCTCGAAGCTGAGACCCGCTATTGGGACCAGCGGTCCGAGGAGCTGAAGCAACAGGAGCTGGCCGGCCAGAAGCCCCGGCTCAACTCTGGCCGGGCTCGGGCCCGGGCCGACGAATTGGAGGCTCGGCTGGCCCGGCGGCGGCTCGAATTAGACCGGGAAGGCGATCTCCACAACAGCCCGCCCACCGTTGTGGCCGCGGCCGTTGTCGTGCCCCAGGGCCTCATCGACCAGCTCCGGGGCGATCCGCCCGATCCCCAAGAGGCAGCCGACAAGATGGAGACCGATAGGCGAGCCGTGGCCGCGGTCTTGGAAGCCGAGCGGGCCCTCGGCCGCAACCCCGAGGCCCAGGCCCACAGCAACCCCGGCTACGACGTTTTGTCTACCGACCCCGCCACTGGCGCCTGCTACTTCATCGAGGTCAAAGGTCATCTGCCCCGCACGACCCAGATCCACGTCAGCACCCCGCAGGTGAACAAGGCCAAGTCCAACCCCGACCGCTGGCGCCTCGCCGTGGTCTCCGTTCCCGACGACCCTGCCGAGCCGCCCGCCGTCCGCTACCTCATCGACCCCTTCCGAGACGTAACCCTCCACTTCGCCCAACCCGACCTGCCCCTAACCGTCACCGACCTCTTGGATACCGCCCAACCTCCCTGCTGACACAAAATCATCAGTTTCGACGCTATTTACGTTTGATATCTCCGAAAACAAAGATTAGTTTGCTGCTACCTGCCTAAGAGGAGTTTGGCTATGCTGCTGCGATTTGAGGTTTCCAATCATCGCTCAATCCTCGATCCAGTGGAGCTGTCGATGATCGCCGTAGACGACGAACGCCCTGCTACCCGCGGCTTCGACCGTCTGTCTGAGCGTGTCCTGACTACCGCGGGCATCTATGGCCCTAATGCCTCTGGCAAGTCAAATGTCCTCGATGCCATCAGGTGGCTGTCGTACGCGGTGGGCAGCTCTCTTCTGGGGTGGGACGGTGCTATTCCCCGCGACCCCCACCGTTTCGGCTGCGGCCACAAGATGCCGACGACGTTCGACATGGATTTCGTTGTCGATGGAATCCGCCACGGGTACCAGCTTGAGGTGGACGACTCCCTCGTGATCTACGAGAGTCTTTGCAGCTATCCCGAGCGGAGACGGCGCGTGCTCTTCGAGCGCGAGCGCAACGCGGTCCACTTTCGCCGCGGTCTCAGCGGTACTGGCGGAACCCAGGAATTGCTGACTCCCACAACCCTGCTCGTCTCTGCCGCCATGCGCGTGGGCGACCCTGCTATCAAAGCCGCCGGTCGTGCGATGTCTCGGATAGCGGAGGTCAACCCAAGTGAGGTGAAACCGGAGTGGGGGCATCCGCCTCTTACCTTTCACATCCGATCTTCGCAAACGCATCTGATGTTCGAAGACAAGGATTTCCGCGACGAGCGGATCTTCGGCACCGTCACCCGTGGTGAAGCAGCCATAGACTTGCTGCGCTTGGCAGATCCGGGAATCGATGGCTTCGACGTCATGGAGCAGTTCGACCAGGCCGCTGGTGACCCCTCTATTGAACCGCTTCTTGTGCATCATCATGGAAACGGTCCGGTCTCGTTCAAAGTCGATGAGGAGTCTGCCGGAACTCAGATGCTCTTCGATCTCCTGGGTCCGGTGCTTGACGCGCTCAAACATGGGGAAGTCCTCTTGTTCGACGAAGCCGATGCGAGCTTGCATCCACGGTTGTCGGCCCGTCTTGTCCAAATGTTCCAAGATCCGCAGACCAACCCCTACGGTGCTCAGCTCATCTTGGCCACCCACGACACGTCGCTGCTCAACACGCTGAATCGAGATGAGGTCTGGCTCACCGAGAAGAGTGCCGACGGGGCGACCCAACTTGTGGCTCTGGCTGAATTCGGAGGGGACAAGGTGAGGCGATCCCTGAATCTCGAGCGCGCCTACCTCCAAGGGCGCTTTGGTGCCATCCCCGAGATCGACCACACCGACGTCCGCCAGGCCCTCGGTCTCTGAGTCTCTGCCCGCAATGGCCCAGTCGTCTCAGCGCAAGCCTCGCAAGCAGAAGCCGCTTCGGCGCAAAGTCGCCCAAAGAGCTCCCAGACGCACGTTTCTGGTGTTCAGCGAAGGCCAGAAAACCGAGCCCGAGTACCTCAAAGCGCTGAAGCGCGAGCCCGCCGTGCGCGACATAGCCTCAGTCGATATCCGCATCCACGATGACACCCTCGGCTCCGCCCCTTTGACGTTGGTGGAGGCTGCAGCCGATGCATGTGCCCGGGAAAGCGGCGAAGGCAGCGAGATCGATGAGTTCTGGTGCTTTTTCGACGTGGAGTGGCCCCAGAACCACCCCAATCTGAAACGGGCTCGCGCGTTTGCTGACAAGAGCAAAGTCAATGTCGCCGTCTCGAATCCATGCTTCGAGTTATGGCTTCTGCTCCATTTCCAAGACCAGACCGCATGGCTCGATACGAGCGCGGCTAAGCGTCTGCTCAAACAGCGCGATGGCACCAGAGGCCAAGGTCTGGACAGTTCCGCTTACATGCCCATGCGGGCCGAGGCTGCACAACGCGCCCGCTCGTTGGAACAGCGTCACAGAGGCAATGGAACCAAGTTCCCCGACAACAACCCCTCATCTGGTGTATACAGCTTTCTGGCTGCGGTTGAGCACCTCTCGGAGTGATTGGAGTAACGGTGGGCGAAATCCATCGGCTCCCTGTTCTCCGCGAACCATGACGGCTGCTGGCTGGTCGCAGCTGTCACGAAGTCCAATGCTGGACTTCTGCTTCGGGCATCGGAAAGCCTTGATGTTTGCGGTCGACAGCGCCGCTCTGGCACCGATTGCCGAGTCGGCGACTGCCGCACCTCGCATGAGGCCACCGGCGGCGACCGTGATCGGATCCCGGGGGCGCAGGCATGTCCTCGGCTATCATGATTGCCCACCAGCAAGTTCGCTATCTGAGACGGAGCGGTGTCATCGAGGACGAGCGATTTACCCGGCGGCTCTATACCGTGGCCGAAGCAGCGCGCTTGGTGGGCATGAGCCCGTCGACGCTGCACACATGGTCTCATGGCCGCCAGAAGAACTTTTCGGGCCGGACCCAGGTTGCCGAAGGCCCAGTGGTCACTGCTTTGGAGCCCAGTTTGGGGGACCGACGCTCGATTCCTTTCATCGGCTTGGTCGAGGCGACCGTCGTGCAGGCCTTCCGGCGCACGGGTCTGCCCCTCCAGCGGATACGCAAGGCGCTGAGTGTTCTGGCCGATCAGGGTGAGCTTGAGTACGCGTTGGCATCGCGGCAGCTGTTCAGCGATGGGGCCAGTGTCCTATACGACTATGCAACTCGCAGCCAAGACAAGCAGCTCAGGCTCCTCACGGTGGTGCATACCGGGCAGCGTGTGTTCCACGAGGTGATAGGCGAATATCTGGAGCGCATCACCTTCGGCGACAATTGGGCGACCGAAATCATCCTCCCTGTGACTGCCGAGCCCCTGCTTCGAGTGGTACCAGGGGTTGCGGGCGGCGACGCAATCTTCATAGAAGGGGGTGCAGCACTCTCGGCCGTTCGGTCGCGTGCCAGCGCAGGTGAACCGTTGAAGTCCATTGCGGACGACTACGGGACTCCTGCCTGCCAAATCGAGGAAGCCCTCTGTGCCATCTGGCCAACGCAAGCAGCGGCCTGACACCTCGCCGCCAATCTTCTTCTTGGATCGAGGTCTCGGCCGGCATCTGATCGCCAAAGCGATTCGAACACGAGGCTATGTGGCGTTGCCGATGGCGGAGGTATATCCCGGAGGCGCTGATCAGCACACTCCCGACCCCGAATGGATACTCAAAGCAAACCAGGAAGGTTGGGTCGCATTGACCAAGGACTACTCCTTGGCCCGCGACCATCGTGATGTTCTAGCTGGAACGACGTTGCGGGTTTTCGCCTATAACAACGCCAACCTGGCAGGTTCAGATATGGTCGATCGACTGGAGACCAACTTCAACCGAATCCTGCAAAGAGCAGCCAAACCTGGACCATATGTATACCTGATTGGCCGCAACACCTTGAAGTTGTGCTGGCGTCCTCCTCCGGATTATTCATGAGCCGCTACCGGTTGAGGGTTCTGAGAAGAGTGTAGGGTGACCCGTTGTGGATGATGTAACACATCGGCCGAAGTTGGTTGAGGTGGCGTTGCCGTTGGGGGTGATCAGTGGTGAGGCGGCGCGGGAGAAGTCGATTCGTCATGGGCATCCGTCGACGTTGCATTTGTGGTGGGCTCGGCGGCCGTTGGCGGCGGTTCGGGCGGTGTTGTGGGCGTCGTTGGTGGATGATCCGTCGGGCGACGAGTCGCTGACTCCTGCGGAGCAGGAGTTGGAGCGGAAGCGGTTGTTCGGGGTTTTGGAGCGGTTGGTGCGGTGGGAGAGCTCTGACGATCCGGAGGTGTTGGGCGAGGCTCGGGCGGAGATCGACCGGTGTTTTCCGGAGGGGCCGCCGGCGGTGTTGGATCCGTTTGCTGGTGGCGGGGCGATTCCGTTGGAGGCGCAGCGTTTGGGGCTCAGGGCTTTGGCGGGGGATTTGAATCCGGTGGCGGTGCTGATCAACAAGGCGATGGTGGAGATCCCGCCCCGGTTTGCCGGTCTGTCGCCGGTGCATCCCGATGTCGGCAGGGCGCTGGCCACGTGGGAGCGGGCGCAAGGGCTGGCCGCCGACGTGGAGGCTTACGGGCGGCAGATGCGGGATGAGGCGCAGCGGCGCATCGGGCATCTGTATCGGGATGCGACCGGCCCCGACGGGGAGAGGCTGACGCCGATTGCTTGGATCTGGGCTCGCACGGTGGAGTCGCCTGATCCGTCTTGGTCGGGCCATGTGCCGTTGGTGGCGTCGTGGACGCTGTCGAAGCGGCCGGGCAAGCCGAAAGTGTGGGTCGAGCCGATCATCGAACGGGACGCGCAGGCCATCGGCTATGAGATACGCGAGGGCGGCGAACCGACCTTCGAGCGGACCGTGAATCGGGGCAACGGCACCTGTATCGCTACCGGGGCGGCGATACCGGGTGATTACATCAAAGCTGAGAGCCGGGCCGGGCGCATGGGCCAGCAACTCATGGCCGTAGTAGCCGAAGGGGCTAGCGGGCGCAGCTACCTTCCAGTCAGAGCTGAGGAGGCAGAGGCGGCTGAGCGCGCAGAGCCTGCATGGAAACCCGATCAACGGGTACCTGAGCCCAATCATGACGTTGATCGGTTGCCGATGTATGGGATGCAGACTTGGGGTGATGCTTTCACGCCCCGTCAGCTCACTGCGTTGACCGCGTTTTCTGATCTGTTGGCCGAGACGGCGGAGCGGGTGGTTTCGGATGCGGTGGCGGCGGGCATGGCTGATGATGGCGTGCGCCTGCGCGACGGCGGCCGCGGCGCAAAGGCCTATGGGGACGCGGTGGCCACCTATCTGGCGTTCGCGGTGGATAAGTCAGCGGATTATTGGTCGTCTATCTGCACCTGGCACAACACAGGCGAAAAGATGCGTAATACTTTTGGCCGTCAGGCGATTCCTATGAGTTGGGATTTTGCTGAGGCGAATCCATTTTCTGGTTCTACTGGTAATTGGATGGCGATGGTTGCTTGGGTTTGCAAGGCTTTGGAGCGTTTTCCTGCGTCTGTTGAGGGTGTTGTGGCGCAGCGTGATGCTCGGGCGCGTATTCAGGAAGAGGGGGGGGGGGGGGGGGGTGGTTGTTTCTGCTGACCCGCCTTATTACGACAATATTTCGTATGCGGTTTTGTCGGTTTTTTTCTTTGTTTGGTTGGGGAGGTACTAGCTCGCAAG
>JAPOTT010000026.1:7418-67002 GCA_026709025.1 bacterium
GGGGTTGGTGGGGTTGTGGGGGTGTTTTTGCGGGTGTTGGGGGGGGTGGTGGGGGGGGCGGGGGGGGGGGGGGGGGGAGTTGGGGGGGGGGGGGGGGGGGGGGAGTGTCGTTGTTTCTGCTGACCCGCCTTATTACGACAATATTTCGTATGCGGATTTGTCGGATTTTTTCTATGTTTGGTTGCGGAGGAACTTGTCAGATGTGTGGCCTGATGAGTGTTCCACGTTGTTGACGCCCAAGGCGCAGGAGTTGATTGCGAATCGGTATCGGGCGGGGTCGAGGGAGTTGGCGGAGGAGCATTTCGAGTCGGGGATGGCGGGGTTCATGGCCCAGGTGGCCGAGCATGCGAATCCCGAGGTTCCCGCCACCATCTACTACGCCTACAAGGCGACCGAGACCCGGGACGGGGAGGTGCGCTCTACCGGGTGGGACACGTTTTTGCAGGCGGTGGTTGATGCCGGTTTGCAGGTGAACGCCACCTGGCCGATGAGAACCGAATTGGGCAACCGGTTGGTGGCTTCTGGGAGCAATGCGTTGGCTTCTTCGATTGTGTTGGCGTGCCGTCCTCGTCCTTTGTCGGCGCGCCTGGCGACGCGGGGCGAGTTCTTGGCTGCGTTGCGCGAGGAGTTGCCTGGGGCGGTGCGGGTTTTGCAGTCGGGGAATATCGCGCCGGTGGACATGGCGCAATCGGCGATCGGGCCGGGGATCGGGGTGTTCTCGCGGTATGCGAGGGTGGTGGAGGCTGATGGTTCGTCGATGCCGGTGTCGGCGGCGCTGGCCATCATCAACGATGTGTTGGGCGAGGTGCTCGACGGGGAGGAGGCGGAGTTGGACCGCGATACCCGGTTCGCGCTGGCCTGGTTCTTGGAACACGGCTACCGCTCGGGCCCATCTGGTGATGCCGACAGCGTGGCCCGGGCGAAGAACACGTCGCTTTCCGGTATCGAGGAGTCGGGCATCGGCGAGGCCCGAGCAGGCAAGTTCCGCCTCTATGAGCGCTCCGAGCTGGCCGAGGGCTGGCAGCCGAAAGCCGATCCCCGTCTCACTGTGTGGGAGGCGCTCCAGTATCTGATCGCCGCTTTGGACCGCTCCGAAACAGAAGCCGCTGAGCTGCTGCACACACTGGGCGGCTACGGCGACCGGGCCCGCCAGCTCGCCTACCTCTGCTACCAGAAAGCCAACGAAAAAGGCTGGGTCGCAGAAGCCGCCGCCCACAACAACCTCATCACCACCTGGCCCAACCTCACCACCACACCCACCCAAAGCACCGCCCAGCAAACAATGCTGTAGCCGGAGCCACAGCGGGGTGGGCTCTGCCTGCTTCCGGCCCGCGGCACCGTGGCGGCGCCTCCAAACCATTGGGGTAAGGCCGTATGCCGATGGCACCGCCTTCCAGCGTTTGACAGTGGGACAGGGTTCGCTTGGTGTGGGCGAGCAGGTGGGTCAAAAGCCGGGCGGTGTCCTCCTCGTCGGTCAGTTCACGGGGTCGGCTGGCCAATCGATTGCTCCAGTACTGGCCCATCCACGCGTCCCACTGGGCGTCGGCTTCGCCGCTCGACAGGTGGGGGAGGGCATAGGAGATCTGTCTGATCCACTCGACGCGGCTTTCTTCGGCTGCTGAGGTGGTGTAGCGGTCGAGCCAGCCCTGTTCCACGGGGTTGATCCCGTGGAACAAGGCCACCTCGGCCAAGCGCTGGTGGTAGTGCCTGCCGGTTTCGTCGCGCCGGTCTCCGAGATGCTGGGCCATGGCCAAGAACAGGTCAAGCAGGCGGTTCTCCAGCAGCTTGGGAGGTCCGATACGACCCATAAGCAGGCCGTCCCAGCAGCGGATGGCCCGACTCAAGTCGATATCCGGATCAACCAGGGGAAGCACGGCGTCGAGGCACCACTGCTCGTCAACAGCGAACAGGAAACTGAGCCTGCTGGCCAGCACCGCTTGCGCGTGGCGCGAGGCCTGGTCGCATCCGTTGGCCATTGCTTCCATCACGGCCTTGGTCGGCCCGGCCAATCCGGTCCAGCCCTCTCCGGCAACCTGGTACTCCCGATGCGCCAAGCGGAGCGCTACTTCAGCCAGATCGCCGGCCCAATGGTTGATCGCCCGATGCAGCGGCTCGTTTGATCCCTCAGCGGCGGCGTTGCGAACGGTGGCGAAGGATGTGGCGGTGGCGGTGGCAGCGGCGTATGCCGTAAGCCAGCGCCGAAGCGCTTTTCGGTCTCGAATGCCAGCCCCGGATTCGTCGAGGTCGTAGTCGGCTACCCGGTCGAGATAGCCGTCGAGCAAGTCGGTCCGCAGCATCGGGTCCAGGGGCCGGATGCCGGGGAAGCCCGAGCGTGCGATCTCTGCTGCGTAGTCGGCCAACGTCACGCTGCAAGCGCCGACGGGTCGCCCTCTACCAGTCTCGACGGGTCGGCGAACACGAGCTCGAGTTGCTGGTCGTCGTCGAAGCGATGCAGCGCACCCTCTGACCACACCGGCTGGCAGCTACTGTTGACAAAAGGGGGAGGGGGGGGTACGCTGAAACTCTGTTGTCCATCCCCTAGAGGAGCATCCCATGAACCCAACCGACGCACCGAACCCCGAACCCAGAGAGCTTGACCAAGAAGAATTGGATCAGGTGAACGCTGGAGCGACTTACACCTCGGCTGGCGGCCCCAGCGACTTCGATTCGTATGTGGACGCCATGCACAGGTGGCGCGGCTAGCCTTTAGAGTGCTAAGAACTGCCCCTGTCCCGGTCGGTCCATTTCCAGTCGGAACAGGGGCAGCGCCGCGTCTAAACCCCGGAGGCGCTAAACCCGGTGCACACCACTAGAGTGCTGCGCTGATGGATCTTGCGTTCACGCCTGCTGAGGAGGCGTTCCGGGAGGAAGCCCGCGCCTGGCTGGGCGAGAACGTGCCCAGCGTGTGCTGAGGAAATACGCCACAAGACTAGACCCACCTCTGCTCGGCTGCTTCTTTGGGTAACTGTCATAGGGTGGAAGTAAGGTACACGCATGGTAATAGCTAATACAGAGCGGATTGCTCGGGGGTTGGATTTGCTGCGCGATGGGCTGAGGCCCAAGTGTGAGGACACATGGCGGGGTTTTTACGGCGAGGATTGGCTCAACACGGTGAACGGACGGCTGCACACTGCCGAGCGCAATCCCTCCAGCAGCGATGCTGCTTTCTTGTTCAAGGCCATGAAGGTCACTTGGCAGGAAGTGTTTAGTCACGGGTTTTCACCAACAATCAGAGCGCTTGTGTTTGAGGTGGCCGATGCCCGAAATAGCTGGGCTCACCAGCAGGCAATATCTACAGACGATGCGGTGCGTGCGCTGGACTCAATGGAGCGGTTGCTAGAAGCATTCGGTAACTTGCAAGAACGTCAACAAATCCGCAACCTGCGCCGCGATCTCATGCGTCAGATGGTGGAAGAAGAATCACGCGCTGAACGTCGCAAAACAGCGGCCAAGCCCACCGAGGGCCAACCCACTGCGGGGCTAACCCCGTGGCGTGAAATCATCACTCCCCACACCGATGTAGCTCAGGGGAACTTTGAGCAGGCCGAGTTTGCCGCCGACCTGTTTGAGGTGCTGCGTGGCAACGCCGAACCAGAGTATCAAGACCCAAAAGAGTTCTTCGCTCGCACCTTCATCACACAAGGCTTACAAGACATGCTGGTTGGGGCAGCACGTAGGTTGTCTGGGGGTGGGGGCGACCCGATAATCGAGTTGCAAACCAACTTCGGGGGCGGTAAAACCCACAGTCTGATTGCTCTGTACCACTTGGCATCTGGTGTACCCCCAGGGGATCTACCCGAGGTGGGCAATCTGCTAGCCAAAGAACAGCTTCATCTTCCAGCACAGATTTCTCGGGCTGTTCTGGCATGCCAGATGATCTCTGTTTCCAAACCAGAACAAGTTGAAGACGGCGTTGCCCTGCACACATTGTGGGGACAGATAGCCTACCAACTCGGAGGCAGAGACGGGTACGAACTTCTACGAGCCGACGATGAGGCGGGGACCAATCCAGGAGCTTCATTACGGACTTTATTTGAGCAGTGCGGGCCAGCGGTAATCCTCATTGATGAATGGGTGTCTTATGCCCGTCAGTTACGGGGAAACGAGGATAGAGGTGGTCGCTCAGCTGGCGGTGATTTTGACACCCAGTTCACCTTCGCCCAAACGCTCACCGAAACAGCCGCCGCTGTGCCAAACGTGGTGGTGCTGGTATCTATTCCTGCCTCCGACATCGAGGTGGGAGGCGAACGAGGACGCACGGCGCTAGAGAAGCTCAAGAACGTGGTTACCCGAAAGGCTGCTCAGTGGCAACCAGCATCACCCGATGAATCCTTTGAGATAGTTCGCCGCCGCCTATTCGACCCGGTGCCTGTTGAAAAACAAAAGGTACGCGACGGGGTTATCCGAGCGTTCAGCGAGATGTATCGCAACCAAGAAAAGGAGTTTCCATCGGGCATGGGCGAGGCCGACTATCGCAAACGAATAGAGATGTCGTACCCAATTCACCCCGAGTTGTTCGACCGTCTGTTTGACGACTGGTCGACACTAGACAAGTTCCAGCGTACCCGCGGGGTGCTAAGGCTAATGGCTCTGGCAATCTCACAGCTTTGGCAGCGTGGCGACCAGTCGCTATTGATCATGCCTGGCAACCTGCCGATGGATTCTGGGGCGTTGGTGAGCGAGATGAAAAAGTACCTAGAAGAAGCGTGGGATCCGGTGATCAAGTCAGATGTAGACGGCCCAAATGCCCTGCCGCTTCGCATCGATAACCAAACCAAACACTTCGGGCAGCTGTCTGCCACAAGACGAGCAGCCCGAACCGTATACATGAGCTCAGCACCCCGTCCCGACGGCAAGCGAGGAGTGGATCTAAAATCGGTGGTGCTGGGTTGTGCTCAGCCCGGGGAGGCTATCGGTCAATTTGCTGATGCACTGCGGCGACTCTCTGGGGAGGCCACCCACCTCTATGTGGATGGTGCCCAGTATTGGTACTCGCTGCGGCCCAACGTGTCTCGCATGGCTGCTGATAGGGCTGCTTCCAACTACACCGACCACCATGCCGACGATGAGGTGAAAGGCCGGTTAGCTAGCCAAAAAGACAGAGGCAACTTTGCTGCGGTGCAAGTGTTTGCTGAAGGGCCGGGCGATGTGCCTGATGATGAGCACGGTGTACGTCTGGTAATGCTCCAACCCGATGCCACACATTCAGCTAACGACGCGCACTCACCAGCCATAACTCTGGCTCAACAGATACTAGAACAGCGCCACGGAGGGCCTCGTTTGCACCGCAACCTGCTGGTGTTCCTAGCCGCTGCTGCTAATCGGCTAAGTGAACTACGATCCGCAACAAGGTTGTACTTGGCCTGGAAGTCAATCGTTGATGACCACGAAGCCCTAGATCTAACTCCTCATCAAAAAAAGCAGGCCGAGAGTAAGCAAAAAGAGGTATCCGAGCAAGTAGACAGTCTCATCGCCGAGGCATTTACCCAAGTGCTCACGCCCTCACAACAAGCAGGTACCTCCGAGATTGAGTGGCATACAACCCGAGTATCAACCACCGGCGACATAGATATAGCAGCACGGGCATCCAAAAAATTAGCCACCGAGGAAAAGATCATCGCCAACTACAGCGGGGTGCGGGTTCGGATGGATATCGACCGCCGGGATATGTGGTCTGACCTCGGCGACATAACGGTAAGCAATCTTCGTGAGATCTACGCTCGCTACCCTCACATGCCTCGGCTTTCATCACCTGGTGTGCTTGATGCTGCGATTAGCATGGGCACTGCAAACACAGATTGGGCTCAAGAAACATTTGCCTACGCCGATGCACACGATGGATCAACTTGGGTGGGCATCCAAACAGGCCAACATGTAAATCCCTTGCCAAGTGGCCTTCTAGTTCACCCCGACCGACTTCCTGAACCTGCTAAACCAGAATCTGCCGCTGAGGGTAAAGACGCTGCAACAGGTTCTACACACACCTCCGAAACTCCTATATCAGTTAACTCAGCTAACCACCCAGATAGCCCTGAGCCAGCCTCAACCGAGAGTTTAACTGCGTTTTATGCCCAGTTTAACTTAGATCCAGTGCGCTGTATCAAAGAACTTGGTGAGATCGCAGAACACATCAATGCTCACCTCGGAACAAAAGTGGAACTCGTGCTAGAAGTTAGAGCCACCAACCCCGACGGATTCAAAGAATCTACCCAACGCACCGTCTCCGAAAATGCCACAAACCTGGGTGCCAAAGCCTCCGAATTTGAATAACCCCAACTTCCCCATCCCACAACATCCCCCAGACAGTAACACACAGAGCAACCAGACCGAACTGCCTGAGAGCATAATTTAGCCGTCAGCCGTCGTGCCGATTTCCCAACTGCAGATGAATACCTACGCTGGCTGAATCAAGAGCCCGATCCAGCGGCTGCTGAAACACGATTTTCAAACTGGTGTTGAGCGTTCTTTTGAGCAACGCAACGCAGACGCGTTAGTGCAACTCATAACCAACCACACCCGACCAACCAAACCAAAGCCCAAAAACTCGCCCTCTACAAACGAGATAAACGCTGCACCTCATGTGGAATACGCGCCAGCAGCTGCGACGTACACCACATCACCCCATGGGAACACGGCGGCACAACCGACATAACCAACCTCACCCTCCTCTGCCCCACCTGCCACCGCCAAACCCACAAACACCCCCCCCCCTCACACACATCACACAATAACGATCCCTAGAAAAACGCTGGGACTGGCAGGGTTGCGGGCTCGGCCCCAGAGCACAACCATGTCTCTTGACCTATTGGGGCTCATTTGCTAGCTTCGATTGCATGGAGTCAGGGGGCCTTTAGATGATCGTGTCATGCATATAGACCTCCTTGAACGAGTTGCTACCGCACCCATTAGCTGGGGCATCTGCGAAATGCCGGGGTGGGGATATCAGCTTCCTGTTGAGACAGTGCTCAACGAAATGTCCGCCACTGGATTCACCCATACCGAGTTGGGCTCATTTGGCTACTTACCACCTGAACCTGCTGAGTTGCGGGCTGTTCTAGATCAACACAACCTCAGTTTGCTCGGTGGCTTCATCCCTTTGGTATTACACGACCCCACCCAAACCAAAAGCACCCTAAAAACTGCCGCCGCAGCTGCTAGTGCGATTGCTGGCGGAGGTGGTCGCTTTTTTATTACCTGCGCTGTAAGCCACCCCAACAACTGGCGCACACAACCCCTCACAGCCAGCCAATGGCCCATAGTAGCCAACACCCTCTCTCAGGTTGAACAAATTGCCAACGATTACGGCCTAGCCCAAACATTCCACCCCCATTTTGGATCGCTAGTAGAAACCCAAACGGAAACTACACAAATGCTAAGCGCCAGCAACACCGGCCTAGTGCTAGACACAGCGCACCTCCTATTAGGAGGCAGCGATGTTGTAGACATGGTGAAGCGCTACTTGGATCGCATCACACTTGTACACATAAAAGACGTAAACCTGAGCATCGCCGCTCGGGTTTCGGCGGGAGAATTGTCGCTCATGCAGGGCATTCAACAAGGACTGTTCCCGCCATTAGGCCAGGGAGGTTTGCCGATCGCCGAGATCGTAAACCTACTGGAAACACCAAGACGCAACCTTTGGTACGTCTTGGAGCAGGATACAGCGATAGCGGAAGGAGATCCCACCGCAATAGCTCAGCTCAGGCTAGATGCCTGCCAAAGCATTGATTTCCTGCGAGGTTTGGAACCCGCTCTAGCGGGTGTCGGAGCCTCACAATAACAACACCAAATTACCTAGAGAGGGGTAAATCAACAATGACAAAGCTATGGAAACTGTTTGCGGTGCTCTTAGCGTTTACGCTCGTAGCCGCAGCATGCGGCAACGACGACGACACCAGCGAGCAAGCACCCACCGAAGCCGCAACGCAAGCGCCACAGGCTACCGAGGTGGTACAAGTAGACCCAACTCAGGGCTGCGACAATACCTACCACGTAATCACCCACGGCGACTCTGGCACCTTCTGGTCTGTGGTTGAGGTAGCCGTGCGTGACGCTGCTGCGGACATCGGCTGTGAAGTGGTTTACTTTGGAGCCAACAATGATGCTCTGAGGCAATCCCAAGAGATTGAGGCTGCCATAGCCGCTGGCTCTTCTGGTATCGCCATCTCTTTGGCCGATCCTTCTGGTGTGCAGTCGGCAGCTGAAGCTGTAGTGGCAGCAGGCATCCCGCTCTACACATTGAACTCTGGCGTGGACAACTACAAAGGTCTCGGCGCAACCACCCACATCGGACAAACTGAAACGGTTGCTGGTAACGGCGCGGGTGAGCGTTTTAACGATCTAGGTGCCACTCACGTGCTGTGCGCTCGCCAAGAGCAAACCAACGTTGGTCTAGAAGAGCGCTGCAATGGCCTAGCAGAAACCTTTAACGGCGAGGTTACCTCGGAGTTTGTGGGTCTAGATGCCAACCCCGATGAGCAGCAAAACACCATTGCAGCCATCCTTCAAGGCGACGACAGCATCGACGGCGTGCTCGGCGTAGGCCCGAACCTACCCCTGCGTGCTCTTGCTGCTGGCGAACAAGCCGGTAGAGACCTCATCATCGGCGGCTTCGACCTTTCTAGCGACCTCATCAACGAAATTGAGGCTGGCAACGTGGCCTTCACCGTTGATCAGCAACAATACCTCCAGGGCTATCTGCCAGTGATCTTGATGCACCTGCAAGCCACCAACCTGAACACTGCGGGCGGCGGTCTGCCCATTCTCACCGGCCCAGGCTTTGTGGATACCGCTAACGCTGCAGAGGTGAAGGCGCTGGTATCTGCGGGAACCCGCTAACGCCAATAGCTACGGTAAAACCAATAGCTAACTGAACTGCGACAACGAAAGCGTCGCACACCAACAAAGGGGCGCTGTCTGGGGAATCCGGGCAGCGCTCCTTTGCTTTCGCATATAGTGTGCAAAACTTTGTAATTCCGTAAACCGGGTTCATCGCCCAGGTAGAGAGGGGGGAGATTCTCATGACCGAAGCGACCACTGTGGCGACACCCACAGACAGTTCGTCTTCAGGTACAGACGCAGGTGAGGACGAACGACTCGCTCATCTCGGGCCTGTTAGACAGCTTCTAACCAGACCAGAAATTGGAGCGCTAATCGGTGCCGTAGGAGTATGGCTGTTGTTCTGGCTGGTGTCGGTACCATTCGGCACGGTTGGTGGCACGGCTAACTACCTAGATGTGGCTGCCACCCTCGGTCTCATGGCAGTGCCAGTAGCGCTCTTGATGATCGGAGGCGAATTCGACCTCTCCTCTGGCTCCATGACCGGAGCGACCGCAATTATCGTGGTGCTCTTAAGCAGCGATACCGAACTCTTGGGTGGAGCAGGGCTCAGCTTGCACCTTGCGGTACCCCTATCGCTGGCATTTGCACTGGCCATCGGCTGGTTTAACGGCACGCTTGTGGAGAAGACCTCACTGCCAAGCTTCATCGTCACGCTGGGCACATTCTTTATCCTCATCGGAGCCAAACTGGGGTTCACCAAACTGTTCACCAACAAGGTGATCGCTGAAGGTCTCGACCGGTCGAGTGGATATGAGTTCTGGGACAACATCTTTGGTGCCACATGGATTCGCAACGGTCACGTTTGGGACAACCGTGATTGGGCCTGGAGCGGCATGCTCATCATTGGAGCTGTAGTGCTGATCTTAGCCACGATGGAGTTAGCCTATGCCCGTCGCGCCAAGCCCAATTTGACTGGATATTCTGTGGCGGCTGTAGGTGCTGCGCTCAGCACCTTCGGCTTCATCACGCTGCTACGGCAAGATAGCATCACCTCTAACTGGGTATTCGGAATCATCACCGCTATAGGCGTGCTCGTAGCGGTGGGCGGATGGTGCATGGCGCGCTACCAGCCAGCGCAGCTAACTAGCCTCAACGCAGCCGCAACAAACTCAGCAGCAACAGGCCAAAACAAACAGATGGTGCTGTGGCTGGTTGCTGGAGCCCTTGCGATTGTAGGTGCAATCTGCATTGCCATATATATGGACGCAGACAATGCCAACCGCTTAGACTTTCTCACCGGCACACCCGGTCGAGCCACATTGGCTATCGGCATCGGCGCAACTGGAGTGCTGGCAGTTTTGGCAGCCTTAGGGCGTGTCAGCGTGGGGTATCCGGCCATCGGTGCTGCCATAGCCCTAATCCCTGCAATTAGCTACATGATTACCATTCAAGGTGCCCGAGCCATCCTTTTCGGCATCTTGGCAGTTGCCGGGGTGGGCCTGCTCAGCCTTGCTGCCCGGCGTGGCGGATTAGCGGCCTTGTTCAATCTTTGCACCTCAGCAGCTATCGTAGGTCTCGCCTTCTTTATCCAAGCAGAAGCTGTTTCCCGCAAGCTGCGGGTGGAGTTGTTCACGGCGCTGCTGCTAATCGCCCTCATTTTGGCAGCATCAGCAATTACTCAGATGATTGCCGCCCGACGAACTTCAGCACCTCCCGCTCCCATGCATTCGCCACTAGCCCGACAAATCGGCGTGGGGCTTGGACTGGTGGGCGGGCTGATATCGCTCATCTTGGAACTAGCCGACGGTGACGGAATCCTCTACAGCATCATCATGTCGGCAGCCAAAGGTGGCATCGTGGTATTTGCTGTCTTTGCCATCACCACCCTCGGTCGCACCCTGTTCACCTCAGATGAAAGCGTGGGTAAATCGTTAGTGTTTGTTGGAATCGGATCGGTAATGCTAGGCATAGCTGCCAAGCTGCTGTTTATTACCAGCGACGAGCTGGCTAACACTAGAGCTGAGACGCGCTTTGGGGTTGGGGTGATGCTGTTTTTGGTTTTCGCAGTAGTTGCCGCATGGATACTGGCCCGCACCCAGTTTGGCAACTGGATATTTGCAGTGGGTGGCAACAAAGATGCCTCCCGCTCGGTGGGTGTGCCCGCAGCCCGTACTAAAACCACGCTGTTCATGCTGGTTTCGGTATCAGCGTGGGTTACTGGCATGGTGATTGCCTTCCGACTCAACTCAGTGCAGGCCGATGTGGGCGATGGCAACGAGTTCCGCTACATAATCGTGGCTGTTGTTGGCGGGTGCCTGCTAACCGGCGGCTACGGATCGGCCATTGGCGCGGCCATTAGCGCGGTGATCTGGGGCATGATCACCTCTGGCATCGGCTTTGCTACTTGGAACAGCGACTGGCGCTTTTTGGTGCTAGGGGCCTTGCTTTTGTTGGCCGTGCTGGTGAACAACTACGTGCGCTCTCAAGCAGAGAAGGTGCGATGACCTTCGCTGCACCTACATCTCTGGCTCAAGCAGTTCTTCAACCTGCCACAACCCTTAAGGAGGTTTGCTAATGGCTGAGTTCCTCGAACTCCACAACATCTCCAAGTTTTACGGCAACATAATCGCCCTTACCGGCGTGACCACCTCGGTAAATCCTGGCGAGGTTACCTGTGTGCTCGGCGATAACGGCGCGGGCAAATCCACATTCATTAAGATCTTGGCCGGTGTGCATCAACACGATGAGGGCAAGTTCTTGATAGAAGGCGAAGAGGTACGGTTTGGCTCACCACGCGAGGCGCTGGCTCGGGGCATCGCTACGGTTTATCAGGATTTGGCTATGGTGCCGCTCATGTCGGTTTGGCGAAACTTCTTTTTGGGAGCAGAGCCCAAAACAGGCTTTTGGCCTTTCCGTCAGATAAACATTGAGGGTGCTAAACGCATCGCCAAAGAGGAAATGCGTAAGATGGGCATCGACATCCGTGATGTGGAACAGCCTGTGGGTACCCTCTCTGGGGGCGAACGGCAATCTGTGGCCATTGCCCGTGCTAGCTACTTTGGGGCCCGTGTGTTGATCCTAGATGAACCCACCTCGGCGCTAGGTGTGAAGCAGTCGGGCGTTGTGCTGCGGCGCATAATTGAGGCCCGAGACCAAGGATTAGCCGTGATCTTCATCACCCACAACCCCAACCACGCTTATCCGGTGGGCGACCGCTTTGTGATCCTCAACCGTGGACAATCCATGGGCAACTGGGCCAAACAAGACCTCTCGCAAGCTGAACTTACCCGGCTCATGGCTGGTGGTGCAGAACTTGAGGCTCTCCAACACGAGTTGGCCCAAGCAGGTGCTTAACGTTGCTAAGCCCCAGACACACCACCAACAAGCACTCAGCTGCTTGATGCCACCAAACAGCAGACAGATCAAATAATTGCTTGACCAACCAGAGGTGCTCACCATCGGGCGGGTTAGTGTGGATCTTTACCCGCAGCAAAGCGGGGTACCGCTCAGCCAAGTGCAAACCTTCGCTAAATCCATAGGGGGATCTCCCACCAACGTGGCCGTAGCCTGCGCCCGCTTGGGCCGCCGAGCCGCCGTGGTAACCCGTGTAGGCAACGACGGCTTTGGGGAGTACATACGCGAAGCACTGGCCAAACAGTTCGGGGTGGAGAACCGCTATGTATCCACCGATCCCCAACTACGCACAGCCCTAGCCTTTTGTGCCCTCAATCCTCCCACAGATCCGCCGCTTTTGTTCTACCGCGAGCCCCGCGGCCCAGAGATGAACCTTCGGCCCGAAAACGTCCCCGAAATCGCCTCCACAGTGCCCGTGCTATGGACAGCGGGTTCGCGTTTCGCCCAAGAACCATCTCGTTCCACCGTGCTCAGCGTGCTGCAAAAACGCAACCGACAGCCCCACACAGTGCTGGATTTAGACTACCGACCCAGCTTTTGGGATTCGGCTAACCAAGCCAGCGCCCATATCGGCCAGGCTCTGCAGTTTGCTACCGTGGCTGTGGGCAACCGCACCGAGTGCGAGATCGCCGTTGGCACCGCCAACCCCCATAGCGCCGCCGACCGCTTGCTAGAACGGGGAGTATCGCTAGCCATCGTGAAACAGGGGGCCGATGGGGTGCTTGTGGCTACCCCGCAAAACCGCACCGAGGTGCCCGCAATGCCGGTGGAGGTGGTGTGCGGTTTGGGCGCTGGTGATGCCTTCGGAGGTGCATTGGCCGACGGGCTGTTGGCTGGCCTTGACCCGGTAGAAATTGTTACCCGTGCCAACGCCGCTGGAGCTATTGTGGCCGGTCGTTTGGCCTGTGCAGATGCCATGCCCACCCCTGAAGAGATAAACAAGATGTTGCACCAAAACCAGATCAACCAAGCTGAGCCTCATGGCTAACCCGCGGCGTATAGGGCTAGGCGTAGTGGGCTTTGGGTGGATGGGGCAAGCCCATGCCCGCTCTTGTTTGCGATTACCCACGTTGTTCGACAACCGGGCTTACCATCCTGAGCTGGTGATATGTGCCGACAACATTGCGGCCCGGCGAAACATCGCCCAAAACAACTTCGGCTTTCAACAGACCACCGAGGATTGGCAAAGAGCCATAGAGCACCCTGATGTAGACGTTGTGTTCGTCTGTGCTCCCAACATGTTGCACGAGGCTTTAACCACCGCAGCTGCTGCGGCTGACAAACATCTGTTCTGTGAAAAACCAGTGGGTGGAACCCCCAACCAAACCGCCCGTATCGCCCATGCTTGCCGCCAAGCCAAAATCATCACCGGGGTAGGCTACAACTATCGCTTCGCCCCACTAGTGCTACATGCCCAAGAACTGATCGCTGCTGGCGATCTAGGCCAGATCACCAACTATCGGGGGCGTTTCTTTTCCATGTACGGGGCCGATCCGATGGGTCTTTTGTCTTGGCGCTTTTTGCTCGAACAAGGTGGACACGGTGCTACAACAGACATCTTGAGCCACACGCTAGATCTAGCTTTAATGCTCAACGGCCCCATCACCAAAGTTGTGGGCATCGGCAAAACTTTCATAACCGAACGCCCGCTGCCAGCACAAGCAGGCACTCACTACGACCGTGGTCAACAGGGTGATCCCACCGGCAAGGTAACCAACGAAGACTACTTCGCCGCCCTAGCTGTGTTCGCCAACGGCAGCCACGGCACCTTTGAAGCCAGCCGCACCCTTATGGGCCCACAAAGCCAGATGGCCTTCGACATCTACGGCACCCAAGGCGCGCTGAGCTGGAATCACGAGGATTTGAACAAGCTGCAGGTGTTCCAAAGCACTAACCCACAAAAGGGCTACACCACGGTGCGGGCCAGCGAACGCCACCCCTACCACGGTGCCTTTGTGCCCGGCGATGCCAACTCCATCGGCTTTGAAGATATGGTGGCCATCCAAGACCACGAGTTCCTAACCGCAGTGGCCGAAAACCGCCCCCACAGCGCTGGCATAGATCAGGCGCTGGCCTGTGTGAGCGTGCAAGCAGCCATGCTAAAAAGTTGGGAAACGGGTGCCTGGGAGCCTGTGATACCACTAGAGCCTGTGACATCGCGAGGCTCACAGTGAGCATCACGAGACGCTCAGTTACTACCCGCACAGGGACTGTGCATAGTGAGCAAAGACGCATGAAGGGGCTGTAGCCATGGAAACCATCCGCCTAACAACCGCTGGGGCCATCGTGCGTTACTTGGCTGCACAACGCATCCAAATCAACTCAGAAACGGTACCCCTGTTTGCGGGCGTTTTCGCCATATTTGGACACGGCAACGTCACCTGCTTAGGCCATGAACTAGAGCAAGCTGGCGAAGCGCTTCCCACTTGGCGGGGTCAAAACGAACAAGGCATGGCCTTGGCAGCAGTTGCCTACGCCAAAGCCAACCGCCGACAGCGCATCATGGCTGCTACCAGCTCTGTTGGCCCAGGAGCCACCAACATGGTCACCGCAGCCGCAGTGGCCATGGCCAACCGTATGCCGCTTCTGTTGTTGGCAGGCGACACCTTCAACAGCCGCATCCCAGACCCGGTGCTGCAACAAGTAGAGCACTTCGGCAACCCTACCATTACCGTCAACGACGCATTTCGGCCTGTGGTGCGCTACTGGGACAGGATCACCGCGCCCGAACAGGTTGTCTACTCACTGCCCAACGCCGTTGCCACGATGCTGGATCCTGCCGACTGCGGGCCAGCTTTCGTTGGCCTGCCCCAAGATACCCAGGCAAAAGCCTACGACTTCCCTACCCGCTTTTTTGCCGAAACAACACATGCAATCCGCCGCCCTAGACCCGATACTGCCGAGCTTGACCGGGCCGCAGCCGCGTTGGCTGGCGCTAAACGGCCCCTGATCGTGGCTGGCGGCGGGGTTCACTGGTCTTTAGCTGAAGATGACCTCAGAGCTTTTGTTGAGGCCCACAACATTCCCGTAGTGGAAACGGTAGCCGGGCGCACCTCACTAGTTGCTGGTCACCCGCTCAACTGTGGGCCCATTGGCGTAACCGGCTGCACCTCTGCCAACGCCATGGCTACCGCCTCCGATGTGGTGTTAGCAGTGGGCACGCGCCTCGGCGACTTTGTTACCGGTTCGTGGACAGTTTTCGGCGGTAGCGAGGCTACACAAATTGTTGGCCTTAATGTGGCTCGATTTGATGCCACCAAACACAGTTTGATGCCGCTAGTGGCCGATGCCCGTGAGGGCCTGCGCGAATTGAGCGCTGCGCTGGGCAGCTACCGCTCGCCTGTGCGATGGTCTGACCAAGCCGCATCCGAAACCGCCCGGTACCATGCCTACATCGACACGATCGCTGCTAGCACAAACACTGCTAGCACAAATACTGTTAGCACAAACACTGTAAGTGCCACTGTCGCTAACAAAAACACCTCAGCCATCTATGACACTTCTGAGAACCCCGAAGGCCTCAACCCCGAAGGCCTCAACCCCGAAGCCCTCGGAGAAGATATACCAACTTATGCACAAGTTATAGGTGTGGTGGATCGTGCCGCAGATGAATCCACCTACGTGCTAACCGCAGCCGGTGGGTTTCCCGGGGAGTTGGTGAACGGCTGGCGCGCCAAATCTGTCCATTCCTTTGACTGCGAGTACGGCTACTCCTGCATGGGCTACGAGATTGCTGGCGGATGGGGAGCCAAGATGGCCCTACCCAACAACGAGGTTGTGGCGCTAGTGGGCGACGGCTCTTATCTGATGATGAACAGCGACCTTTACAGCTCGGTGCTCACCGGCCACAAGCTCATAGTAATAGTGTGCGACAACGGTGGCTATGCGGTAATAAATCGGCTTCAACTGGCCCAAGGCGGGGTGCCATTCAACAACCTTCTGGCCGACTCACGCGTGCAGCAAGTAACACCGGTGGATTTCGCGGCCCACGCTGCATCCATGGGCTGTGCCACTGAAACGGTCACCTCCATAGCTGGGCTTGAGGCAGCCTTTAACCGTGCCCGCGCATCTAACCGCACCTATGTGATCACACTCAAAACGCATGCCGACCGGTGGACAACAGGGGGCTCTTTTTGGGAGGTGGGTGTTCCCGAAGTAAGCAACAGCGCAGCTGTGCAAGCTGCCAGAGCCAATATGGATGCTGCCAAGAACGCACAGCGCGTGGGCTGGTAACGCTAAAGATGGTGCCGCAAATGATTCCCAGCAGACCAAACTCAGCGCCAAACTCAAAAGCCCAACACCTACGATGAGCCGGGTGCGTATGGGTGTGTTGGGCTGCGGGCGAATTGGTCGCATGCATGCCGAACTAATTGCCCGCCATGTACATAGCACTGAGTTGGTTACTGTCTACGATCTCATTGCAGACACAGCAGCCGCCGTAGCCAAAGAACTAGGTGTACGCCATGCATCGGTGCCTGAGGAAGTAATCACAGCGCCAGACATAGATGCCGTGGCCATCTGTTCGCCCACCCACACCCATGTCGACCTACTGCTAAAAACCGCTGCAGCCCAAAAAGGTGCCTTCGTAGAAAAGCCATTGGCCCTGAACTTAGCCGAGGTCGATAAGGGAATTGCCGCTGCTGAAGCGGCGGGCATTCCAGTGCAAATAGGGTTCAACAGACGCTTCGACCCCAGCCACCGCTATGTCCGTGATCAGGTGGCCAACAACGAAATTGGCGATGTGCATCTTGTGCGTATCTCCAGTCGCGACCCAACTCCGCCCCCGCTGATGCCCCTAGATGAGTCGGGTGGGATCTTTTGCGACATGACCATCCACGACTTCGACATGATCCGCTTCATCACCAACAGCGAGGTGACCGAGGTATATGCCACCGGTGCGGTGCGTATCGACAAGGCCATCGCCAAGGTAGGTGACTTAGACACCGCGGTCATCGTCTGCACCCATGAAAACGGTGTGATCAGCACCATCGACAACAGCCGCCAAGCGGTATACGGCTACGACCAACGGGTGGAGGCGTTTGGGTCGGCTGGTATGGCTGCATCCGAGAACCCGCTAAGCGCCACAGCAGTCACCCGAACCGCCCAAGGCAGCCAAGCACCCACCCTGCCTTATTTCTTCGTAGAGCGCTATATCCCGTCATATGTGGCCGGTTGGGAAGCATTTGCCAACATGATGGCTGGCGCACCATCACCGGTCACCCTCGCCGATGGGCGAGCCCCGCTGGTTATCGGCTTGGCTGCATGGCGCTCAATACACGAGCAGCGCCCGGTACGAACCGAAGAGATCGGCTAAGGAGGCTAACCATGTCCCAATCCCCCACATCTACAGAACGCACTTCATCTATAACACGCACTACAGATGCCCCGGCATCTGGCCCTATTCGCCCAACTGTGGGCCCTGGGCGGATACTCAACGTCACCCCAGAGCTAGCCGGTTGGGACAACGTGGCTTTCTCGGTGGTGGAGCTAACCCAAGCTGATGCTTGGTCGGGCGTTGAATCCGACAGGGAAACAGCAATCGTGCCGTTATCAGGTTCAGGACGCGTGCAAGCCGGGCCTATTGACACTGAAATAAGGCGCACATCGGTTTTTGAGGAACTGGGTCGCATCGTCTACCTGCCGCCGGCAACGCCTTATGCGATATCCACCCAAAGTTCGCTGGTTGCTGCAGTGGGTTCGGCCCCAGCCGAGGGCCACTATCCAGCTCGGGTGATTGAGCCTTCTGAGATGCGAGTAGAAATACGCGGCGGTGGGCAGGCTTACCGCCAAGTGGTCCATTCCTTAGCCCATCCCCTGCCCGCCGAAAAGCTGATTCTCTACGAGGTGTTCGTGCCACGAGGAACCTGGTCGGGATGGCCCCCGCACTGCCACGATGGGCGTGACGGTTCGCCCTATTTGGAGGAGGTTTACTATTTTCGCCTTGACCGGCCCGAAGGCTACTGCATGCACCGGAACTGGCGAAGCGATGAAGGCTTTGACGAAGCAGTGGTGGCCCGCGACGGCGATGTAGTGCTAGTGCCTAAGGGCTACCACACTTCGGTGGCTTGTCCTAGTTCCAACATGTACTTCCTCAACTACTTAGCTGGTGAGCTCATTGGAGAGGCACGCCGCACACCCCCCTGCTTCGCCGCAGAGCACACATGGATTGAATCCGACTGGGGTGCTGGAGCGTGGACCCTCCCGGTGGCCGGTGCCATACCCTCCAACCGACCTGACTCCTCTAGGTAACATGGGAGTTAACGATCTCACCCACAACGGGCGGTTTGGCGTGCTTGCTATTGACCATCGCGACTCGCTGCGCAGCGTTATGTCGCCCGACAACCCCGACGCTGTTACGAGCGAGGATATCGTAGCCCTAAAGCGCCACCTGATAGTCGGGCTAGCTAGCTACGCCACCGGGGTGATGCTGGAACCGGAGTACTCCATCCCACAGCTTGTAGATGAAACGCTTAGCGCAGGCGTAGGCTTCACCGCAGCGTTGGAAGCTCAAGGCTACATGGCCGATCCCGAAGCAGCTCCTGTTGGCCTGCTAGATGGCTGGTCGGTGCAAGCGGCTGCCGATTGCGGCGCGGCAGCTGCCAAACTTCTGGTGCTCTACCGACCCGACCGCCCCCACGCCGCTGCTCAAACACAAGCTACAGCACAAATCCTAGCCGAGTGCCGCCGTGTAGGTATTGCCCTTCTAGTAGAACCGTTGTTCTACGGGCTAGACGATCCCGCAGCGCGCCCGCAGATTGTGCTTGACACCGTGGAGCGCTTCGCCGCTATAAGCCCCGACGTGCTCAAGTTGCCGTTCCCTGTAGACCCCGCCTACGACCCCGAACGGGCCCGATGGAAGGCAGCTTGTGCGGAGATAACTGCCCGTTGCGACATACCATGGACCCTGCTGTCTGGTGGGGGCACCTTTGAGAGCTACCAATTCCAGCTAGATGTGGCTATGGATTCGGGGTGCGCTGGATTTACTGTGGGCCGAGCCTTATGGGGCAAAGCCGCCTTAGCCCCACCCCCCAAACGCCCCAGCGTCATCTCCAACCTAATCGCTCCCCGCCTCCAAACCCTCCGCAACATGATCACCTAACCCCCCCCCCCACTCCCCACTCCAAAAAAGCAGAGGTGATAGCTGAGGAGGGGGTTCAGGCGATGCATATCTCCTTAAAGTTCCTAGCTAGCTAGGGCTATGCGGAAGGTTTCTTGGGCCACGGCCAAAGCTTCATTGCGATCTGCTTCCAAGATGAAGCCAGCAGCAATTGCCTGCTCTAAGGAGGCTTCAAACGCAGTCACGTAACTATCCAAACCCTGCGGATACAGATCAACAAGGGTGTCATGGCCGAGGGGTTCGGTGGTTCCCATCAAAAAGGCAAACCCCACACCCTGCTGGCCTTCGCCCGAAAGCACCCTAGCTGGCACATCCACCCACGGGGTGCGAACGCCACCCGCTGCGATGCCTAGCTCATCGCGCTGAAATTCGCGATTACCCTCACACAACTCCAAACGAGGCGCAACAGGCGGTGGCTCACCATCGCTTGCCCAACACACAAGATGCTCCAGTGCCGCTTGTGCCACATAATGCTGATGAACTGAAGAGTTAATAATGCCTTCAGCCTCTGCTCTGGCTAGTTTGCCCACCGGTTCTAGCATCTGAGCGAACTCTGCTGCTGACAGCTGCCCGCCGTCGGAATGCGAAGCCGTCAACAAGTAGCTGTCGGCATGCGCTGCCCCAGCTAACTCCCAGAGGCGTACCTGGTGGCTATCTTGTTGCGCTATAGCCGCATTCCGCAACACCGTTACATCTGTCTCGCTGCTTAGCAACATCACCGGTACCCGCACATCAGAACTGATGGGCTCTGGGCAGTGCTGCAGCACGTCGTAGCGTTCATCACTCACCCGTGGCCCAAAGGTACCGTCTAGGCTTCCTTTAGTTGCCGGGCGCCCGTGTAGCAAAAAGCCGTCAAACACTTGGGCGATAGGGTGAACAGCATTTGCGTAGGTAGCCAGAAATGCCGCCGACTGCGAATGCCCCACCGCCAAAATCTGTTTGACGTTCATGTTGGCTGCGAGGTTCATGTTGGCTGTGATATGTCTAAACAGGGGCGAAGACCCATCACGCCAGGCCCGTAATGCTTGGCCTACCCGACCAAACATGTCGAAGCTAAAGGCATCACCGGGATGTAACAAGTGCCCATACCGCTCTGGCTTGTAGCGCTTGAGATGGATGCCAGCGGCAATCCCACCCCCGTCAACACCAGCCTTTTGGGCTGACACACCCACCCAAGCATCTCCCCTGCGGATGATATGGCGGTGCAGAAAATCCCACTCAATCGCAACATCAGTACCGCTAGACACGTTTAGCCACTCCACCACAACCGTTCCGCTAAATGCTGAGGTATCTGCCGGGCAACGCAGTAAAACGCGGGCAACGAACGGTGCCAACTCAGCAGGCTCAACAGCTATGTTGTGGTTTTGGCCTACATCTGCAACTGCCCGATATGACAACGCTTGGCCGCTCACTTCTAACTCGGCTTCGATGTAGCCTAAATCTGCAAGGCTGTAGCGGCGCGGCAAAAGGGTAGGCGGGGTGCCTGCAAACTCTCGTATGGTAACCGCGGGTTGACTGCTCATAGGTATGCCTGAGCTTTCATGCATAAAACAGATGAAGCCTTACCTGAGTTTGTCCATACAGACAAACAAAATGTGGGGTAGACCTCTGTTTGTTCAATTATGTCACAGCGTTAGTCACAGCGTTAACAGTAAAGTATTCACAGTGCAGCCTCAGCCTCCCAAAAACTCCCCACCCAAAAACTCCACAGAAGATTCCACAGAAGACTCGAATCCAGAACCACTGTATCGTCCTCAGGCATATCAACAGCGCGGCCGCGTGGCCCCTATAGATGGCATTCTGCGGGTTAGCGCACCGCGTGAGTGGCTGGTTCTGATCATCTTGGCATTGGTTGTTGCAGGTGTGATCGTCTGGAGCGTGCTAGGCCGCTTGGAGTCGGGCATAAACGCTGCCTGCACGCTACAAGCCGCAGGCGAACGTTACGTAGTAGCTGCCCCAGCTTCAGGTGTGGTCACCGAGGTTTTGTTTGAGTCCGGCGAGCAGGTGAGCGCTGGCGACCCACTGGTGCGTATAGCAGCACCCGAAATCAGCTTGGCCGCAGAGGTAGCCGATGCGCGCGCTGCGGCAGTGGCCGCACAGCATCCAGATAGCCCGGAAGCTGCTGGTGCGGCCGCCGAGGCGGAGGTGCTGCGAGCAGCCGAAGCAGCAGGAACGCTGGTGTTGAGCCCGGCCGATGGCATAGTGGCACCGCTGATTGTGTCGCCTGGCACCGCAGTAAACCCAGGCTCAGCAGTGGCCGAGGTGCTGGGATTTGGCTCTGGACCACCAACGTTATCCCTTGCGGTTGCATCAGCAGATGTGATGCGCATCGCTCCTTTCATGGAGGTAAGCGTGGTGGTCACCCCTGCAGGCACAACAAAATCAATCCACACCGAGGCCCGCTTGAGCGAGTCAAGCCCCAGACAGGCCCCACAAATACAGGCCCCACAAGTACCACCAAACTCTGGTACGCCTCGCGCTCTGCTGGAGGCCGAACTCGAAGGTCCGCCGACAGCGTTCGAAACGTTGGCACGCCAAACCGAGACAACCTATGGCTGTGAAGCGCGCATCATCACCGAATCCCGGCGCCCAATTCAGATGCTTATCGGTCGTAGCTGAGGAACCAGCCAACAATGCGCCTAAGCCCAGGGTTGCGCCGTCACCGCACCCCCGTCATCCCACAGATGCACTCCACCGAATGTGGTGCCGCATGCTTAGGCATTCTCCTCGCGCACCACGGAAAACACGTCTCTACCGAAGAGTTACGAGTGGCATGTCGGGTAAGCAGAGACGGCTCAAGCGCCTCAGATATCGTGGCTGCTGCTAGGTCTTACGGGCTATCACTTACCGGCTGGCGAATGGATACCGATGCTCTGGCAGAACTAGACAGCCCGGCTATCTTGTTCTGGGAGTTCAACCACTTCGTTGTGCTAGAGCAAATCCGGGGCGGACGCTACTACCTAAACGATCCAGCTAACGGCAGACGCTCGGTAAGCGCGCAAACCATAGACCGTGCGTTCACCGGCGTGGTTTTACGCGCCGAGCGCAACGATTCATTCATACCTACCGGCCACCCGCCAGGAATCTTGCGTAAGCTGTGGCCCTGGCTAGCGCCAGCAAAGGGGGCTCTGGCATTTTCGGTGCTGGCCGGTTTGCTAGCTGCAGTGCCAGTAGCTGCGCTGCCAGTGCTGCTGGGCTTGTTCGTAGACAGAGTATTGGGCGGATCAGCACCAGGATGGGGAGCGCCTCTGGTATGGGCACTAGCCATCTCGGGCATGGTGATGTATTTGCTGGTTTGGCTGCAGCAGTACATGTTCCGCAAGATGGCCGTGCGATTGTCGGTGAGCGGTGCCCAAGGTTTCCTCGGGCGCCTGTTCCGACTGCCACCACAGTTCTTCGAACATAGGTTCGCTGGCGATCTCACCTCGCGCGTGCATCTAGTAGATGCTGTAGCGGTTGGTGCTTCTACTGGAGCGGCATGGTTGGTGATAGAGCTTTTCGCCAGCTTTGTGCTGCTAGGGGTGATGTTGGCGTTCGATCCCCTGCTTGGCGCACTAATCGGGGCAGCGGCGGCAGCCAACATTGGGCTCATGGCGATGCTCAGCCGCATGCGTGCCGACACCGAACGACAGTTCCGTCACGAACAAGCCACAATGCTGGGCATCGAAGCCGCTGGATTGCGCGACATGGAGACAATTCGCGCTACTGCCAGCGAAGATGATTTCTTTGTGCGCTGGAGCGGCCAACAGGCTCGCGAGATCGCGGCACGCCAAAAGTTCGCCGCAACTGGCTACGTTATCAACGCCCTTCCGCAGCTGTTTGCGATGATCGGGGCAATCATCGTGCTCGGCGTTGGAGGGTGGAAGGTTACACAGGCCGAATTGAGCGCTGGTGAGCTAATCGCCTTCTACACCCTTGCTGGAGCCTTTTTGGTGCCGGTAGGAAGGTTTGTGCAGTTCGCCGACTCGTTTATGGTTCTAGATGCCGATTTACAGCGAGTACAAGACGTGCTCACCGCACCAGAAGACCCCCAAGCAGCTCCTGAAATACCAGAAACTGACCGCCAGAACAGCTCAAACAGCTTTTCGCCTCAGGTAGCTACCTTTGCTGGCAGGCTACGGCTAGCGGGAAGCTTAGAGTTGCGTGATGTAACGTTCGGTTTCAACAAAGACCGCCCTCCGCTCATCTGTGGGCTCAGCATCACCATTGAAGCAGGACAGCGGGTAGCTTTTGTTGGCCTCACTGGATCGGGCAAGTCCACCCTTTTGCGGCTCATCAGCGGCGAGCTAGCACCTGATAGCGGCATGATCTGCTTCGACGGCGCGCCCCGCGCCGATATCCCTCCAGAGGTGTTCGCCAACTCCTTATCATCAGTAGACCAGCAGATCCATCTGTTTGCTGCCTCGGTGCGCGACAACCTCACAATGTGGAACGCGACGGTGCCAGACGAACAGCTAATCCAAGCTGCCAGAGATGCTTGCATTCACAACGAGATCATGGCTCGCCCCGGCGGGTACGACTCAATGGTGGCCGAGGGGGGTCGAAACTTTAGCGGCGGCCAAAGACAGCGGCTTGAGATTGCGCGAGCGCTCACCAAAAACCCATCCATTTTGCTGGCCGATGAAGCCACCAGCACCTTAGACGCTGTTACCGAGCTTGAAATAGACGACGAGCTCCGCCGGCGCGGTCTGACCTTGATTATCGTGGCCCACCGACTCACAACAATACGAGACTGCGACGAAATCGTTGTGCTTAATCGTGGCCGAGCAACCCAGCAGGGCACCCACGAAGAACTACTTGAAGACCACAACGGGCTCTACCGTCAGCTTGTGGAGGCACAGTGACCAAAGTGATCGAAATGACCGACACTGCGCTCGCCAACTTCGCCGCCGCTCACGGCGAGCTGGTTCGTTCCGCCGCCAACACGCCTATGTTGCTACACGATGCCACAAGCGTTTGGTTTGTGGCCCAGGGAGCGCTGGATATCTTCTGTGCAGAACACCGCGAGGGCGCAGGTGGAACAACCCAAGTACCAGCAGCAGCTGCCAAGCATCTGCTACGAGCGGAGGTGGGTCAACTGGTTTTCGGCCTCCCAAATCTAGATGGCCCGCTCACGGTTATGGGCAAGGGCCTAGCCGACACCGTGCTGCTCCGATTGGATGCAGCCGCTCTGGGCATTACCGACGGTCACGACCCAGCTAGCAACCCAGATCTGCAAGCTGAAGCTGCCCAACAAGCAACAGCATGGGTGAGCGAGATCGCCCGCGCCGTTTCCACAGACATCGAGCTCCATCCACGCATCTCTACTCTCATTAGCAGCGATTCTGGTATTAACAGCGATTCTGGCATTAGCAGCGATTCTGGCATGCAGGAACTCACTGTGTACCAAGACAACGTTCTTGGAGTCCGCCAATCTGAGGTGGTGTGGATCTCGGCTACAGCAGACGAGAATGCTGGCGCGCTTTTGTATTTCGGCACCGAGCCACTACAGCATCTTGTGCCCAACGCCCCTTGTTGGGTGCCGCTCACGCAGCACAGCTGGGTTACGGTAACCAACCCCGGCTATCGCGCCGAATATCTGAGCCCGCCACCACAGATCACCGGTAACCCGACAGGCACAACCCAAACAGGCACAGGGAAATCTTCGGGGCTTCGTATTGTTGCCACAGCGCAAATCGAACACGGTGAACTGCTAGGTGCGCTAGCTAACTTTCACCGTGTTGCGTTCGGTGCCGAAGCCCTCAACCGAAGGCTTTTGCTTGCAGATGAAGTAAACGCCCAAACCGCGCTCTCAACTCACCGAAGGCTGGCCCGAGAGCGCACCCAAACGCTGCTCAGGTCGTTAGGGGGCGGAGCTGATAAAAATGTGGTAGTACACGGATCGGCGCTACTCGCGGTGCTAGAACAGATTGGCCGCCACAGCGGCACCCAGTTTCGCGAACCGCGCTTACCGGTAACGGCACCGCCCGCCACACTGGAACAAGTGCTCGAAGCTTCAGGTCTGCGGGCGAGGCAGGTACGCCTTACCTCAGAAGACCGATGGTGGCGCACTGATAGCGGTGCCATGCTGGCATATCACCGCGACAGCAAAGAACCCGTTGCTCTGCTGCCGTCGCTGCGCGGCTATCGGGCCGTAGGTGCCGACGGCAGCACAGAACGCGTGAGCGCATCGTCCGCAGCCGCTTACTTAGATAGCGCCTGGACAATTTACCCGAAGCTGGCCGACAACCGCCCCGCTAAAGCGCGTGACCTGCTTCGACTGTCGCGCCACGGCACCATAGCAGACCTCACACGCTTCATAGTCGCAGGTTTGGTTACAGCGCTGTTTACCCAAGCCCCTGCCATTGCCTTGGGCATGCTGGCCGACTGGGCCCTGCCCTTCAACCGAGGCGGTGCGCTAGCTCAGATACTCGTGGCACTGGCCGTGGTAGCTATTGCTGCTACAGCACTAACCGTGTTCGGGGGCATGGCACTGCTCCGCCTAGAGGCGCGCGTAGGAGCACGTCTCAGTGCTGCGGCATGGGATCGCCTGCTGGCTTTGCCGCTGCCGTTCTTTAGAAACACCATAGCTGGCGAGTTGGCCGTGCGCATGAGCACGTTTCAGCGATTACGCGACCTAATTTCAGGAGTGGTTGCCAACGTTCTGGCATCGATGATCTTTCTTTTGCCCACGCTCGGAGTGCTGTTCTTCTACGATCCTGTGCTGGCAGCCGTGGCGGTGCTGATGTCGGCGGTAGCGCTCGTGGTCATCGTCGGCTTTGGACTGGCCCAAATCCCCCATCAGCGTTTCTGGCACACTGCGGTACGCACGCTTTCAGGGCGCTTGTTGCAGTTCATCGGCGGCATAACCAGAATTCGTGCCTCGGGCGCTGAAACGGCCGCGTTCGCATCATGGGCTGGTGCTTACCGCGACAAGCAGGTTGCAGAAATACGCAGTTCCCGAATAGACGAACACTTGGCCGCCTTCGGAGCGGCCTATCCGTTTGCGTTCGCTGCGGTGCTATGCGCTGCGGTGATCAGCCGGGGCGATGCCGTATCCGTGAGCGACTTCGCCGTGTCACTCACCGCCTCGCTCGTGTTGTACGCATCCGTTGCCGATTTAGGTCGGGCCACCGATGCGCTGGCCGAAGCGTTTACCGCTTATGAGCAGATTACGCCGGTGCTCGAAGCGGTGCCCGAACGCGACACCGCTGTTTCAACTACACCGACGGTGCTTGAGGGAGAGCTGTCGGCAGAACAGATCAGCTTCCGTTATAACCCAGAGGGCCCACCGGTGCTCGAAAATGTGACCATCTCTGCCCATCCGGGAGAGTTCGTCGCCATTGTGGGCGGCTCAGGCGCTGGCAAGAGCACGCTGATGCGGCTGATGCTGGGCCTTGAGACCCCCCAGCGGGGAGCAATGTTCTTCGACGGTCGTGATCTGCGGAACCTAGATCAGCGGTCGGTGCGCCGTCAGATCGGGGTTGTGCCTCAGAACAGCTCCCTTCAACCGGGAAGTTTGGCTGAGAACATCATCGGCATGGCCGACGACCTGACGCTGGAGGATGCTTGGGTGGCGGCGCGTCTCGCAGCCGTAGACAGCGATATTGCCGAGATGCCGATGCAGATGATGACGATGGTGGCCGACCGATCCGGTGTCTTCTCGGGCGGGCAGATACAGCGAATACGCATCGCCTCGGCGTTGGTACGCGAGCCGCGCATCCTCATTCTAGATGAGGCCACGAGCTGGCTAGATGCCCGCAGCCAGGCCGAGGTAATGGGCAGCATCGAGGGTTTGGGGGCTACCCGCATCGTGATTGCGCATCGGCTCTCCACCATCAAAAAAGCAGACCGCATCTATGTGCTCGATGCCGGGCAGGTGGCCCAGGTTGGCAGCTATGAAGAGTTGCTAGATACTCCGGGGAAGTTCCGCGACCTGATAAGCCGCCAAATCCTCTAAGCAATTAGCCCTGAATGGCACGGGTTGCTTGACATGACCGTTTCCAAGCTAGTAACATCCCACGCAATAACAACCAAAGATTTGCTTGAGTGAGGGTATCCAGTGAAGTGTATCCTGTCAGCAGTCAAAAAAGGAGAAAAAAATGAGTGCTAAAAACGAAAAAGTACAAGCCCCTAACCCTCAAGCAACCGAAAAGAAGTTGACTGAGTCGGAGTTAGAAGAGGTGCGTGGCGGAGCAGGTCGTAGTAACCCTGGCGGTCATTCTTCGGGCTACACAGGGTACGCTTCTGGTACCACCTCGAATTATCCCTCCGATGTCAATAGTTCAAAACAAAATCCTTAAATATCCAAAGGAGAAAAGTTATGAGCACCAAAAAAGAACATGCACAATCCCCCTCAGTAACCGAACGAGAGCTTGACGAATCAGAACTTGACAAGATTCGCGGCGGATATGATGGGCAAGCCCATGTAAACGCATCTCAGCAATCCTTCGCCCACAATTGGAATAACGGTGGCTCAGCCGCCGCTTACGGGATGTCCAGTAACGCTGGCAACAAAGGGAAAAAGTCGGCTTCTTGAAGCTAACAACAAAATAACCTGATACTAAAAGAGCGGCTCACTTGCGTGAGCCGCTCTTTTTGCTTTGGAACTGCGCTAGCAGCAAGCAGTCACCTACAAGCAGTCACCTAGCGGCAATCAGCTAGCCGCGTTGCGTGCTTCGGTAAGCCAACCGTCAACGCTAGCCCTGTTTGCGGCAATCCATTCACCAGCGGCACCGCGAACGTCGGCTTCGCTGCTAGCGCCTGCCTCGTAGTTGAGCGCGTACAACAGCACGTCTACCGGTGGGATTGTTACCAACTCAAGCAGCTTGGCAGCAGCTGGATTGGCGGCCAAAAAATCGTTGCGAGCTACCACCTGAATGTCGGCTGGCAAAAAACCCAGCTGACATGGTTGAGCCGGGCACTGCTCGGCTGGAAGATTAGCTGTGCTGGCTTGATCTGGCAACGGATTGTCTAGCGACAACCAGATCACATCTTCGCCAGGCACAAGCTTGGCTGTAAAGGTTGCTGGTGTCCATACATACTGCAAGATGGGCTCGCCACGCTGATGTCGACCCAACGAATCGGCAAACAAAGCCGCATGTGTTGCCGACACATGCTCAATGGTGTCTTCCCAACCGTTATGAGCAATGGTGTCGTTGATCGCCACATAGCAGCCCCAGCCGTTATCGCAGCCCATCAAGTCGGCCTTGCCGTTACCATCTATATCAAACAGGGCCGCAACCTCAGGATTGTTGCCAATGTCATCCAACTTGGTGATGCCGTTGGCATCAGCAGTGGCCTTATCCACCAAATAGCCCTGCAAGGCCCCTGCCGAAATCTGGTTACCAACGGGCTGCACAACATCCAACAAACCTGCACTCTCAATCAAAGCTTCGTGCAGTGGGAACCATCCGTTTGCCCATAGATCATACTCACCCTCACCCAACGCTTGATAAAACACAGCAGGACCTAACGTCTGCTCAGATGGATCGGACACGTTGTAGCCCAACTCTAGTAGCAACGCACGATAAATGGCCGCCTGCATGAACCCCTCAGACCAGTCTGCTCTAGCCATTGTCACCGATACGCCCTCGCCCGGCAAGGAGTTGCTTGGACCTGATTCATCATCGTTCCCGCAAGCTGCTGCAAACAACGCAATTACAATCAACAGCGCAAGCCATACCTTCTGGTGCTTTGTCATCGGTGTGTTCCTTTCCCAATAATCCAAAGTGATGTGTCCTCTAGACGTTTGGGAAAATGCGCTAGTGAACGATCTGCTAACACACTAACCCAACGGCTAGCCTCTCGTAGCAGTCAACACAATCTCTTGTGCTTCCAGGCTGCGTTGACGCATACGAGATACAGCCACCACCACAGCCAAAGTGCCACCAGCCAAACTTGGGAGCCCGGCTGCGCCAGTTTGTAAACCATCTGTAGCTACCCGCAAAAAGCTAATCGCCCATGCACAGATGCTGAGCAACACCGCTGTACCGATGCCACCAAGCAATGCTTCAAATGCCAGAGCAGCTCTCGGAATCCTAAAAACACCAATAGCTACAACAGCTGCAGCAATCGCTGCCAACAACATCCCCATGCTCAAGTTAGGGCCACTGTCGTTGAACCCAGCAAAGCGCAGCGGCTCATCTCGGGCCAGGCTTTGGGTCAACAACGCCGTACCCGCATCGGTTGGATTTGCCCTTTCAGCTTCAATCTGTAGCTGCTGCTGTGGGGTCAACGCACCGGGGCGAGAGTCGGTTACCCAATTTGCCAACGAGCTAACCACCAGCAAACCCACCGCAGCCACAGCTAAGCCAGCCTGTAAAGGAGAAAACGGCAACCTGGGCACGACATCACCGAATACGGCATCAGGCTGCGACCCCTCTACGGCATCTTGGTTGCTTGTGCCACCCATATTGTGCCACACCAAGTACACAGCCAATCCCCCAACCAACAGCAACCCTCCACTAACAAGCGCCAGGTACACTCCCACGCCATGGGTTGTGGGCCCAGCTAAATCGTGAGGCGCAATAAGCAGATACACAACCATCATCCCCGCAATAGCTGCCCCTGCAAAGATGACACCCACTGCGTTGTTGAGCCACTGCAGCAGCGGTGCTTTGCTGCCAAGCAACTTCATTGCAGACACAACCACAAGCGTTGCTCCAACGCCAACAACACAGATACCAAACCAGCTACCACCGCTAGCATCGTAGCCATTGAACGAGCCGTCTATCTTGAGATCCCCAGGGCGGGCGTACCCACTCACCAAACCAGATCCGGTTGTCCAAGTAAAAAATACGCTGACGATAGCTAAGGCTCCTCCAGCCATGCCCAACATCTGCACAAGCCAACCAACCCGATTGCCTTTATTTGCTTGACCTGCTGAACTGGCCTGAGCAGCTTTAGTGACCTCTGGCAAAACAGTTGGCTCAGGCGCTTTAGGCTGACGTGGTTTAGCGTTGGGCAGCACCGCAGGTGGCGGTAGCTCATAATCGCCACGCAACGCAGCCCCCATCTTGCGCAACAAGGTACGGTTATCGCTGGGCTGAGGCTGGCTCAGACGATCTAGAACCACCCCTACTAAATACAGTGCTAACCCCGATGCCGCTCCCACAGAAGAGTTGCTGCTCTGAATCCCGCGAAAAATCTCCTGACCTAAACCACCTCCCGCAATAACCGCAATGATGCCCACAAAAGATAACGACAAAAGCAACACTTGGTTGACCCCTGTCATAATGGCAGGACGAGCTAAAGGAAGCTGCACATCCAACAACACCCGAAGGTCAGAAGCCCCATAAGACTGAGCGGCTTCCACAACATCGTGGGGCACTTGACGAATGCCCAAATTCGTGAGCCGAATCATCGGTGGAACAGCAAAGATCATCGTGGAGATGGTGCCGCCCACCGGCCCAATACCAAAAAAGAACACGATGGCAATCAAATATGTAAAGGGATGAACAAGCTGCATGCCGTCTAAGATTGGCCGGGTGAAGTTCCATACTCGATCGCTACGGGCACAAAGAACACCGTAAGGCAACCCGATAGCCACGCAGATGATCACCGCAACCGAAATAATGCCGATGGTCTGCATCGTGAACACCCAATAGTCAGCACCAAGAACCCCGCAAACAAAAATGCCTGCAGCAGCGCTCAACCCAATTTTGATATCGCGAACCAAAAATCCGATTAGCACAAACACCAGCAACATGAAGGGCCACGGAATGTTCAACAAAATGTCGTAGGTAACCAACTCCAGCAGGTTCTCAAAAGGCCACCTAATGGCATCAAACGCAAACTGAGCCTTAACGTTTAACCAATCAATGCTCTCTTGCACCCAATCCCCAAAAGGGATTTCCCAATTATTCAGCCATTGTTCATTGCGCCAGCCCGTATCAAACCAGTTCTGCGCTATTACGCCTTTTGGCACTCCCACAGCCTACGTCACAGCTCCCGCAAGCTCTGCTACCTTAACCTGTTCGGCTTTAGATTCAATCTCACCTAGTTCAGCCAACACGTCTAGCGCATACAAGCAACCTTCCAAAACTCCGTGCTCATTCACCACAGCTACTAGCTCTCCTGTGGCGCACAGCTCATAAGCATCCACCAAAAATGCGCTACGAGTGGTTACTCCAAAATCAGACTTCAGCAAATCATCCACCATCTTATGAGGCGAAGCAGCCAATAAACCTCTCGTGATGATCCCACAAGGCTTACCTGTGTCGTCCACACCAAACGCAGCATCAGCATGCCCAAGCATAAACAAAGCCTTTTCTGCAGTGATGCTTAAGGGAACCTTTAGCGGTTGGCTCATCACACTCTCCACTTGCAGTACCCGAGCCTGATCTACATCTTTCACGAACTCAGCCACATAAGCCGTTTGTGGATTGCGAAGTATCTCTTCGGGAGTGCCGATTTGCACCACAGCACCATCTTTCATAATGCATACTCTGTTGCCCACTCTCAAAGCCTCATTGAGATCGTGGGTAATAAACAAGATGGTCTTGTTCAACAGATCGCCCTGCATAGCCAACAACTCATCTTGCATTTGACGACGAATCAAAGGGTCTAACGCACTAAACGCCTCATCCATCAACAAAATATCTGAATCAGCAGCCAAAGCCCGTGCCAGTCCCACCCGCTGCTGCATACCGCCAGACAGCTCTCTTGGCAGTGACTGGCCGTAGCGTTCTAAGCCCACCAGTTCTAGAGCTTCAAACGCCCGCTGCCGACGCTGTGCTGCGTCCATCTGTTTCACCTTCAAACCGTAGGCCACATTATCTGCCACAGTACGATGGGGAAACAGGGCGAAATGTTGAAAAACCATACCCATCTTTTCCCGCCGGAAACTCTCCAGTTCCTTCTTTGAAAGTTGAGCTAAATCGATACCGTCTACCTGCACAGCTCCAGCAGTTACATCGTGCAAACGATTAACGGTGCGGATTGCAGTAGATTTTCCCGAACCTGAGAGGCCCATGATCACGAAAATCTCCCCGTCTTGCACCGAAAAGGTCACATCTGACAAGCCAACCACGCAGCCCGTAGTGGTTTGCACTTCATCTTTAGCAAAACCCGACCGAGCCATCTGCAAAGCTCGCCCTTTTGAACGTGTACCAAAAATTTTATATACGTGGTTTAGCTCAATCCTCGCCGCGCTCACCACGCTCCCAAAAGGCCGACTCCTTATGTAACGCTAGCGCTTAAGTGGCACCATTCAAGGCCGCAGTAGCTACCTTAAGGGCTTCGGTTGCCACCTCCGCTTCGGCTATTGCGGCCTTCATGTCGGCCAAAGCCTGATCTGCGCGGCGCTTGGCTGTATCCCGAGCATCTTGGGCTGTCTTGGTTGCCTGTTGTTGTCTGGCAAGCTTCGCAGCTTGGCGCTCAACAGCATCAGCAGCTTTGTCGGCCCGCTCTTGAGCCTTTTGCCCTCGGCCCTCTGCCCTATCAGCAAGACGCTCAGCCTTAGCTACTGCTGCTTTATGCGAAGCCACAACCGCAGCAAGCTTCTTGTCTGCTTTTTTATGCGCCCTATAGGCTTTTCTGTAACGTTCAATTAGCTTGTTTGACAATGCCTTTAGCTCATCTGCCCGCTTGTGTGCGTCAACGGCAGCCTGACCGGCCTGAGCAACCTTTGCAAGCAAGGCTTGCTGTTGTGCCCCGGCATTTGAATCGCCTTCATCAATCTGACCACCGGTTTGAGTTGGCCCCCCCGGCAATGTTACTTCTGGCTCTGGATCAGGTGTGGGTGCGGGGGTGCTCACGCTGAACTCAGCAGATAGAGCACCAAGCAACTTGAGGTAGCGACCGTGCTGCACGCCATTAATCGATGCGTAGCCGTTAATTCTGGAATGCACTACCGCAAGATGTCCTTGCTGTTGGCTGCCAGCGGGCACGGTTAGGCAGTAGGTCATTGCTGGATCGTTGCCTTGCTTGGTTGTGCCGCTTGGCAAGTCGCCAAAAATAACACCCTCTTCGGTCAGCAAGACACCGCTAGCAGACCCACCCCGTGGAGGCACAACAGTGCCCTGATACCATTCCACGTTCACGTTTTGCAGATCGGTGCTACCCGCGTTTTTGGCTGTTATATCAAGCTGCACCTGATGGGTAGAACTAGGTGCAGCGCTACGACAAGCAGCCGAAACCTCTACTTCAGAAACCGCTGCTGTCACAGAAATGTTCTCAACCACAGGAGCCGGAGCAGCCCCAATGTAAAACGATCCTTGCAAAGCAGGAACGTTATAGGTGATTGTTCTGCCGTCTTCGATTAACTGGAGTCGGGCTTGATTCAACGCCCAGCTAGCAGCGCCTCCAGTAACCGAGACTGAAGGAATGCTTATGTGTGCCATTCCCTGTGCGTAGGAGTGATTCCACGCGGCCGACTTAAGATACCAACCGTTGCTTGCGCCACTAGACATACCCCGAGCCGCTCCACCTAGCGTTAGCACGCTGCCAGGAATGAAGCGCAAGCTAGGCAGGTCAAACCCACGTACATCAATTCGGAGCTCAATTCGAGAACCCGCCGCAAACGGATTCACTAGGGAGCCATCCTCGGTAGGATCGCTGACGTTCACCAATGTTCCCACAACATTCAGGTTCCTATAGCCAGCTTTAAACGAAGCGCTGCCTTGAACCTGCCCTTGAGCCTGCCCTGCAGTAGCTGATGCACTTGCCGCACCCAGCAAACTGCCAAATAATGACATCGCCAAAAAGCCACCTAACAATGCACGTGCCCTCATTTTTAAGCCAACTTTCTGTGATTTTGTCCAGTAATGCTGCTTACAAATCTAGCAACAAACCTAACTCTTCAAACCCTAGCAGGTTATCTATGCCTGTATAGGCTTCCCGGCAAATTCATGCATGGTTTCCGTCAACCCCCGTTGGCTTGGCCCATGCAAAACATGGCATCACCTAGAGATAAGAACCGGTAGCGTGTACGCAACGCCACATCATAAGCCTCTCGCCAGCGCGGGCCCATAAAAGCAGCTAGAAGCCCCAACAAGCTAGAGCGGGGCAGATGAAAGTTGGTAAGCAAAGCATCTACCGCAACAAACTTATGGCCGGGCTGAATAAACAAGCTGGTCTGACCGCTAACTAAACCGCTAACCGCAGCCGACTCCAATGCACGCACCACGGTGGTACCCACAGCCACCACCCGCTTTGCCTGCTCACAAGCCTTCAACGTGGCAGCAGGTATGTGATAGCGCTCGCTGTGCATCTGATGATCCGCTAGCTCTTCGGTCAGTATCGGGGTAAAGGTTCCAGTACCCACGGCCAACTCCAGTTCATGTACCTCTGCCCCCGCAGCCCAACAGCGTTGAAGCACCCTCTTTGTTAAATGCAAGCCAGCTGTGGGAGCAGCCGCCGACACTGGACGGTTGGCATAAACGGTTTGGTAACGCTCGGTGTTGTCTAGCTCAGAGGTGATGTACGGCGGCAGAGGTACTTGGCCTGCCCGTTTCATCAAAGCCTCTATGCTCCCACCCGCTGTACCATGACTGGTTTCACCAACAGGCTTTACCCGGCGCCGCCCATCGGTAGCCACCGGCTCGCCCACCTCTAGAACAGGTGAGCCTTCATAGAAGAGCTGCGTATTTGGTGGCACCCTGCGCCCTGGACGTACCAAAGCACTCCATTTGCCATCTGCTGCGGGTTCCAACAACAGCACCTCCACCTGTCCACCGCTGGCCTTGTGCAACTGCAAACGGGCAGACATCACCCTGGTGTTGTTCAGCACCAACACATCGCCCGGCCCCAACAGCTCTGGCAAATCTCTAGTGTGGCGATGTGCAAAACCAACTTCGGTTCCATAGTCCACCAACAAGCGTGAACTATCGCGGGGCTCACAAGGTTGTTGGGCTATTGCACCTTCGGGCAACTCGTAATCCAGCTCCTGCGTGTACATGACCTTAACCCTAAACGCGCTATTAGTGCGAGATGCTTTTTAAGTTAAGCGGCAACATTGCGTACTATGTAGCAGCGCATTTGGTAAGACCAACAAACATAGGGAGTGTGACCATGCGCCAAGCAAAAATTGTAACAGTTGTGCTCATACTAGCTGTGTTGACCCTTGCCTGTGGCGGGAGTAATAACACTACGTCTGAAGATCGACCCTTAGGGACCGATGCTTCAGAAATACAAACCCCAATCCCAGTTCCCACGCAGACTGCAGCACCTCCAACCCCAGCGCCCACACCTGAGCCCTTTGTCTACGTGGTGCAAAACGGCGACACCTTGGGCAGCATTGCAGCAGATTTCAGCATCTCGCTAGATGCCATTATTGCTGTCAACAACTTGGCAAACCCCAACATCTTGAGCGTGGGCCAAGAGGTAGAGATCCCTCAAGAAGCGCCCATAGTTCGTAACAGCGATGGCACAGTGCGCCCCGGAGAACGCACCCACATAGTGGTGGAAGGCGATACCTTGTTGGAGATTGCCCTCCAGTACAACAAGACCCTGAACGAGATCACCACCGCCAACAACATCCCCGCCGCAGCTGTGCTGCAGATAGGCCAAGTGCTAAACATCCCCGCAGACGAAGAGGAATAGCACCACAACAACCGCTAGTGCTAGCCACCCGCAACCCCTGCTTGTGCATGCTGAGCAAACAACAAATCTTGGAAGCATCCACATTCTGGGAAGTATCCACAAGTTGGGTGTGTGCTAGTTCTAGTGTGGGCAGCATGTCCCAAAAGAGTCGGCCATGTCTTTTGGATTCCCGAGCACTTCGCAAAGCCACCATGTGGTGTCCAAGCTGCGATGTGACATGGTGGGGAACCACCAGCGACACCTGCTGGTCTTGTTCTGAGCACACAGCCACCAACTTGGCCCCCAATACAGACGTGCGAATGCTAACCGCTAGCACATCTGCTGAATCGTGAACCCACGAACGTGAACCTACGGCGCTGATTTGTGGAAGCTGATATTGCAATTCCTTTAGCAGTGATCGGAGCCTGCCTGCTGGTGGTGGTAGCCATTGCCTACGCCACCCGCAAACGCCCCGAACCCTCAGACATAGCCCCCGAACCCCCAAACGACCTAGCTACCCTATCCAACCCACTTGCCCACTCCGACACTGCTACCCACTCTGACACTGCTACCCCCTCCGACACTGCTACCACCGCAGCAGTGAGCGCTAGCCGCGCACAGCTCGGTGCCCCTGATGATATCAGTAACGGTGCCGGGCTGGAGTTTGCATGGATGTCCAATGATGAAAGCAAAAAACCTAATCTTGCTAATACCGCCAGTCCAGAAGCGCTGCATCGTTGGCACATCCGCCACCACAACACGGTGTCAACATGGATAGCCAACCACCAAGCGGTACTGGCCGACATGAGCGCCTCTGGGCTGCAAATCCGGTTTGATAAACGCAAAGAGATGATGGCGATACATGAGCAGCTAGCACCCAAGATGCATGAGGCCATCGCCAACCACCCTGCGCCGGTTATGCGAGCCGAGTTGAGCGCCATGCACGTGGCTGGTGAAGCATCGCTGTTTGCTGTGTTCAAAAGCGAATACGCTGCGGCCCGTCGCCAACACCTTATCTATGTGCAGTATCGCGATGAGTGGATTGAGCGACTGAACCAATTCTCCAAGCAGCCAGTGGACGAGTTGCGGGCTGTGATGAACTCGACGGATTTTGAGCTAGAAGAAATCAGAAGTGCCCTAGAAGATGCTTTAACTCAAACCACCACGGCTACCAAAGAGCCAGAGTTCGCAGCACCTTTGCTGATGCGAGACGAGCATTCTGCAATAACCGCCATCGAAGAACAACCAGATGATCTCTTACGGGCCGCCGTGGGCACTATCCAAGACGAGACCCCCGATACAGAAGCCACCATCGCCGAACTAGAGGGAGGCAGAATCAAACGCCTAGCGCGCAGTCTGTCCCCCCGCACAACCAACAAACACCACCCTCCCCACAATTAGGAACCAAAGGGGCAAGCTGCCCCCCCCCCCCCCCCCCGAGTCTTACGAGAACTCTTCTCTAACGAGAGTAACGTAGCAGAGCACTTACAGTTCTTAGGGCACCGAGGAGTGGAGTTACGGGTGTCTGCGGTCTCCTACAGAAACTAAAAACATATACCTTGATTTGCAACACCTATCTATTATATGCTAAGTATCTCGCACATGAAATCAATCTCATTATTCTCTGTCTTGCTTATGATAATCTTGGGCACATTAACTTCTACCTCACAAGCCTCTACACAAACAGATCAAGAAACCGAAGTTCCACCTCCTCCAAAAGACGATAATGTAATTGGTCGTATAGTAACTTCCCCAACAACTCAAGAAGTGATTGAACAACTTTCACCTCCTCCTCTATCGAACCAAGAAGTCCAAGACATAATCAATTTACCTCATTCTCTTAGTGACCGAAGCACAAGCGGCACTAATTCTGGTGAGTATAACTGTTCATCAACAACTTGGACTTATCATGTGTTAGGTGTCTCAGCACTAGGACCATCCTATTATCTAGGCTACAGAAATTGCTATAGCTCAGAATATGTACCAGTCTACCGATATCACTTTCACTTTTACCCACGCCCCGGCTGGAATCACTTGCACTCTTTTATTCCACCCTCATGCGATAATAGCGAACCTGATTTTTCCTCTACGCCATACAATTATACAAACTTTGTTAACTCTGTATATACTCAAAGTACTGAGAATGGAATAAATTGGTATAGGACAAGTCGGCTATATCTAACTACCTACAGTTGTGCAGTTAAATAACTATAATTTGATTTTAATTAGTCAAATTGCTGACGGCGGTTTGGCAATACAACTTCATGCTTTACTTGTTCCATCGCTTTAGCAATTAAACTTGAAAGTTCAGTTTCCACTACTGTTTCTTCTATCACGACAGGTTCTGCGTCATTTGTGATGTCTACAAGTGTCGTGTCTGCTGGGGGCAATGCTTCGCCTGGCATACTTATACTGTATTTCTTGTTCCCAACTAATCCAAATCCAGGATGCCTATAGGAACTAAAGCAGGCTTAGTACAGGGGCTCTGCTGGAGTGTGCCGAGCTATACCAAGTCGGGGTCGCAAATTATCTCTACTAGGGCGGGGCCGGGGTGGGAAAATGCGGCTTCAAGGGCGCTAGACAGCTCATCGGCGCGGTTCACCTGTTGTCCGAAAGCTCCGCACAGGTTTGCGTAGGCCGCAAAATCGGGATTGTGGAGGCTGGTTTGCCAAACCTCCCAACGCCCAGCACGTTGCTCTTTGGATATCTTGCCTAGCTGCGAGTTGTTCAAGAGGATGTGGGTGATGTTCATCTGATACTTCACCGCTGTGGTTAGCTCCATGGCATACTGCCCAAAACCACCATCGCCACTGATGCTCACGATGGGACGCTCCCTGCCCACAGCGGCCCAAGCACCCATAGCCGCAGGCAAGCTGAACCCGATGGAGCCGAGATAGCCCGACATCAACACCGTCTGCTGCTTGGCCTCAAAATAACGACCAAAAGAATAGGTGTTGTTGCCCACATCTACAGCAATCACCGCATTTGCCGGACATAGCTGGCTCAGCGCATCAAACACCACAGCCGAATTAAGGCCACGCCCCTGATCATCGCCAATGCGTGCAGCCTTCTCGGTGCGCCATATCGCCCAACGTTGGGCAACCTCACTGCGGTGATCCTCACACGCCCAACCAATCTCAGAACCATCAGGCCCAGCCCCTGCTGCAACCTCGACTAAGCGTTCACGAATGGCCTTAGCGGTAACCCCGATGTGACCCAACACCGGCACATCCACAAAGTGGAAGCGGCCCAGAGCAAAGGGGTCGTAATCTACCTGCACGATGGGCTTGTAGCTAGCAATGCCCGTGTGATTAGAAAACGAAGCTCCAAACGCCACAATCAAATCACTCTCGTTCATAAACCAACTAGCAATAGGCGTGCCCGAACGCCCCAGCACACCACAACCAAGCGGATGGGTGTCGCTGATGAGTCCCTTAGCCTTGAACGTGGTGGCCACCGGCACACCAAGCTGTTCAGCTAATGCCACCACCTCGGCCACATCAAACCGTGCCCCAGCACCCAACACAAACAGTGGCCGAACAGCGCTGCCAAGCCGTTCTACCGCAGCATCTAAGGCTTGCGGGGTAGGAGGCATCTCGGGCCGCACCAACCGCCCCTCAGGGCTGCCCACTGCAGCAGAGGGAGTCACCGGCTGCACCTGCACCTCATCGGGCAAAACCAAAACGGCCACGTCACGCTGCAATAAGGCCGTCTTGCAAGCCAGGTTCACCAGTTCAGCGTGATTGGAACCAGCCAATACGGTTTGGCTGTAGGCCGCCACATCAGCGAAGACACCTTGTAGATCCACATCTTGAAAGGCTCCTCGGCCTCTTACAGCAGAGGGCACCTGCCCGCAAAGAGCCAGCACAGGAGCACGATCTACTTTGGCATCATATAGCCCTGTCATCAGGTTGGTAGACCCGGGCCCGGCAATGGCAAAACAACCAGCTAGTTCGCCGGTGAGCTTGCCGTAAGCTGCTGCTGCAAAAGCTGCCGCTCCCTCATGGCGCACCCCATAAAACGCCAACTTGTTGCGCTTTTCAGCCTCTCGCAAAGCATCGGCAAAACCCAAATTGGAATGGCCCACCATGCCAAACACAGCCCGCACACCCCAGTTCTCCAATGTTTCAACCAGCACGTCCGATACGGTTCGCACCCGCTCAGGCAGCGGAGGAAGCTGCACATACACCCCGTCGGAGCGAAGCTGTGTGGGATAGCACCCCACAGCATCGCTAAAGCCCTCTGGAGGATTGCCACTAAGGGGGTTGTAATCGTAACCGTGCCATGGGCAACGCAGCCAGCCATTTTCGATGGAGCCCTCCCCTAGTGGGCCACCCTGATGAGGGCAGCGATTATCCAAAGCCCCGTACTGGCCGTCCACACACGAAATAGCCAAACTTCGACGGCCCACAGTAACGGTACGCACGCGCCCCTCAGCTAACTCCCCGGGCTCCAACACCAGATGCCACACAGCGCCGTTATCTTCGGCATCTGTGATTTTTGCACCTTCAGAATCTGCGCCAACATTGCCAATGTTGGTTTGTGGAGTGTTGACTTTATCTAAAACCATCCCTGCACCCTATAAAATTGAGAGCACCCAAAGCACAAGGAGTAGAAAATGGCTATCCGATTAGGCGATGTCGCCCCCGATTTCACAGCTGACACCACTGAAGGAACCATCTCGTTTCACGATTGGAAAGGCAGCTCGTGGGCCGTTTTGTTCTCGCACCCCAAAGATTTCACCCCGGTTTGCACCACCGAGTTGGGCTACACGGCCCGTCTCGCCGAAGACTTTGCCCAACGCAACGTTAAGGTAATCGGCCTATCGTGTGACTCTGTAGAAGACCACCTCGCCTGGTCTCAAGACATTGCAGATACCCAGGGCATCCGCCCCAACTTCCCAATGATCGCCGACCCCGACCGCACTGTGGCCAACCTCTACGACATGATCCACCCCAACGCCAGCGACACCATGACAGTGCGCTCGGTGTTTGTGATTGGCCCCGACAACACCGTGAAGCTCACCATCACCTATCCGGCTAGCACCGGGCGTAACTTTGATGAGGTGCTACGGGTGATCGACTCACTACAGCTCACAGCCACCAAGAAGGTTGCAACACCAGTTAACTGGCAACAGGGCGAGGACGTAATCATCGTGCCAGCTCTATCCAACGAAGAGGCCGCCAAGCTGTTCCCCGGCGGCTGGGATGAACAAAAGCCTTACCTGCGTGTAGTAGCACAGCCGTGAACGAAAGCACCTCTGCCAACGTGCAAACCCCCGCCTCAAACAATCCAGAACGACTGTTGGTAGTTAGCCGCGAATCTTCTGACACCGTGCAAACCCCTCCCCCATCAGATGAGGCCCCAGCACCTCCAGACCCCTTGCCAGCAGCTAGAACCACCGCTGCGGTCAAGATATACGGGTCGGGGGAAACTCAGGTGTGCGCCCTAGATGAGGTAAGCGTCAACTTCGAAAAGGGCTGCTTTACGGCCATCATGGGGCCTTCGGGATCGGGTAAATCCACGCTTTTGCATTGCGTTGCCGCGCTAGACACCCTCACCTCCGGACAAGCCTTCATTGGCGAAACCGATCTTTGCACCCTTTCAGACAAAGCGCTCACCCGTCTGCGGCGAGACCGCGTGGGCTTTGTCTTCCAAGCCTTCAACCTAGTGCCCACGCTCAACGCTTTGGAAAACATCACCTTGCCGATGGATTTAGCTAAACGTAACCCCGATAAAGATTGGGTAGACAGCGTTATCTCCACTTTGGGCCTAGGCGACCGTCTGTCCCATCGGCCTAACGAACTCTCGGGAGGTCAACAGCAGAGGGTGGCTGTGTCTCGGGCTTTGGCATCGAAACCCGAGATCATCTTTGCCGATGAACCAACTGGCAACTTGGATTCGCGCGCTGGCACGGATGTTTTGCAGTTCATGCGCGATGCCGTAGATAACCTCGGCCAAACCATTGTAATGGTCACCCACGATGCCGCAGCAGCAGCAACAGCAGACCGCGTGGTGTTTCTGGCCGATGGTGCCCTGCAAGGCGAAATGCATAACCCCGAAACAGAAGAAATCCTGGACTACATGAAGATCCTCCAAGTAGACCAGCTAGCGCTACACGCCTCAGAAGATGCCTCGGTTACTTAAATCTCAGTTACCTAAATGATTCGCTACACCCTAAAAAGCCTCGCTGGCACCAGAATTCGCTTCATCCTTACAACCCTTTCGGTGATAATTGGGGTTGCCTTTACCGTGGGTGTGTTCATCACCACCGATGGGTTGCGCTCTACTTTCGGCGACCTATCAGAGGAAATCTTCTTAGGGGTGGATCTATCGGTGCGCGCTGAAACCGAGTTTGGAGATCGTGAACTCAGCGCCCCGTTGATAGACCCAAGCCTTGTGGAGATCATTCAATCAACCGAGGGCGTGGCTGCGGCAGAGGGCGGCGTGTTTGAGATCAACATTATCGCCATAGACCCCAACGGAGATCCCCTCAGCAGCTTCGGGCCACCACAGATGGGCGTGTCTTGGCCCAACGATCAGCAACTCAGCCAGCTCACGATCTGGCCCGACGGCATAAGCCGTCCTCCCATGAACGCAGATGAGTTCGCTATGGATGCCACCACCGCTCAAGACAACGGCTTTGAGATAGGCGAAACCTACCGTGTGTCCACGCCCACCGGAACCCACGAGTTCACCTTAGTTGGCAACTTCCGCTTCGGCAGCAACGACGATGCCACCTTAGGCGCGCAGATGATGGCATGGGATGTAAACACCGCCATGACATTGCTGCACGACGGAAAAGGTTTTGACAGCATAGATTTACGCATAGAACCCGGCGCTAACGCAAGCACGGTTGCCGCCGCTCTAGCCCAAGCGCTTCCCGACAGCGTGGAGGTGGTATCTAACCAAGATCTAGTAGCCGAACAAAGCGATGAGTTCAACGAGGTGATCGACTTCTTTCAGAACTTCCTTTTGGGCTTTGCCATCGTGATCTTGGTGGTGTCGTCATTCATCATCTACAACACCTTCACTATCGTGGTGAGCCAGCGCATCCGTGAACTGGGCTTGTTGCGAGCCCTAGGTGCCAGCGGGGCTCAGGTTACTCGCATGGTTATAGGAGAAGCGGTAGTAGTGGGAATGGCTGCTACCGGAGTGGGCTTGGGCATTGGTGTTCTCATTGCGTTGGGCCTGCGCGCTATGTTCGGCGCCCTTGGGGTTAACCTGCCCGATTCCCCAATCATTTTGAGCAGCACCACCATTTTCATCGCATTCATCATCGGCGTCGGGGTAACTACCGTATCTGCCGTTTGGCCTGCGCTGCGTGCCCGCAAAGTGCCGCCCATGGCTGCTCTGTCGGCAGATGTGCGCCTCAACATCACCGATGTGCGCCGGACACCACAGCTTGGGCTGTTCTTTTACGGCACCGGCGTAGCCGTTGTGGTGGCAGGCGTGCTCTCGCAAACTCCGTTGCTCACGGTAATGGCGGCGTTGGCTGGCGCGGTGCTGCTGTACAACGGGGGCACACGCATCCACCCCACCTTTGGACGGGCCTCGGTGTTGTGCTTGGGGGTGGCGCTGTTGTTAGCAGCCATCACCACGGATCTCTCCACATCAGATATTTTGGTGCTCTTGGGCATGGGTGCCCTGTTGGTGTTTGTGGGAGTCAACCTGCTAAGCCCCATCTTTGCTAGCCCTGTGGTGCGTATTTTGGGCCGCATCACTCCCCTGTTGCTCATCTTAGGGGTGCCGATATTTCTGCTCATCGGCATAGGTGCAACCCTCTCAGGGCGCTTTAGCGTTTGGCGAAGATGGGTAACCGATTTGTTTACCGGTGTGGGTTGGCGCTTGGCCCGTCAAAACGCGGCTCGCAGCCCACGCAGAACCGCCAGCACCGCCTCGGCACTAATGATTGGCTTAGCGCTGGTTTCAATGGTGACGGTGCTAGGCGAATCCTTCAAACAAACTCTGGCCGATACACTAGATGATGCGGTGAACTCCGACTGGCTGATATGCGTGGGCGCATGTGGAGACCCAACAGCAGCGTTCTCGCCAACAGCAGCAAAAGCCATGGATGAGTTGCCCGAACTGGAATCGGTTGCAGCTTACCGAAACCGCTTTGATGCAGCCCGTATCGCCACTAATCAAAAAATCGTAGACCTCGGCTCAGCTGATCTAGATGTTTTCACCCGCCACATCGATCCCGACATCACAGCTGGCACCACCAGAGGTGCCGGTGCTGGAGATCTGGTATTGCACGAGGATCAAGCCGAAGACCTCGACGTGGGGGTGGGCGGCGAAGTTAAATTGGAGTTCCCAGGAGGCGCCACAGCATCCTTTGAGGTGGCAGCCATATTTGCCGACAACACCGTGGTGGGTTCGTGGCTGATAGACCACGCAGACTGGGATCGCTACCTCACCGGCGATCAAGATCAGTTCATCTCTGCCATAACAGCACCGGGAGTTACCCCTGAACAAGCCCGAGCGGCCCTAGAAGAGGTTACCGTAAACTACCCGCAACTAGAGGTGCGCGATCAGGCCGAGTTCCGAGCCAGCCAAGAAGAAAGCATCGACACCTTTTTGGCGGTGGTCAACGTGTTTTTGGGGATTTCGTTGATCGTTGCCCTACTAGGTGTGGCCAACACCTTGGCGCTTTCGGTGTTTGAGCGCACCCGCGAGATTGGCCTGCTGCGAGCAGTGGGCATGTCACGAGTGCAAACTCGCCGCTCCATCCGCTGGGAAGGAGCCATAGTTTCTGCCTTTGGCGGGATCATGGGAGCGATCATCGGCATCTTGTTCGGATGGGCAGCGGTAAGCGTTATCCCCGATAGCTTTATAGCTTCGTTTGCAGTGCCCTGGCCTACCTTGTTGTTATACATGCTTGTAGCCGCTCTGGCAGGGCTGCTGGCAGCTTATTTCCCTGCCCGCAGAGCCAGCCGCATGAACGTGTTGGAAGCCATCAGCTACGAGTAATCCATGCATGCCGAATGGGAAGCTCTTGCACAGCACCACAACACACTACAAAACGTGTGCTTGCGAGACCTGTTTGCAAACGATCCTGAACGTGGCAAGCAACTAACCGCTGAAACCCCCGGATGGCTTTTGGACTACTCCAAAAGCTTGCTCACCAACGAAACCATCGATCTGCTAGCGAACTTAGCTGAACAAATTAATCTGCGAACAAAAATTAAAGCCCTGTTAGATGGCGAGGTTGTGAACGTCACAGAAAACCGTCCTGCCTGGCACGCTGGGCTTCGCAAGCCTAACCCCCCCGCAGAGGTGGCCACAGAGCTAGATCGCATGAGCAACTTTGCCAATCGGGTTCGCGGCGGGCGCTGGCAAACGGTGGTGAACATTGGAATTGGCGGGTCGGATTTAGGGCCCGCCATGGCCACCAACGCATTGCAAGCGTATGGGCACCCAGACATAGACGTGCGCTTCTTATCCAATGTTGATGGGGCACATTTTGAGATGGTCACCAAAGGGCTCAACCCGGCCGATACTTTGTTTATCGTGGTGTCCAAAACCTTTACAACCACCGAAACCCTCACCAACGCCCACACTGCAATGGCATGGGTGGCCCAAGTTTTGGGACACAGCCAAGCTGCCAAACACTTTGCAGCCGTTACCGCATACCCAGATAGGGCACAACAGCTAGGCATCTCGCCTGAAGCCACCTTTGCAATGTGGGATTGGGTAGGTGGGCGCTATTCGCTGGGCTCAGCAGTGGGGCTTAGCCTTATGCTGGCAGTTGGCCCTGATGCGTTCGCTCAGATGTTGGCCGGAATGCATCAGATGGATGAGCACTTCCGCAACACCCCGTGGCGCAATAACTTGCCCGCTCTTATGGGTCTGATCGGCATTTGGAACCGTAACTTCTGCCAGCATCCCACTTATGCTGTTTTACCCTACGCGCAGGAACTTGCCCTGTTCCCTGCATACATCCAACAGCTGGATATGGAAAGCAACGGCAAATCTATTGGAGTCGATGGAGCCCCAGTGTTTACACCTACAGGGCCGGTGGTTTGGGGCCAACCTGGTACCAACGGCCAACACGCCTTTCATCAGCTCCTTCATCAAGGCACAGACATTGTTCCAGTGGAGTTCATTGGCTTTTGTCGTCCCAACCATACCCACACCAACCACCAGCAGTTGCTTATAGCTAACCTCTTTGCCCAAGCCGAAGCTCTAGCCTTCGGCTCTCATAGCGAAACCTCTCTAAACACAACAAACCCACATCGCAGCTTTACAGGCAACCGGCCTAGCACCATAATTCTGGGCGATCAGCTCACGCCTTATTCTTTAGGTCAGCTAGTAGCGCTATATGAACACAAGGTGTTCACTCAAGCTAGCGTGTGGGGCATTAACCCCTTTGACCAATGGGGAGTGGAACTAGGCAAAACCCTAGCGAACAACATCGCTAGAGAACTCACCGACACCGCCACCCCCAAATCCACCCGTGATTCCTCTACCAACAACCTTCTAAGCCACTACCGAAACCGCAGCAATTAGCTGCCTATGGGGTTGGATCGGTGACGGTAACTGTGGCTGGTTTTTGGGAAGCGTTAACGGTGTAGGGCATGAAGTCATATTGGTCTGGATAGGTTGGTTCAAGCGTGGCTGTCACGGTACAGTCCCCGTTTGTTGTTTCGTCATCATTAGAGAACAGATACGAATCAGCTGAGCCCGTGTGGTCGACATCAACACTGTCGTCATGTGTACCGCCGCTTGCTATTCTGCCTTCACAGTTTGTAACTTGCCACTGCATGTACACCAAAACTTTTTCGTCTGATGGTGGTGCAGGACTCAACCGTATTGTGAAGCCCACATCTTCACCCTCTGCTACCGACCCACTTTTCGCTACCAACGACGCCTCAGGCGTAGGATCGTCATCTGCCACCACAACGGTAACCGTGCGAGCAGTTGTCGATCTGCTATAGCCGCTTTCAGCGTTCACCGTCGCGGTGATTGAACCGTCAGGCTCATCCACGGAGTCATCTGAGGTGCTAAGAGGAAAGCTGACGGTGCCCTCAACAGGAATCGTCTGCGTGAAAGTGCGAGAACTCCAACCAAAATCGCCTTGCGCTGAAATGGCTACTGTCACGCTCAAAGGTGCTGAAGGTGCTGGATCAGCAGTTAAGGTTAGCCACACATCCTGCCCCTCAGTAACACGTTCAGCACTAGCCGCAATACTCACCACCGGTTGTACCAGAGGGACTGGTGTTACCGGAGTTGGCGGATCGTCGTCATCTGCCACCACAACGGTAACCGTGTTATCAGTTGTAGATATGCTATAGCCGCTTCCAGCGTTCACCGTCGCGGTGATTGAACCGTCAGGCTCATCCACGGAGTCATCTGAGGTGCTAAGAGGAAAGCTGACGGTGCCCTCAACAGGAATCGTCTGCGTGAAAGTGCGAGAACTCCAACCAAAATCGCCTTGCGCTGAAATGGCTACTGTCACGCTCAAAGGTGCTGAAGGTGCTGGATCAGCAGTTAAGGTTAGCCACACATCCTGCCCCTCAGTAACACTAACAATATCATTCCTAGCCTCAATGCTCACCACCGGTTGTTCCGAAGGGGGCGTACCAGTATCAGGTGGCGGAGTGGCGGTTGCAGTAGGATTAGGGGCGGGAGTGGCCGTCACAACTGGATTCACCGGAGGGACTGGTGTAACCGGAGTTGGCGGATCGTCGTCATCTGCCACCACAACGGTAACCGTGTTATCAGTTGTAGATATGCTATAGCCGCTTCCAGCGTTCACCGTCGCGGTGATTGAACCGTTACGCTCATCCACGGAGTCATCTACGGTGCTAAGAGTAAAGCTAACTGTGCCCGCAACAGGAATCGTCCGCGTAATAGTACGAGAACCCTGACCAAAATCGCCTGACGCTGAAATGGCTACTGTCACGCTCAACGATGCTGAAGGGGCTGGAGCAGCAGTTAAGGTTAACCGCACATTACCCCCCTCAGTAACACGTTCAGCATTAGCCGCAATGCTCACCACCGGTTGTACCGGAGTGACTGGCCGCTCGGTATCTGTATCTCTATCTGGAGCCGCAGTAGCAACTGGAGTAGATACCGGTGCCACTGGTACCACAAAAATTCTTGGTATAGGAATCTTTATGTTGGTTAGTCTCGGATTTAAGGTTGGTGTGGGCACCGGAGTAGGCACTGGTGGCGGAGTTGGAGTTAGAGTTGGAGTTGGAGTTGAAGTTGGTGCTGGAGTGGGGGAAACGACAACACTTACTAGAGTTTCGCATTCAACACCTTCTTGCACAACTTCTGTGTCCACATTAAACTCACGCCGGTAACGATTCAACAGATTTTCTTGCTCACATATCAGCTCGTCACGAAGCGCTAAATCTTCGTGTGTGGGTTGCGCTTCAAATCCTGCTGGCTCCACTTTTGGTCCTACTGGTGCGTTATCTTCGCAGCCTCCTGCAACTAGTTCCGTGTCCACATCAAACAGACAACGGTAGGCATTCAACAGATTTGCCTGATCAGCAATTAAGTTGTCACGCAGCTTGATGTCGGCAATTGAAATTGTTTGTGCTGATCCAGCAACCATCGTTAGTGCAATCAACGTAAAAACCCCAAATAGGCACAGGGGGTAGCGCCACCCTCGACGAGGCGCAACATGTAACCGGCTCAAACCACTCATAAACACGCATCCTAGCCAGATCTATGTATCACTGCAAAACCACCTCACCCTTACCGGGTGCAGAGGGGTTCGTAACGATAGCCGTGGTTAGACAATTCGCTAAGAGCGGTTTCTAGGCCAAGCACGGTTTGGCGGCGATGTCCGCCGCCGTCATGTAACAGCACCACGGCCCCATCACGAGCATTTTGCACAATGTGACGGGCAATCTCTGCTGCAGGAGGCTTGCGCCAATCGGCAGGATCAACATTCCATAAGACAACTTCTAGGCCATGGTTGGCCGCCCAATCACGAGTGAAGGCATCAATGAATCCATAAGGAGGACGCAGACACGGCGTAGCCATAGCGCCCAACAAATCTTGGGTTCGGCTTATGGTGTGGTCAAACGTCTCTTGAGGTAAACCAGCTAGGTTTTCATGGTTCCAAGTATGGTTAGCCAAAGTATGACCTTCGGCGTGAATACGTTGGACGATGGCAGGATACTGTTCGGCCAGCGAGCCGATCACAAAGAAAGTTGCCCTTACTCCATAACGAGCCAACACATCGAGCACTTGGGGTGTGTACAAAGGATGAGGGCCATCATCAAAGGTGAAGTACATAACCGGGCCGTCACCAATATTACCGCTGTCAGCGCTGTTAGCTCTGTTAGGCACAGCTGGCACCAAGATGGGTTCGGTCGCCTGTGCCTGTTTAGGAGTGGGTGCTGAAGCAGACCTTACGCCCAAGGGTAGGGCTTCCACATAGAGCCTGTAGTCAACCTGCCCGGCATGGGTAGACACCACCGTTACCTTCCAAGCACCGGTTGCAGGCAAGCTGGTAGATACCGATTGAAACCTTTTAGCTCCCGAGGTGAGCACTTCATCGCCAAGCCGCACATCTAACCACACCCCTATTGGGGCTTGAAGTGCCGCGGTAAACGCTTGGCCAGCTGTTATGTGAGCTGTGTATGGCTGGCGCTGCTGGAAGTTGATTGATCCGCTCACCGTGCTGCCCACAGCACCGGGGTCAAACGTTATGGGAATATCAGGGGCATCCACATCGGGAAGCGGAAGATCTTCTAGCGGGGTGGACTCCACAACCGTCACCACAGGTTCTAGTTCGGACACATCAATCTCCAGCATCTTACGCAGCGAAATAACGGTAAAGGGTTCGTCTAGTTCGCGATCCAAAAAAGACACGCTTACGGTGCCATCTTTAACTGTCATCTCTTCCATCACAATGCGGTCACCCACGAACACAGGCTGCTTGGCTTTCCCACCCTGCCCGTCGTCCATCACCAAAACAAGCAGATGGAATGTGCCCGTGCCTGCCGAACTCTCGGTGATGTGCGCAACCACGTCTTCACAACCATCACCGTTCAAATCGCCCTGCGCCACACGGTTCTGAAGCACATAAAGGTCGGGAGAAGAGCTACCGTTGGCAATCTCAGCTCTGCCATCTTCAAGCTGAATCAACCGACCATCCACCTCAAAGGCAAGGCTTTCCAAATCTTCCCAATCTACACCTGTACGCTCTATCGGTACTTCAGTTGGCTCTGCTGTACCTACAGACTCACCCGGCAATTCCGGGGATTGAGTGGAACCTCGGGTAACCGCGGGAGACACCGTTAGATCATCAACCAGCGGATCCGCAAACGGCACAGCAGCATCTGACAAATCATCTGATGCTGAATTATTGGGGTCGCCTCCCCCACACCCGGCAGCTAGCAAGGCCGTAGCAAGCCCAGCTATCAAAAATCTAAATACCGCCTTCATCAGAGCATCACTTGAGTTTGGGTTCTCGGGCAGGTTTGGGGTCTCGGGCAAAGGGCCCAGATGGATGACGCAGTAGGTTTACAGCCATAGCCGATGCCCGTGTAGACCACGGTACAAACCTACCCTGTTCATCAACTGGCACCCCTTCTCGGGCTAAAATACGCCACCCGGTGTAAACCACAACCACAGCATGAGCAGAAACTAGTACCAAAAAGAACGTCCATGGAGCAGTCAAAGACATAACAACTCCACCGGTAAGCGGGCCAATAATAGAACCAACTCCAGCCATTCGCACCAGCGCTGCGCTGGCCCCGTTCAGCTGTGACGCTGGCACCCGGTCGCCTGTTAAGGCCATGGCCAGCGAGTAGAGCGGGAAGGTGGCAGCACCAAAGAAAAACATGCACACAAACGCCAAGGCCGAACCCGGCTCAACAGCTGGCATAACACCTGCGATGGCAGCAGCTGTGGCGGCAATAACAAAGATCACCGCTCGACGTGAAACTCTATCCGAAACCGCTCCCACGGGCCACTGACCTGCAATGGCCCCAGCGGTAGCTGCAACCAAAAACAACGCAACACGCGAAGCGGCTAAGCCTTCGTTTGCGGCATACACCGCGCCCACCCCGAGCAAAGTGCCATGACTAAGGCCCGCGCAGAACGCAGTAAGCACCCCAGCGGGTGCCATAGAGATAAGCTGACGCAAAGATAGCGGCTCAGGCACCGCCAAGGGAGGAGCACTAGTAGCCGACAACGTAATGGGAACCAGTGCAGCAGAGATGAGCACCGAGGAAATCACAAACAGTTCAAATCCCTGAGGGTCGCCTCCGTTCAACAGCAGCTGACCGAGTGTAAGGCCACCCATTGATGTCATCATGTACCCCGCCAGGAGCCGTCCTCGGTTCACGTTAGTGGCCATATCGTTGAGCCACGACTCAACCACCACCAGCACTCCAGCAATGCATATCCCAAATAGAATTCGCAACAAGGCCCAGGCAACGGGATTAATCCACAACAGATGCAACACAGACACAGCAGATGCCACCGATGCCAGCGCCGCAAACACCCGGATGTGGCCTACCGCACCCAAAAAGTGCTCGGCTAGGCGCGTACCAAGCACGAACCCCAAAAAGAAGCTGGCCATAACCATGCCGCTAACCGCTAGGCCGAACCCTTCCGACTCGGTGCGCACACCAAGAAGAACCCCCTGAAGGCCACCACCTACCTGAATTAAAAGCATTCCCCCCAACAACGCCCGAGCCGCTCCCAACGAGCGGCCCTTAGGCTCAGTTTCCAGCCACGGCCCACCAACCACCCTGTCTTCGTCTACACCTAGCTGTTCTACGACGTTGTTGGTCACGTCTTACTAAACTACCGACACAAACCCGTAAAAAACGCAGTTCCCGAGCAAAAAACATGAGTGTTTGCTTGTACCCTAAACCGCTATTGGGCGTTACTATCGTTACCTACGTTGCTTGTCCAAAAATCTGCACAATCCATCTGCACAAAACAAAGGAGTGAGCATGGCCACGGTAGCGTTGCATGCAGAAATCGAGCCCCTAAAAGACATGGTTCCAATCGGTGACATAAACGCCGAAACCTTGCCGCTCCTGCAAGAAGCCAACTGGGGAGAACCACCCGAACTTAGCAATTCGGTGGAAAGAACCGATCATGTAATAGACAACAACACTGGAGTGCGTGTAAGGGTTCACGCACCGGTTGGCTTAGAGGGCTTAGCACCTTGCGTGTACTCCATGCACGGCGGGGGCTACATCGGCGGAACCCTCGACATAGACGACCCCACGTTTGATAAGTGGTGCCCACAATTTGGAATCATTGGGGTGTCGGTGGATTACCGCACAGCACCTGAAAACCAATATCCAGAGCCGCTTGAAGACTGCTACAAGGGCCTGCAGTGGACTTACGACAATGCCGCTGCGCTCAACATAGACCGCAACAAGATTGGTATCACCGGCACAAGCGCTGGAGGTGGCCTGTGCGCCAGCTTGGCGCTGCTAAACCGTGACCGCAACAACCTGCCAGTGAGTTTTCAGCTCTTAGACTGCCCAATGCTTGACGACCGCCAGATCACACCATCTAGCCAGCTTGATAATCTGATCATCTGGACGAAGGCTTCCAACGCTTTCGGATGGCAATGCTATCTTGGAGATCTGTACGGAACCGACCAAGTTCCCTACACTGCGGCCCCAGCGCGAGCCGAAGATTTATCGGGCTTGCCCGAAGCGTACGTATGCGTAGGGGGTGCCGACGGCTTTAGGGACGAGGATATTCAATACGCGATGCGACTTTACGGTGCGGGTGTACCAACCGAGTTGCATGTCTACCCCGGTGTGCCTCACGGCATAGGCATGTTTGCCCATCTTGAAATCGCTCAGCGCTATGCAGCCGACAAAGACCACTGGCTGCATCGCCAGCTAAAGCAGTTGCAAAGTTAAAACAGATGCAAGACACCTAATCCAGATAACCACTTAACCCGATAACCCAGATAAAACTGGTAAAGAAAGATAATAATGAAAAATCACCCTAACGGCACTGAGGCTTCTGAGCACCTAGTAGCACCTGATGCGGCCAATGCTAACAACGGCCACATCAGCCACCAAGAACCTGCCCGTCAAAAAACCTACGCCACAGGCAACAGGCCCGACATTCAGGTGCCGTTTACGCAGGTAAACCTAACCCACCCTGAGCCACCTATTTTGCTGTACGACACCAGCGGCCCAGGCTCTGAGCCCACCGAGGGCTTACCGGCACTGCGGCTCGGGTGGATCACCGAACGAGCCGACACCGAACAGATTGCCGGGCGCAACCCTACCGCTCGCGATGACGGGCGCAGCGCGGCTCGTAACGGTGAAGCATCAAATCCTTTTTTGGGTCAGCGTCGCCCTGTTCTACGTGCCAAGAGTGCGCCGGTAACCCAGATGGCCTACGCACGCCGTGGGGAGATTACCCCCGAGATGGAGTTCATTGCGCTGCGAGAAAACCTAGATGCCGAACTGGTGCGCTCCGAGGTGGCCCGAGGCCGTGCCATTATTCCGGCCAACGTCAACCATCCCGAATCTGAACCCATGATTATTGGCCGCAAGTTCCTTACTAAGGTAAACGCCAACATAGGCAACTCGGCGGTTACCTCCTCTATTGCCGAGGAGGTAGACAAGATGACATGGGCCACCAAATGGGGGGCCGACACGGTGATGGATCTTTCTACCGGTGCCGACATCCACACCACGCGGGAGTGGATCATCCGTAACTCGCCGGTTCCCATCGGCACGGTTCCCATCTATCAAGCTCTAGAAAAGACAAACGGACACCCCGAAGAGCTCACTTGGGAAATGTACCGTGACACGATTATCGAACAAGCCGAACAAGGGGTGGACTACATGACCGTCCACGCTGGGGTGCTGTTGCGTTATGTGCCGCTCACCGCCCGCCGCACCACCGGCATCGTAAGCCGCGGCGGCTCCATCTTGGCTGCTTGGTGCTTGGCGCATCACCAAGAGAACTTCCTCTACACCCACTTTGAGGAGTTGTGCGAGATATTCGCCTCATACGATGTGGCCTTTTCTTTGGGCGATGGCCTGCGCCCGGGCTCTATTGCCGATGCCAACGATGAGGCACAGCTAGCCGAGCTGAAAACCCTGGGCGAACTCACCCATAAAGCTTGGGCACACGATGTGCAGGTGATGATTGAAGGACCAGGTCATGTGCCGCTCCACAAAATCCAAGAGAACGTAACGCTAGAACAACAGTGGTGCTCCGATGCGCCCTTTTACACGCTAGGGCCCCTCACCACAGATATAGCACCCGGCTATGACCACATCACCTCGGCCATAGGTGCAGCCAATATCGGCTGGTACGGAACCGCCATGCTCTGTTACGTCACACCCAAAGAACATCTCGGTCTGCCCAATCGAGCCGACGTAAAAGACGGTGTTATCGCATACAAAATTGCGGCTCATGCCGCAGACTTAGCTAAGGGACATCCCGGGGCGCAAGCTTGGGACGATGCCCTATCCAAGGCCCGTTTTGAGTTTCGCTGGAAGGATCAGTTTAACCTGTCTTTAGACCCCGAAACCGCCATGAAGTTCCACGACGAAACGCTGCCCGCAGAGCCATCCAAAACAGCACACTTTTGTTCTATGTGCGGGCCAAAGTTCTGCTCCATGAAGATCACCCAAGACGTGCGCGACTACGCTGCTGCCCAAGGGGTTACGGAGTCACAAGCCATCGACTCAGGAATGCAGGCCAAATCGGTGGAGTTCCGCAGCCAGGGTGCCAATCTTTACACCACCAAACCGTGAGTGTTCACATGCTATGAGCGCGCATGACATGAGCGCAGCGGATTTACCATTACCACGCTTGCACGTAATCACAGATAATCACACAACAGCTGCTGCTGTGTTGGCCGCAGGAGCACCAGCAATACAGGTGAGGATCAAAAACCAAAGCGATGCCGCAGTATTAGCCGAATGCCAGAAAATCATGACTCACGGCGCTGTGGCTGCTCCTGATGATGATGATGTTGGTGCTGCTGATGGCGCAACCACACCTCGGGTGATCGTGAACGACCGGGCCGACATCGCCATGGCCTGTGGCGCTCATGGGGTTCACCTGGGTGCCGAAGATTTACCCATAGCGGCGGTTCGCAAGCTTGTTAGCACTAACTACATTGTGGGTGCTACCGCTCGTGATCCCAACACGGCCCGTTACCTACAAGACAACGGGGCTACCTACTTGGGGGTGGGGCCAATATATCCCACAACTTCTAAAGCAAACCTGCCAGAACCGATAGGTTTGGCCGGTTTGGAAAAGGTTGCCGCAGCCGTAGAGGTGCCGGTGATAGCCATAGCAGGAATCACCATTGCAAAAATCCCCGAGGTGCTCAATGCTGGTGCCTACGGCGCTGCGGTGTTGAGCGCAATAAGCAGCGCCACAAACCCAACCAAAGCCACCGTAGAGTTTATTGAAGCCTTCAATTTGTGGATAACTGATGCATTGATGCCTGATGTGTGGATACCTCATGCCAGCTAGCTCAGATATATCTCACCCGGATGTGCCTAACCCGGATGTAATCGTGGTGGGCGGCGGCATTGTGGGCCTGTCGATAGCATGGCAACTCCAGCAAAACAGCATCTCCGCCGTAGTGCTAGACAAAGCCCTCGGCAGCGGGGCCAGCCACGCAGCAGCCGGAATGCTGGCTCCTGTGAACGAGGCCTACTGGGGTGAAAGCGAAGTTCTGCGTCTGCATCTAGCCGCTAGCGCAGCTTGGCCCGAGTTTGCAGCCGCTCTCGGCGCAGACACGGTGGACTATCACCGCAACGGAATGCTGCTAGCTGCCTTTGATGCCGACGACAAAACCCAGTTGGCTCATCTCCACGAACTGCACCAACAAGAGGGCCTAACAGTTGAGACCTTACGCAGCCAACAGTGCCGCGAGATGGAACCACTTCTATCACCTAGCGTGCAAGGGGGCATCTTCTCACCGTTAGATCATCACGTCAACCCTCGTTTAGTAGTACAAGAGCTGCTTAAGGCTGTAACAGTGCGGGCGACACACGTTGAGCAGGTAACCGGTAACTGCGTGACAACCAGCGATGGCCAAACCTTGAGTTGCGGGCAAGTTGTGGTGGCCGCCGGTGCATGGTCGGGGCGGCTGTTGGACTTACCGGTGAGGCCAGTGAAAGGACAGATCCTCCGGTTGCGCGGTGAGCCCGGCCTCCTGCGCCAACCCATACGAGGTCTCATTAGAGGGGCCAGCATCTATGCGATACCTCGCAGCGATGGCGAGATAGTGGTGGGTGCTACCCAAGAAGAAATGGGCTTTGACACCCGCATAACCGCGGGTGGCGTGTATGAGTTGTTGCGAGATTTGCTCACCTTGTTGCCGGGTCTAAGCGAAGCAGACCTAACAGAAACATGGGCTGGTTTGCGCCCAGGCTCCCCCGACAATGCCCCCATCATCGGTTGGGGCCCTAGCGGGATATGTTTCGCTAGCGGGCACTTTCGCAATGGCGTGCTTACCGCCCCCATTACCGCCAGCTTCGTAACAGCACTGTTGCAAAAACAAGAGCCGTGCATAGATATTGGGCCGTTCAGCCCCAGCCGCTTTGTATCAGCCACAAGCTCTTCGTGGCGCGATCTGCAAGCTGTTGGATGAACGGCATTGCTAGTTTGATGATATGCAAGTAACCCTCAACGGCTCTAGCCACACCGTACCCGAAGGCTGCACGGTGAGCGCGCTCGCCCCCAATCAGCGCGGCGTGGCCGTAGCGGTGAACCAACAGATCGTGCCCCGCAGCCAATGGCCAACAGCACAGCTATGTGACGGCGATCGCATAGAGATACTGGAAGCAGCTCCCGGTGGCTAACCCGCATCGCAGCTACAACGACAGCGATGCCGATGCTGATGCAGCCGGTGGTGCAGCAGGTGATGTTTGGACGGTAGCCAACCACACCTTCCACAGTCGTATCATCTGTGGCACTGGCGGTGCCCCTAACCTGGTTGTGCTGCAACAAGCCCTCGCAGCTTCGGGATGCGAGCTGGTCACGGTGGCACTACGCCGAGTGTCGCCCCAAGCAAGCGGCTCAGTTCTAGATGTTATCGACAAACTTGGCCTACAGGTGCTACCCAACACCGCAGGCTGCCATACCGCATTTGATGCTGTGCTCACCGCCAAAATGGCACGCGAGGCTTTTGCCACCGATCTAATCAAGCTGGAGGTAATCGCCGATGATGTAACCCTGCTGCCAGAATGCATCGAGCTAACCGGGGCCGCAGAAACGCTGGTAAACGAAGGCTTCGTGGTAATGGCCTACACCAACGACGATCCCGTGCTAGCAGAGCGGCTCCAAAACATCGGCTGTGCTTGTGTTATGCCGTTGGGTGCCCCTATCGGATCTGGCCTTGGCATACGCAACCCGCACAACATTGCCATGATCACAGAGCAACTAACGGTGCCTGTTGTGTTGGATGCTGGCTTGGGCACCGCATCAGATGCGGCCTTGGCTATGGAGTTAGGCTGCGATGGCGTGATGGTGGCCTCTGCCATCACCCGGGCCCGCAACCCTGTAGAAATGGCAGCTGCCATGCGCCTAGCCACCCAAGCAGGCCGCCTCGCTCGCAACGCTGGTCGCATTCCCAAACGCTACTACGGAGCCCAAGCCTCCACCGCCGTGTACGGCAAGGCCAAGTTTTGAGCGCCCCGAGCTCTAGCCCGGCTAAATTACCAGAGCTGCTGGTGCTCAGCGATGTGGTTGTGTCGGCTCCTGCAGTGGTGCTTCGGGCCAAACATGAACCACCACAGATCAGACGGGATTTGGCACGGCTCAGCAGATGTCACACCGACTGTCTAATCTTGGCATCCATGATAGAACCCATTGCCGATGGCATTCACCTAGCCGCACAAGACGAACCCCAGCACTCTTGGCCCACGCCCTACACAGGCATTGTTGGGCGTTCTTGTCATAACCTAGATGAGGTGCGCGCTGCCGAACTAGAAGGTGTGCATTACGTCACGCTCTCGCCCATCTTCCCCACTGAATCCAAACCCGGCTACGGCCCTGCCCTCGGCCTAAACGAATTACGCCATGTGGCTAGCCAAACCCGCTTACCGGTATATGCCTTAGGCGGGGTGCATGTTGGGCGGGTAGCAGCTTGTCGGGCTGCAGGAGCGACGGGAGTGGCCGTGCAGGGCGCAGTGGCTCGCAGTTCAAAACCGCAAGCCGCAATTCAGGCTATCTTGGCTGAATGGCAGTTAGGATGAACCCTCCAGTAGTACTAACCATCGCAGGCAGCGATTCCTCAGGCGGTGCGGGCATAGCAGCAGACCTCGCCACCTTCGCGGCTGCGGGCACACACGGCACGCTGGCTGTGTCGGCTGTTACAGCCCAAAACACCGTGGGCGTACAAGAGGTTTATCCGATGTCAGCGGAGTTGGTGGCCCAACAACTAGATTCGCTGCTGAACGACCTCCCGGTAGCTGCGGTAAAAACCGGCATGCTGGCCAACCGCAGCATCATCTCAACGGTTGGCGAATACGCGGCTGCAGGCAAGCTGCCCAACTTGGTTGTAGACCCCGTGGTTGTCTCCTCTACTGGCCATCGCCTGCTAGATACCGGGGCCGAAGCCCTCTATCTAGAGTTGCTACAACATTCCCAAGTGGCCACTCCCAACCGGCGCGAAGCCCAACTGCTGTGCGATGTTGGAGCGCTGTACTCCTTAGAGGCTCTGGGCAAAATCTGCGGAGGTTGGTTGGTGATTACCGGCGAATCTACCGGCATAGATCGCATCTTTCACGACGGAACTTGGACACAGCTAGCAGGTCGAGAGATAGAAACCGCAAACGACCACGGTACCGGCTGTACCTTTTCTGCTGTGGTTGCTGCCAACTTGGCTCACGGGATTGAACCCCTAGAGGCCATCGTCAAGGCCAAAGAGTTTGTGCATTGGCGTATTGTGCGATCCGCCAACTGGGATTTGGGCCAGGGTAGTGGCCCAGTAGCTCACCTGCTGGACTAACAAAGCTCGCTGCAACTAGTCAGCAGACCATCGCAAAACCCCAGTCTCAACTCCACAATCCAGATCCAGGCTATTGACACCCTCAAGCCAATATGATAAGTTGATCAATAATAATTATTCACCACACCGTTTCATAATATATGAGACAGTATGAAACCCATCGCTCATCAACAGAGCCACCACCAAACACACATTGAATTACCATGACTGACTTTCAACTAGATGTGTTGCAAATAATTGTGATGGGCCTTGCTGCCTCAGCCGCTTGGTGTGGCGTTTTTCTCGGAAGAAAAGCAGTCATGGGCATAAAGACACAGGCCGAGGCAAACGCCACACAAACAATATCCACTCACACTTACACTGGAGACAACCTCACGGTTCTCCACACTGCTGATAATCCAGGCACTTGGACTGTTCACGCAGCCCGTGAATCAGATAGAAACACCCTAGAGGAGGACTAAGGAATGGCGAGCACCACCAGACAGCATCCAGCAAGCGAGATGCTCTCCAAACAAGAGCTACGGGTCCCTCGGCCTGGCGCAATAATAACGGTCAAGGGAGTAGGCGGCCCGTTACTCGTTGAAAACATCACCCTAAATGGAAGGAACATGATCCTCACCGCCATTGACAGCGAAGCTCGCCGAGTCCAATTCAGAGGGCCACCTAGCCACTACTCCATCCAAATCCACGAGCCAAAAACCCCGCTCGGGCCGCACGGAAAGTGATAATGGCTACCCACTGGTAGGCAATAGCAGAGTATAAAGCAAGACACTTGCTTTTCCTGTGATTTCAAGCTGTGTGATCACGACTGGGGTGGAGCCAGC
>JAPOTT010000036.1 GCA_026709025.1 bacterium
GCCCCACAGGCCACATCCTCAAAAACAACAAATGCGAACACCCCACCCCACCACCCACAACCAACACCAATTCCAAACCAGCATTATGCCCCTCCGGAGAGTACTCACCGCCGTTATCTGAAAATGCTCGTATCCGCTCAAATACAAAAAGAGTTTATCTTTCAGTAGATAAAAACAATCATATTCTAAGACGTAGGACACAACCAGTTCATTGGGTTCAAGTAGACAAAAGGCCACATTGCTTTCGTCCTACAGTAGCTAAAGACGAAAATAGTGGTGGAGTCATAATGAAGACATTCATTGATGTAGGAGAAAAAATTGCTGACGGTGCAAAAGCGGCGTACAATGAGATAATGAAAGCTGTGTGTACCGAAACTGGTCAATTATTAACAGTCACTTTCACCGGACTAGGAGCAAGCGTGATATCTGGCTCAAACGTCTATGTGGGTATGGGAGCAGGATTCATAGTGGGTAAGGCACTTGAACACGACTGTTCCCAAAGACGAAGTAGCTATGGCATACATCGGAATGACATACTAAAAGCTGGCTGCACTTCGAATGGCAAGTTCTTGGCATCTAAGGTTGCTGCTCTGAGTATTGCCTACACGAGCCTGAAAAACCCTGCAAGTATATTATACCAATATGCAGGTAGCTGGTTCACTGGCAAGTCTCTTGAAAAAGGTTGCGACACTCTAAGTAAAAACCCTAATATTACACCAACTTCAACTCCGACACCAGTAGCACCTTTTCGTACAGTAACTCCTACTCCTACTCCTACTCCTACTCCTACTCCTACTCCTACTCCTACTCAAATTAATACAGGATGGCCATCATGGGCAAAAGCTGGTCCTTTCACCCGCATCTCGGAATGTCATAACTCATCCCCTAATGTAAAGAGATGTGCTAGTGACGACTACGGTAAAACTTATTATGTCTATGAATTCAAGAATTGAATTTAAGCACTTCGTTATTATTCAAGCAAGGTTATGCTAACGCGATTCCATCAACCACTTAACATAGTGATACTGATATCACAGAATTGTATTTCTAACACAACCTATAGCAGAATAATTTGATTATTAAATAAACTTGTACTTGTTGCTATTAGTTGCTAAAATGTTCACAACCACTAAAGAGAAAGAGTCAGCTATGGCTAAAATCTTTAAATCTAGTCTATCTGATCATAACGAAGACAACTCACTTGGACCTCCGTGGAAAGTGGGAATAATCCAAGTTGTTATTTGTTTAATTGTTATACAAGTAACTGTACGGCTCATTCCAATATGGGATGTAGCTATATGGGTTATAGTAGGTCTGCCTTTAGCTGCAGGAGTTCACCGATACAATAAATATCGCTATGGAGCTGCTACCCGCAAACCTGTATGGAAGCAATGAAAATAGTCAATCAATACCAGAAGAACTTAGTTCCGCTCTTTTGTATAGCCAACCTAGCTTTTTAGCGATCCTTGTGAGGCTTTGGTTAAGATACGCCGCTCATTAGCAGGCCGATTTGTTCTGTTGTGGCTTCTTGTTTGGGGATTTGGCCCATAATTGCCCCCTCGTACATCACCACCAGCCGATCTGACAGGGCCATTACCTCGTCTAGGTCTTCGCTTATCAACAAGATTGCCTTGCCTTGTTTGCGCTGTGTTAGAAGCTGCTGGTGGATGTATTCGGCTGCTCCGATATCCACACCTCTGGTGGGCTGAGCCACCAGCAATACCTCGGCATCTCCGCTGAACTCACGAGCCAGCACTACCTTTTGGATATTGCCGCCTGACAGCTTGCGGGTGAGCGTTTGAGTGTTGGGGGTGCGTATTGAGTAGTCGTCCACAAGCTGTTTGCTACGTTGTTCGATTGCGCTGAGGCTCAAGACACCTCGGCGCACATAAGGCGGGCGGTTGTAATCTGTTAGAACCAAGTTTTCTGCAACGGTGAAGTCGCCTATGCTGCCGTACTTCATGCGTTCTTCGGGCACGTAAGCTAAGCCCATTTGCCGAACTTGTTTGGGCGTTGGCGTGCTTGTTTGCTGAGAGTTAATGGCTATTTCGCCAGATTCAATTTCTCGTAGTCCCATGATTGCCTCGGCTAGTTCACGCTGCCCGTTACCCGAAACGCCCACTATGCCCACAATCTCGCCAGCATGCACCTGAAGGCTCACATCTTCCACGGCTAGCTTTCCGCGGTCGCCTCGCACAGCCAAGCTGTGTACCTCTAGCTTGGGTGTTCCAGGGGTTTGAGCCTCTAACGTGCGGGTGAGTTCCACAGGGCGACCCACCATGAGGGTGGCTAGCGACTCTCGTGTACACTCGGCCGGGCGGGTGTGTCCAGATACCTTGCCATCGCGCAGTACTGTGATCTCATCGGATATCTCCATCACCTCGTTGAGTTTGTGAGATATGAACACCAGCCCGCGTCCATCGGCGGTGAGCTGTTTGAGGGTGACGAACAGGTCGGTTACCTCTGGCGGGGTGAGCACAGCTGTGGGCTCATCCAGCACTAAAAGCCGTACATTGCGATAAAGCGCCTTGAGTATCTCGGCTCGTTGTCGTTCCCCAACTGCCATCTGCCAGATATAGGCATCTGGGTTTACCCGAAGGCCGAACTCCTCAGACACCTCCTCGATGCGCTGGCGTATGGGTTTCAAGTTGGTCAAGCTCAACTGTTTGCCCAACCCTAAAGCCACATTTTCGGCCACGGTTAATGTGTCCACCAGCATGAAGTGCTGATGAATCATGCCGATGCCTATGCCGATGGCAGTTGCGGGCGAATCAATGTTTATCGGTGAGCCGTCAAAGGAGATGTTACCTTCGTCTGGCTGGTAGAGCCCGTAAAGGATCTTTACCAGAGTGCTCTTGCCAGCTCCGTTCTCGCCTAACAGGGTGTGAACCTGACCCGGCAATACCGTCAAGTCCACACCCTCGTTGGCCACCACGCCCGGAAAGCGCTTGGTTATGTTGCGCATCTCCAGCATCGGAGGTTGCATCAGCGCTGACCCCGGTGTTCCCGTTGTGTGTGGCGTGGCTAGTGCTTACTGCAAGCTTTAGCGCTAACAGGGCTACTGCCCTGTTGTAATAGACCCGTCAATCAGGCCATCAATGGTGGCTTGGGCTGAGCCCCTTACTTCTTGGGGAAGGTCAAAGTTATCGTTGAACTGAATGTCTATGCCACCGCCTGCAAAGGTCATTATGAAGGTCTCGCCACCTAGTTCGCCAGCTTTCACCCTATCAACAGCATCGGCCAGAATACCCTCCCAGCGGTACACTTGTGAGGCAACCACGATGTCTTCGCCAAGCGGAGTCTGGTTGGCTTGGGTGCCAAACCAGAGCACACCGTTTTCTTGGGCTACTCCGGTAGCACCTACAACCATTTGTGCCGAGCCGGTTAGCACATCGGCACCCAAGGATATATGGGATTGGGCAGCTTCAGCTGCTGCTGCCACATCGGAGAAGGAACCGGTGTAAACGATTTTCACGTCTACGTCTGGGTTTTGGGCCTGAGCACCAGCCTCAAAGCCATCTACGTATAGCTTGGCATCACCCACCTCAACAGGGCCGATAACGCCGATGATGTTGCTTTCGGTGAGCTGTGCTGCCACCACTCCGTTTACGTAGCCGCCTAAGTCGGAGCGCACTGAGTAGGAGTAAACGTTTGGAAGACCAAAAGTATCCACGGCGGTTCCCCAGATGAACGATGTTTCTGGGAAGTCGGGCGCGATCTCCTGTAAGGGGCCACCGTACTGTGAGCCGTGAGCCACAACTAGGTCGTAGCCCTCTTCGGCGTAGCCACGAATGGCCGCGCCTGCATCTTCCACAACGAAGGTTCCATCTGTGATGGATACTTCATCTATGTGGTTGGATGCCTCCAGTTTTCGTACAGCGTCAACAATGCTTTGGGTGAAAGCTAGATCGTTGCTAGCGCTAGGAGCCACAACCGCTACTCGAAACGATGTGCCGGTTTGAGTTGTGGAGCTGTCGTCGTCATCGTTGCCACACCCAGCAATTGCTAGAGCAAACACCCCTAGCAAAGCTAAGAGTAAGTTAAAAACGCGTGGATACTTCATCATTTCTCCCTCCTGATGGTTATGTGAGGATAGCTGAAAGTGCCGGTTAGGTGTGGACGATAGGCGTTACAGGTACGTTAAGGCTGTGTGTCATAACAGTTTTGAGGAATTACGGCTTTAGGCATCACGGGTGAAGGGTTTTGTGAGGGCGGCTGGTTGGCCGATGCGACGGCTAACCACAACCAAAACGATCACGGTTAGCACGGCGGGAGCCATGTTGGCGATGGATGTTACAGATCCAGAGATTACGTCGAGTGCCTGAAGTGTTAATACGGTGGAAGAAACGATGCCAAACAATAAGGCACCTGCCATCACCCTGAGTGGTCGCCAAGCACCGAAGTACACCAGTGCGATAGCGATAAAGCCTCGCCCAGCGGTGAGGTTCTGCTGAAAGTTTTGGACTATGTCTAGCACCAGCACGGCTCCAGCCAGACCGGCCATGGTGTTGCCAAACACGATGGCAGCAGCACGAACACCGTTTACGCTCACCCCTAAGGTATCTGCAGCATGGGGGTTCTCGCCCACAGCTCGCACGTTGAGGCCGAAGGTGGTTCGGGTAACTAGCCAATACACCGCTGGTACTAGCAAAAATGCCACATAAGTTAAGATGGTATGGCTAAACAGTAACTCTCCAACGCGTCCGGTGTCTTCTGCCAACCAGTTCATGGGCTTTGTTTTCAAGCCTTGAATTGGCCGTGGTGTGCCCACCTGTTTTTGAAATAACAAGTCGGTGAAGCCTAAGCCGAACAGGTATATCCCGATGCCGCTAATGCCCTGTTCAGCGTGCATCACCACGGTAATGAAGGCGTAGATGAGCCCCATGAACATTCCCGCAAGGAGCCCCATCAAAAGGCCTATCGCGGCGCTTTTAGTTTCTAAGGTGGCATAGTAGGCCGAGAACGCTCCGATGAGCATCACCCCTTCTACTCCTAAGTTGAGCACACCTGCTCGTTGACTCACGGCTTCGCCCAATGCAGCTAGCAAGTACGGCACTGCTTGGCGAATACCTGATGTCAAGGTAGCTGTGAGAATGGCCACGGTGAAGAATTCGCTCATGCGCGATCCTCCATCTGCACTTCGCCCTCAGCCCAGCGGCGCACGCGGTTTTGCAACAGGAGGCTGCTAACCACAAACACTACCACCACACCGTTTAGCGCAATCACAAGCGCTTGGGGCACTTGCACTGCTCGTTGCAGGGATATACCTCCAGATAACATCCCGCCAAACAAGTAAGACGACAGCACCGTGAACAAGGGGTGCAGTCCGCCAAACAAAGCGGTAACGATGCCGTTAAACCCGGCGCTTTGTGTGAACGCCAGCGGCCCGCCTTCACCGATTAAGCGGTGCGACTCGCTGCCGAACACCAGCACTGCGCCAGCAATGCCAGCGCAGGCACCACTCAAGGCAAGGGCTTGGGTGATGCTGAGCTCTACCTTCATGCCCGCTGCTCGCGACGCATGTTGGTTGTGGCCCACCGCACGCAGGCGTAACCCCAATCCGCTGCGAAACAAAAGCAAGTAACCCAAGATTGCCACAATTAGCGCAACCACAATCCCGAGGTGTAGGCGGGTGCCTCCCGGCAGGATAGGTAAATCGGCATTTGGTGTCAAGCGCTTTGTCTGTTGGATTTTGATGGCACCGGGTGCAATTAACCAGTCTTCTAGCAAAAAGCTCATGAAGAATCCAGCAATTATATTCATCATGATCGTGCTAAGGATTTCGTTCACACCGCTGTAAGCCTTGAGTGCTCCCGGGATGGCCCCCCAGATGCCGCCGCCTATCCCACCAGCAATCATCACTAGGGGCACCAGGATGGGGCGAGGCACATCAGGCAGCGCTATCGCCACCAGAGTGGCCAAGATAGCACCCATGATGATTTGGCCTTCGCCCCCGATGTTGATCACACCGGTGCGAAAGGCAATGCATATTCCAACTCCTACCAACATGAGGGGAATGGATTTCAAGGCGGTGGCGGCTAACTCGTCGGGACCTCCAAATGCTCCGGTGAACAATGCTCTGTAGCCGGTGATCGGGTTGGCCCCAAATACTCCAAGCAGAACAACACCCACCAACAAGGCGGCGATTACAGCTGCTGCTGGTACCGCCAACCCTGCAAAAGGACGCAGCAGCCATCTCATATTGATTTCTTGTTTGCGCGTCTTTGTGATTTTGTGAACTTTAGCCGTTGCTCTGGAGCTGGCGCAGGTTAGTTAATGCTTGCGTTAGTGCGTTGGCGGCGGCTGTGATGTTTTTGGGGGTGGTGTTCCAACCTACTGAAAAACGCAGGGAGTGTTGGGCATCTGCCTGCATGGCTTTTAGAACGGGAGATGGTTCTAGCGATTCCGAGGCACATGAGCTGCCCGAGTGTGCGGCCACACCTGCTTTGTCTAAAGCAATGAGCACAGCTTGGGGTTCCACATCGCTGATGCCCACACACAGCAGGTGCTCTAAGCGTTTGCGAGGGTGCCCGAACACGCGCACCCCTTTTAGTTCGTTTAGGGCGCGACGCAGTAGGTTGGTTTGGATTTCAGCTTGGGCTGCTTCTTGCTCCAAGCCCCCATGGCTTAGCACAGTACAGGCCGCAGCAAAACCTGCGATGGCAGCGCCGTTTTCTAGGCCAGCGCGGCGCGCGCGTTCTTGATCGCCACCTTCCAAAAGTGGTACTAGGCGCAGACCGCGTCGTACCAGCAGTGCCCCAATGCCGCTAGGTCCGCCAAACTTGTGGGCGCTTACCGACATCAGATCGGCTCCGCTAGCGGCAAAGTTTACCGCTACCTTTCCTGCAGCAGAGGCCGCATCTAGATGCACCAGCACATCGGGGGAGCGTTGTTTGCAGGCTTGTACCACCTCGGCCACTGGTTGGATGGTTCCTACCTCATGGTTGGCCCATTGGCAATGCACCACCGCGGTGCTTTCTTGGATCGCAGCAGCCATATCTGTTGGGCTCACTCGGCCAAATTGGTCTACCCCCACAATCGTAGCTGTGTGTGCTGGCTGTGCTTGGTTTGGTGCTGTTGGCTGTGTGTGTGTGCGTGTTGATTGTGCTGGCTGGTCGCATAAGCGTTGCACCGAGAGGCGTACTGCTGAGTGTTCTACGGCGCTCAGCACTTGGTGCGAAGCACGGTTGGCTGCCCCCCAAACCGCAGTGGAGATTGCTTCGGTAGCGCCACTTGTGAAGATAACTTCCCGAGGGCGTGCTCCGAAGAAATCGGCTACTTGCTGTCGGGCTTGTTCAATCTCGGTGCGCGCTGTTAGGGCTTCGGCATGCATACGCGAAGGATCGCCGTGGCTAGCGTTCCACCACCGGTTCATCGCAGCCACAACCTCAGGGCGAACTGGTGATGTGGAAGCGTGGTCTAAATAATGTCGGATATCGTAATCTACCTCTATGGCCCAGTCACATAACATCCCTGAAGCGCCGCGTCGCGCTGTTGCATTTGCCGACCCCAGCACAACCACTCGTGTGCTGTTGGTGGCCTCCGGCAAAGGTGGTGTTGGCAAGTCATCGGTTACCGTCAATTTGGGAGTAGCTCTGGCTGCGGCCGGGCATCGCACTGCGGTGGTAGATGCTGATGTGTGGGGGTTCTCAATTCCACGAATGCTTGGTATTCGCCAAGAGCCACAGATGGCAGGGGAGATGATCGTGCCTCCGCAATCACACGGCGTGGCGTGCATATCTATGGGTTTTTTTGCTGAAGAAGATCAAGCCGTTATATGGCGAGGCCCGATGCTGCATAAAGCCTTAGAGCAGTTCTTAACAGATGTGGCTTGGAACGACCCCGACTTCTTGCTGGTAGATCTGCCGCCTGGCACCGGTGATATCTCCATCTCGCTGGCGCAGTTTCTGCCCAGATCTGAGGTTTACGTGGTGACAACCCCACAACCAGCAGCACAACGGGTAGCACAAAGGGCCGCTTTTATGGCTAGCAAGGTTAACCTCACGGTGAGGGGAGTGATTGAGAACATGAGTTGGTTTACGGGTGATGACGGCAAACGCTATGAGTTGTTTGGTGCCGGTGGCGGTCAAGAGCTAGCCGAACGACTAGATGTACCGCTTATCGGCCAAGTTCCTCTGCTGCCAGCGCTTAGGCAAGGTGCCGACGACGGCCAGCCCATTGTTGCTTGTGAGCCTGCTTCAGAAGTAGGGCAGGTTTTTTCGGCTATGGCGGCCCATTTGGTAGACAATCCACCGCCGAGGCGCATCTACAGCCCAGAACTCAAGATCAACTAGCTTTTACAACAAATAACTACCCTTCCAACAACAAATACCAGTCCAAGGAGTCAATCCATGCATGTGCGTATAGGCATCATTCAAAGCCAAAAGGAGATTGAGGTTGAGCTAGATCCTTCCTCCAACGTTAGGTCGGTGAAAAAGGAAATCAACTCAGATCTGGCATCGGGCAAGGTGCTTTGGCTTACCGACAGCAAAGGCCGTGAGGTGGGCGTGTTGGCCGCCAGCGTGGCTTATGTAGAGCTTGACCCTTCGGTGTCTGGGCGAGCTATTGGGTTCGGCGGCTAAGGGTTTGCGTGTTAGCCGGTGATTGTGGGCGGTAGTTGATGGCAAGCTCAGAGGATCTGCTTGCTGGCTTAGCTAAACCGCAGGTACAGCACCTACAGCGGCTCATGCGTACATGGGCACCGCTGTCGGATATTTCATTTGCCGATTTGTTGTTGTATGTGCCTTCCCACCCTGTGGTGTCTGCTCAGCCTGTGGTGTCTGCTCAGCCCTCGGCACCCACTCAGTCTGTCGCACCAAACCAGCCCCCGGCACGCACAGAATATGCAATAGCCGGGCAAATCCGGCCTAGTACCGCTCGTTCGGTGCATCACAACGACCTCATTGGCACCGTCTATACCGCTGCTCAGCGTCCTCTGGTGGATGTGGCTTATCGGGAGGGCCGCATTGTGGATGGGGGTCGCATCGGCCATGCAGATCAGCCGCGTGTTCGCACCCTCACGGTGCCGGTTCTTTGCCATGGGGAGGTAATTGCGGTTATGGCCCGGGAGTTTGCCCCCGACACCCGACGCAACCCGGGTGAGCTAGAGATAAGTTACTTTAAGGTCTTTAGACGGTTAGCGGCCATGGTCGCTGAAGGCGAGTTTCCCTTTCCTGTAGACGATGCTGCAACCGAGGATTCTCCCCGGGTGGGTGATGGGTTGATGCTGCTAGATGCTTCGGGCAGGGTGCAGTTCATTTCGCCCAACGCTTCGTTTGCGCTTCATCGCATTGGTTTGCATGGCGATGTACAGGGGTGTCATGTAGCAGAGATTGGCTTAGAACAAAGCGCTATTCGGGCTGCTTATGCATCTCGGTTGCCGCAGACAGAAGAGATTCAACATGGCGAGTTGGGCGCTCTGGTATTGCGTTGTCTTCCAATTATCGGCAACTCGGAACTCACGGGAGCTGTGGTTTTGATGCGCGACATATCGGAGTTGCGCCACCGTGATCGCTTGTTGGTATCCAAAGATGCCACCATTTCTGAGATTCATCATCGGGTTAAAAATAACCTGCAAACAGTGTCTTCGTTGTTACGGCTCCAAGGTCGCAGGGTAAAAGTTGCCGAAGCTAGAGAGGCCATTGAGGAGTCGGTGCGTCGGATTCGTACCATTGCGGTGGTACATGAGATATTGTCGCGCGATGCAACTAGAGATGCGCCATTTGTTGATATTGCGCGGTCTTTGGTGCGTTTGGTGGAAGAGGGCCTAATTAGTCCAGACAAGCCTGTGCAGTTCAAAGTGACTGGTGATGCTGGTGAGCTAGAAGTTGATTTGGCTACCCCTTTGGCTGTTGTGCTGAACGAATGCTTGCAGAATGTTATGGATCACGCTTTTCGCGATTTGCCTGCTGGACACGTTCAAGTTGAGCTTGCAAATAATGGTCGTCGTGTTGGGTTACGGGTAATTGATGATGGCGTGGGATTTCCAGCAGACTTTGATATAACTCAAGCCACAGGTTTGGGCTTGGCCATTGTTCGTAGCATGGTGAGCACTGATTTGCGGGGCAGCATATCTATTAGCAGCATTGCCAACAGCGGTCTTGCAGACAAAAGCATTGCTAAGAGCATGGCTGACAGTTCAGACCGCCCCGGCACTGTGATAGAGGTAACCGTTCCCTTGCCAGGTACTGGGGGGGGGGGGGGAAGGACAAGCTAAGTCGTGATAAAGCAGGTGTGGTGAACTAGCTTGCTGTGGATTAGGCTGTGGATTAGTAAAAGGCTTGCTCAACTGGTGTAACTGCTTGTGCAACTAGTTCAGCAAGCCCTATAGCAGTTCCATCTGAGGTTGGATGGTTTGAAGCTTGTTGTGGGCGTTCATGCGGCGCATTTGGCGTCGTTCATCTTCTGAGGTGCCTCCCCATACTCCCGAATCCTGGTTGGTGTTCAGGGCGAATGCTAGACAGTCGGCTTGCGCTACGCATTCCGCGCACACAATCTTGGCTGCTTTCACCTGCTCTACGGCCATACCTGTCCTGCCCACAGGAAAAAACAATGATGGGTCGCTATCGCGGCATGCTGCAACTTTTCGCCACTGTGTGTCTGCTTGGTTGAACTCAAACATGAAGCAGTCATCATAGGGCCTGTGTTGGGGTTGTTGCAAGAGAGGTTTATGTGGACAGAGAATATTGTTGTGGTTAAAGACTATAGATGTGATGTATGTGGCTAGTGTGAGTGTTTGTGGTGGGCCCTTTGTGGTGGGCCCTTTGTGGTGGGCCCTGTGCGACCTTTGGGTTATCTCAGTGTGAGCATCAGCCCCATTAGAAACTTCACAAGAAATCTTGGCAAGATATACCTGTGTCAGAAACGCCCTTGCCTGCCCAGCCCTTTTCAGAGACAACAGAGTCAACACAGTCAAGCAAGCTGACAATAGGCAGACAGCCCAAGGTGATTGCTCACCGTGGTGCTTCTACGGCTAGGCGAGAAAACACCCTTGATGCTTTTCGCGAAGCGGTTCGACTAGGTGCCGACGGCGTGGAGCTAGATGTGAGGCGTACTGCCAACAATGTGCTTGTGGCTCATCATGATGCCCATCTGATGGATGGGCGGGCGATTGTGGACTTGTCCGATGATGAGCTTCCAGAGTGGGTGCCAACTCTGGCGGAGGTTATGGAGGTGTGTCATGAGGCTGCTTGTGATCGGAAGTTCATCATCAACATAGAGATCAAGAGCACACCCGGTGATCCTGATTATGATGCCAAGCATCAGGTGTCTGCGGCGGTGGCTGGTGTAGTGCTGGGCTGGGGTTTTAGCCAGCCTGTATTTAGCCAGCCTGTATCTGAAGGTACTGCAGGTACTGCATCTCACGATGCTCAAGATGCAGGAGATATCTTAGATACTCAAGATGCTACAGATGCCAGAGACGGCGGCATAGGCATCGCTGGCCTTGAGATCATCGTGTCGTCTTTTGATATGGAAGCTCTCAACCGGATCAAGGCGATAGACCCAAGCATCTGTACTTCTTATCTTACTTTTGAGGTTCTAGCCCCAGAGTTGCTAGTTGGAAGGGTAGCCGCAGGCGGCCACAATGTTGTTAGTCCGTATGTTGCCTCCACTAGTTCGGCTCTAGTAGCAGCAGCCCACGATGTTGGTCTTGAGGTGAACGTTTGGACGGTTAACGAGCCCGACCAAATCACCCATCTAGCTGCTATAGGGGTAGATGCAGTGATAACCGACGTGCCAGACATAGCCAGAGCTGTGTTGGGTTAGTTCTTTGTTTGAGGGCGTGTTGTCACACCGTTGGGCCATACTGAGGAGATGGTCAGTGACAAAGGGGTAGCGCAGGCAAGGTCGGCCGGGGGTCGGGCAGCAGCGGGGCGAACAATACCAGCGGGGCAGGCGACGGCGGCAGCATCGGGGACTATTTTGCATGTGGATATGGATGCCTTTTTTGCATCGGTGGAGCAGGTGCGGCGGCCTGAGTTAAAGGGTTTGCCGGTGGCGGTGGGTGGCGAGGGACGACGTGGAGTGGTGGCATCGGCATCGTATGAAGCTAGAGCCTATGGAGTTACTTCGGCGATGCCATCGGGGCGGGCCCGGCAGTTGTGTCCGCAGATTGTGTTTTTGCCCGGCAACCGCATGCTTTACTCCGAGGTGAGTGGGCGCATCATGGAGATACTGCGGTCTTTTACGCCGCTGGTTGAGCCTCTTTCGGTGGATGAGGCGTTCTTGGATGTGTCGGGGGCTCAGCTCTCACCGGTTGAGATAGGCCATCTGATCCGCAAGCAGGTTCGCAGCCAAGAGGGTATCGGGTGTGCTGTGGGGGTGGCGGCGGTGAAGTTTTTGGCCAAGCTGGGCTCTAAGCTGGCCAAGCCCAAGCCAACCTCCACAGGGCCAGAAGAGGGGATTGGGGTATTTGAGGTGCCGGTAGGTGAAGAGCGGGCTTTTTTGGCCCCTCGACCGGTGGGCGACATCTGGGGTGTTGGCCCGGCCACGCTAAAGCAGCTCAACAGCATCGGAATTACCACCATAGGTGAGTTGGCTGAGCTTCCTCTGGAGCGACTGCAAGGGGTGGTTGGAAAAGCCCATGCTCGTCACCTGTATAGCTTGGCCAATGCGGTAGACACTCGTCCGGTGGTACCCGAGACAGCTGCCAAGTCTATGAGCCGCGAGGAGACATTCGCTTGCGATCTGTACACTCACGAGGCTTTGGGCACCGAGTTGGCCGTTCTTAGCGACTCGGTAGCTGCTCGCCTTAGGGCTACAGGTGTGGCGGGGCGTACGGTTACCCTGAAAGTGCGTTTTGGGGATTTCCGCACCATTACTCGGTCGCACACTCTGGCCAGCTCTGTGGACTCTGGCGTCGTGTTGGCTCGGGAGGCCAAGCGAATGCTAGAGGCAGTGGATGTAGCCTCAGGGGTGCGCTTGATTGGGGTGGGAGTGTCGGATTTGGAAGATGCCAACCAGCGTCAACTGGCATTAGACCTAACAGGAGACGAGGCCAGCGCTCACTCGTGGCACGAAGTGGACAAGGCCGTAGACCGCATTAGAGATAAGTTTGGATCTGGCGCTATCCGCCCCAGCAGCGCCGCTGACTCCAGCCCAGAACCAACCGGCTGGCTCCACCCCAGTCGTGATCACACAGCTTGAAATCACAGGAAAAGCAAGTG
>JAPOTT010000021.1 GCA_026709025.1 bacterium
CCCCAAAAGGGCCCAGACAGAATCCCGCCTACAGGCCGACTCACCCCCCCCCCCCGCCTCGCCCCTACGCCCGGCACGAACTTTGGCTCTAAGCCTTGGAGTGGCGGGCAACCTATACATAGTTGCAAGCAACCCACAAACATTGATAGCTCACAAGCAACGGTGGGGTTCGCAGGCAATAGAATACGAACTAGCTCTTAGAGCGAATTCACAAATACAAATACCAACACAAAATCCCTACGGCTGAGGGAGAAAATCCACAAGTGAACGCACGCGACGAGCCAGATGTGATTGCCAACGCGATGGAACAGCCATCGGGTGCCCGCTTCGTGCGGTGTGCGCTTCAGGTGAACCCACATCACTATGGCGAGAGCTACAGACGCTCACCCAACGATGGGGATGCTCATAGCTATGCGGCAGGTCTTGTGGAGAAGGCCCAAGAACTTGGAATTGGCGTGCTGGCGATAACAGATCACAACAGCGTTCAAGACGTGGCAATCTTCCAAGAGGCCGCAAGCGGCACAGATGTGACCGTGCTACCCGGTTTCGAGCTTGAATCCACTGATGGCATTCATGTCTTGTGCATTTACGACTCAGACACCGCTATCGATCGCCTCAATCGGTTCCTAGGCGAGTTCGGTGTCGACAATCCCGAGCCTTCACAAAATGCTTGCAGCAAAGACTTCGCCGCAATTTTAGAGATGACATCCAACCAAAACGGGATTGCCATTGCGGCCCACGTTGTTGGGCCCAAAGGACTCTTCACGGCCCTGCACAAGAGCGCTCAAGCACGGGCATGGAAGAACAAGCATCTCTTGGCGATACAGATTCCTTCGTCTGTTGATGCGCTTGACGAGTGCAATCGCTCGATCGTCAGGAACAAAACACCAGAATATGCCCGCCCATACATGGCCGGTCGTAACCAAGCAATCGCCGTGATCAATGCCAAAGATGTCACCAACTTAAATGAACTCCAAGATCAGGGGGCGACCACCCTGATCAAGTTCGCCAGCCAACCCAGCGTGGAGGGACTGCGACAGGCCTTCCTCGACCCTGATTCTCGTGTCCGCCTCAACACCGATGAGACACCTAAGGAACATTCAGAGTTAACAGCCATTGCATGGGAGGGGGGAGGCTTTCTAGATGGCGGTGCGATTCACTTCAACCCAAACCTCAACGTTCTCATCGGCGGTCGAGGTACCGGAAAGTCCACCGTGATCGAGAGCATTCGCTACACCTTAGACCTCGAACCTAATGGTGAGGAAGCTCAAAATGCTCACCGCGACATCGTCCGTCATGTACTTCAGAACGGCACCAAAGTTTCATTGGAAGTGCGTTCGTTACATCCCGCCGAACACCGGTACCGCATCGAGCGGACCGTTCCTAATCCTCCGGTAGTTCGCAATGACAAAGGTGAGATACTACCCCTGCGCCCGATTGACGTGCTGCCCCGGGTTGAGGTTTTCGGCCAGCACGAAATATCCGAACTCGCTCGCAACAGATCCAAACTCACCCGACTGCTTCACCGCTTTATGCGCTCCGATGCCGACCTCTCCACACGCAAAGCGAGCATTCAGCGCGAACTCAACGCCTCCCGAACGGCAATACTCGAAGCCGACGGTGAAATTGCTTCAATCGACGAGCGCCTTGCCGAGCTTCCCCGACTTGAAGAAACCTTGAAGCGGTTTCAAGCCACTGGCCTGGAAAAACAACTCAAAGACAAAAGCCTGCTGGTTCGCGAGGCTCAAATAGTGGACTCCATCTCAGAACACCTCAGGCCCTTGTACGATACTTTGACAATGCTGCTCCAAGAACTTCCCCTAGACCGCACCTTTCTGTCGCAACAATCACTGGCCGAACTCCCTGGAGCGCAAATCCTCAACAAGATGAACCCGGTGCTAGCGAAGCTTAGTGAAACGCTCGAATCAGCAACGCAGCTTGTTGAAAGTGCCTTAAAGGATGCTCAGCAAGGCATCAACGCAATCACCACAGAGTGGAACGAACACAAATCCATAATCGATGCAGAGTATGAGGCGATTCTGCGTGAGTTGCAGAAGTCAGCTGTGGATGGGGAGGAGTTCATTCGCTTGCAAAAAAATATCGAAAGCTTGCGCCCCCTAGCGAAGCGGCGTGACGTAATCGAGAAGCTGCGCAGCGAAGAAATCCAGCGGCGACGCAGCCTACTAGATGAGTGGGAGGAGGTCAAGGCCACCCGGTTTCGCGACCTATCCCAGGCTGCAAAGCTAGTGAACAAGCAACTCAAGGGCTATGTCCGAGTTAAGGTCACCGCTATGGGAGATCGAACGCCGTTGACAAGCCTGCTACGAGACGAAATCGGCGGGCGGCTAGATGTCACCATTAAACAGCTTGAATCAGCCGAAAGCTTATCGCTCACCGAGTTTGCGGCTCGCTGCCGCGCTGGAGCCGAAGAGCTGACAAAACACTACGGCATCACACAGCAACAAGCTGAGAACATCGCTAAAGCGGGCGAGAGCATATTCATGAAGATTGAAGAGTTGGATTTGCTGCCCACTACTGAGTTGTTCCTGAACACATCGGGCAGCAGTGCAGAGGAATCTTGGCAGCCGCTCCACAAATTGTCGAAAGGCCAAAAAGCCACTGCGGTGCTGCTGCTCCTGCTGCTTGAATCCGATGCACCGCTGATTGTCGACCAACCCGAAGACGACCTCGACAACCGCTTCATCAGCGAGGTGATTGTTGAAAAAATGCGAGAGAATAAGAGACAGCGCCAGTTTGTCTTCTCCACACACAACGCCAACATTCCCGTGCTCGGTGATGCTGAACTCATACTAGGTCTCGATGCTAAAGGCGATGTTTCTGATGGTGATGCCAACAACATCAATAGTGATGCACGGGCCTTTCTCAACCCAGATCATGCAGGATCAATAGACACGCCTGAAGTTAGAGCCCTAGTAGAAGAAATCCTCGAGGGTGGTAAAGAAGCATTCGAGCGCCGTCGCCGTAAATACGGTTTCTAAAGGCAACCGATACATCAAGATGAATCAAACAGACTTGCTCCAGCTGCTCGCTAACGGCGAAAACTCTAGAGTGGATTTCAAGCGAGACAACCAACTACAGCCGGTAAAAATCGCCGCAGTGCTTGCTGGAATGCTGAACCTTGAAGGGGGCCAGGTGCTGCTCGGCGTTGAGGACGACGGCACGATCTCGGGACTCACGCGTTCGAGCAGCAAAGCCGAGGAGTGGATCATGCAAGTGGCTCGCGACCACCTGGCACCCTCTGTCATCCCAACATGGGAGGTAATCCAATACGAAGACGGTGTCGTGGTAGGCGTTGTGACCGTTCCGCCCAACGCACCCGACAAGCCCTACAAATGCAAACAAGGCGCACACTGGGTTACCAAAACACGAGTGGGCACCATCACGCGCGATGCCACTCGCGAGGAAGAACAGCGGCTGTACCAGCAATCGGGCAACCTGCACTACGGTATCAAACCAGTGCTAGGTACTGGTATAGCAGACCTTGATACCCGACGCCTAGAGGACTACTTCATGCGTATCCGCGGCGATGCGGAGACGCCCCGGCCCGGCTCAGAGCCATGGCGCAGGCTGCTCTGCAACCTCGAGCTTGCAGTGGAAACAAACGACGAAACTTACGCCACAGTTGACGGGATGCTCCTGTTCGGCCAGAACAGTGGTAGATTCTTGCCTCAGTGTGGCATTCGGGCTGTTTGCTTTGAGGGCGCTGAGCCAACCTATGCCACGAAATCAGATGAGAGCATAAAAGGTCCGCTGGTGGCATTGTTCTCAGCTGGCGGTGAACTTATCGAAACCGGGGTGGTGGAGAGGGCTCTCGATTTCGTTCGCCGCAACACGGGCACATCCGCGGTATTGCAAGAAGGCCGCCGTGTGTCACGCCCCGATTTCCCCGAAACGGCCCTCCGAGAAGTAATTGTCAACGCTCTTGCACACCGCGACTACAGCATTACCGGGGCCGATGTGCTGTTGTCGATCTTTGACGATCGAATCCAAGTGCAAAGCCCTGGCAGCCTACCGAACACCATCAGCATTGAGAGCATGCGTGAAGGGGCGCGCTATGCGCGCAACCAAGTGATGATGAGCATCATGCGTGACTACGGCTATGTCGAGGGTTTGGGCATGGGCATCCGAAGACAGGTAATCCCGGCTATGGCACAGCACAACGATACCGCACCAGACTTCACCGAAGCAGAGTTCAGCTTCACCGTTCGCTTGTGGAAATAAACCTGTAAAAATAAAAACCTCTAGCGAGGTTCTCACTATAAGAACTCAGCCTCTAGGGCGGTGAGGACTTTGTCTGGGGTGAAGGGTAAGTCTCTCAGTCGGATACTTGCGGCGTTGTAAATTGCGTTTCCAACCGCAGCTGGAACGCCTACAATACCCAACTCGCCGATACCTTTGGCCCCTGTCTTGCCGTACCACGGATCGAATTCGTCAATCCAAGAGACTTCGATGTTGCATATATCAGCGTGTGCTGCAATGTGGTAGCTAGCTAGGTCGCTGTTCACAACATGGCCATAGCGCTGGTCAAAGTAAGCCTCTTCATGCAGCGCTGCCGATATCCCCATAGTGGCAGCACCGATGAACTGGCTACGGGCCGTGCGAGGGTTAATAATTCGCCCTGGAGCGTACTTGCTATACATCCGATCTACCCGCACTTCGCCGGTAACCGTGCTCACCCGTACCTCACAAAAGTGCGCACCAAACCCATGTCGGGCTTTCTTGCGCGCCCCTTTGGGTGCCCATCCAACTCCCTTAGCCCTAACACCATCTTTTGGAGCGGTTCCATGCCTTTTGCGGAACTTAGCCGCCGCTGCCTCAATGGCCGCGCCCCATTCATAAGTGCCCATGCTGCCACTAGCGGGCAAAGCAAACGGCAACTTGGAGTGGCCAATCTTTGCGTCCACAACATCTGCTGAAACACCAAGAGCCTCGGCAGCTATCTGCGGAATAATCGTCCAAGCCCCTGTACCTAAGTCGGCAGCTTGAAGCTCCACGGAGTATCGGCCATGTTCATAATAGATGGTCGCTCGGGAGGGAATCAGGTGATGGTTGGGATAAGTGGCGCTGGCCACACCCATCCCAATCAGCCACTCTCCTTCGCGCCGACTACCCGCAGACTGCCGGGCCTCCCAGCCAAACTCACCAGCACCCACCAGTAGGCAGTCAGCTAAGTTGCGGGTGCTAAAGGGGTGGTTGGTTTCGGGATCAACTTCAGGCTCGTTACGGATGCGGAGTTGGATTGGGTCTATCCCTGTTGCTACCGCTAGTTCGTCCATCGCCGTTTCAAGAGCAAACATTCCCGTAAAATCACCCGGTGCTCGCATAAACATAGGTGCCCCAACGTCTAGCTTGACAGTGTGATGCACGGTTCGCAGATTGGGGGTTGCGTACATAATCCGAGTGGGCATGACGGTCTGCTCAACATACTGGCGAAGCCTTGATGTGGGTGCCCAGCTTTGGTGATCTATAGCGGTAATTGAGCCCTGTTCGTCTGCAGCAAGCTTCACAACCTGATGGCTCTGCGGTCGATAACCAACAGTACGGAACATTTGCTGTCGGGTGATTGCAAATTTGATGGGCCGACCCCGCAACTTCTTGGCTGCTAGGGCAGCTAGAACGATGTGCGAGTGAGGCAACCCCTTAGTGCCAAACGACCCACCCACATAAGGGCTGATTATCTCAATCTGATGCGGCAAAAGCCCAAGCAGGGGAGCGAGCATCAACATGTGCCCGGGTGCTGCACCTTGGTTGGAGTCGAAAAGCGTGAGCCGAACCGATTTCATGTCGCCGCGTCGCCGCTTATGCCAAGTGGCGATGATTGGATGGGGTTCTATTGGGTTGTGATACTGCGTTGGTGTGGTGTAGGTGGCTTCATGAATATGAACCGCCTCTGCGAGGGCTGATTCGGTGTTGCCGCGGGTTTGTTGGCCAGGGCCAAGGGTAGATATGCGCTTCGGCACGAACGTATCCACATGATCTGGCGAGAAGCCCACATCGGCATCTTCAGATTCATACGACACCTCAATGAGGCCAGCTGCGTGACGGGCGATTTCGGGTGATTCAGCCACAACCACCCCGATGAACTCACCCCAATAGCGGATCTTGTCGGACTGGAGAATCTTGAGCCCAGGGTCTGTACGAATCCTAAGGCGCGGGGCGTTCTTATGGGTAAGTACCAGCAACACGCCATCTGTGCTTTCAGCCGCAGCCGTATCTATTGAAGTAATCTGCCCCTTGGCAATGGTAGCTGTTACTGGAAACAGATACGCGGGGTTTTCTACGGGTTGCTCGTATGCATAGGGCGCAGTTCCAGTGACCTTCAGCGGGCCATCCACCCGCGGTCGGGGATTGCCACCTGGGCCACCAAACGCTGTGCTGCCTGTAGTGCCTGTGCTATCTGTGTTTGAGTGAGCTACTTCGGATTCGACATTCTCAGATTTAACATCCGAGGTGAGTTGAGCAAGCACCGCAACCATGGTGTTGCGAAGCTGCGGAATCTTGTAAGAGTTATGCGGCCCAGCCATAGCATCTGCCAACTCTGCATCTGCGGCTTGGATGAAGGCTTCTCGTTCAGCGGGAGCACCACGCAACACCTCTTCGGCCTTGTGTGCCCGATGTGGGCGGTGCGAAACCATGCCAAAAGCCAGTCGCACATCTTGGATAATCCCATCGGCCACATCCACAGCTGCCGCTACCGACACCGTGGCAAACGCGTAGGAGGCCCGCTCCCTCACCTTGCGGTATAAGGACTTCTCAGCAAACGGCACAGGTGGGATCTCAATGGCCGTTATCAACTCACCGGCAACAAGGTTTGTGTCTAGATGTGGTGAGTCGCCCGCCAAGCGATGAAAATCGCTAAAGGGTATGCGGCGTTCACCTTCTACCGAGGCCACCACCACGGTTGCATCTAGCGCTACTAGAGGCACGCAGAGATCGGAAGGATGAGCAGCCACGCACTGAGCAGAAGTGTCAAAGATAGCGTTGTACTTGCCAAACCCCTCAACGGCAGCACAGCCCGAACCGGGGTTTCGCTTATTGCACGGTGTGGAGAGGTCTTGAAAATATACACAGCGAGTTCGCTGCATAAGATTGCCAGCCACAGTTGCCATGTTCCGCAACTGCCCCGATGCCCCCGACAAAATCGCCTCGCTCACGAAAGGAAATCGCGAACGAACTAAGGGGTGAGTAGCCATGTCGCTGTTACGAACCAACGCCCCTACCGCTATCGATCCGTCTGACTGCTCCGCTATCTCATCAAGACCGAGGCCAGTTATGTCCACCAGACGTGCTGGCGCAGCAGTCCCAAGGCGCAGATGATCTACCAAGTTGGTGCCGCCAGCTAGAAAGGCACCGTCTTCTCCAACCAGCTTTAGCGCTTCTTGCACGCTTGCTGGCCGATGGAACTCAAACGGCTTCATTGCACTGCCCTGTTCAATCCTGTGGCCTCAAACCCGGCAACCTCACCAATAGCGGCTGCGATGTTTACGTAAGCACCACAGCGGCAGAGGTTCCCGCTCATTTGTTCGCGAATTTCAGCATCCGTCAGCAATGCGCTGGTTCCGTCAAGCTCTGCTCCCGCACCCTGTTTCGCTAACAGCGCACGCACTTCGGCCAGCATCCCCTCCGCAGAGCAAATCTGCCCGGGTGTGCAGTACCCACACTGAAGACCATCGTGTGCAACAAATGCCTCCTGAAGTTCCGACAGTTGATCCACCGTGCCCATACCTTCAGCGGTAACAATCTCGGCACCGTCATAAGATGCAGCTAACGCCAAGCAAGCCACAATGCGGCGACCATCAGCCAAGACGGTACAAGCACCACACTGACCATGATCGCAACCCTTCTTTGCGGATGTAACCCCTAGCTTGGTCACGAGAGTATCCAGAACAGACGTGCGGGCATCAAGCCTGCCCTCCCACTCCGTACCGTTCACGGTCAGCCGAACCGGAACCATATATTCCAAATCAGTCAACACTGCTCCTCTCATCAAAGCCTTTGCCTCAATAATTCTTCAATAATTTTCTTCAATAGTTCCTTTTCTAGCATTTCCCAGCCAGCAACCCTTACCTAAAACCACAAGCAGCACATCAAATCACTCGCAACCCCAAGCCCGCTCTCAGTTACACAGCACTGGTTGCCGGTTAGTTTTGGTGTTGGTGTTGGTTGGGCCGGTTGGGTTGGTGGGTCGGTTGGGCTGTTTGGGGTGCGGGGGTTGCCCGCTAGGTTTCTTTTTTGTTTTGGTCTTGGGGTGTGGGTTGCAGGGTTGGCTTGTTGGCATGTCTGCGTAGGGTTTGGGTGGAGGCTGGGGTTGATGGTTACCGTGTTCCCATGGCGATGTTCTGCTAGCCGAATAGGGTTTGGGTGGAGGGCGGAGTTGATGGTTGTGGTGTTCGCCCGGCGGTGTTTTGTTGGGTGGGTGGGGGGTGGGTGGGGGGTGGAGGTTGTAGCGACCGTGTTGGTTTTTGGTGATTTGCCAGTTGTTGTCGTGGATGTTGTGGTGGCATGATGTGCAGACTAGTACGAGGTTGTCTATATCGGTGCTGCCGCCGTGAGCCCAGTGTTGAATGTGGTGTGCTTCACACCACGTAGCTGTACGTCCACATCCTACGCAGTGTTTGTCGCGTACTACTAGCGCGCAGCGTTGCGCTTCAGTGGCGGAGCGGTGTTTTCTTCCTAACCAGAGTTTCTGTGTTTTAGTGTTGAACACAGCAGGCAAAATATCTGCTTCACAAGCTAGTTTGATGGCCTCAGCTACTGGTATGGGAGTGTCGTCTAAGAGGCGAGTGTTTACCATTTGTTTTTTCAACACATCCCAATCAGCAGTCAAAATCAACATAGGCCGCCGCTGCTTACGCTCACCACCTTCACTGTTACCGTTATTTTTGCTGTCTGTGTTCAACAAGTTCACCAACGCGTCGGCCAACAGCTGATCAAAACCTGTGAGATCACCTGAATTGTTTACCTCAGCGTTTTGGTTGCGTAGCCTGCGTGTTTCATCGGCTAACGCTGTTTCAATAATACTGCCTGCTACAGGATCAAACCGACCGTTGAGGATGAACATGCCATCATCAGGCGAAACAAAAAAACCAAGCGAACGATTTGCGCGTTGACGCTCAAAATTGGATTGCCCGTCGTCACCAGATTGTTCGTGTTGGTGATCGCGCACTGTTTTACTAAACACACCGTAATCTTGCTTACGAGCAGCTTCCACCAAAACACTTTCATCTACTGGGCCTTGTGAAGCTGCTTTAGCGATTTTGGTGGCATGAGCAGATGGAATCTCACCAGCACCCAAAGCGCTCAAAGTCTTAGGCACCTCAGCGAACTGCGAAGCCGTTTCCACCTCCCGGCGAGCCTGCTGACGTGAAGCCTGCAACGTTTCTGTCACCATGCGACGAGCTGAACCCTCACCAACACGGCTCTTGTACTCAGCCAAAGCAGAAGTTTTCATAGCCGCCAACTGAGCCTCAGAAACTTTGATCAACTCCAACCGCTCCCGCAACCCCAACAAAGACAAACCCGAAACATCCACCACACCAGGCCACACCACACCACCACCACCATCAACCACACCACCCGCAGCCGAACCACCAGCATCGCCAACAAACGAACCAACCACAGGCTCACCGGCCTGTTGGCCCCGCTCAAAACACCGATCTAGAAGCTCAAACTCCATACATGTAAGCCTACAAGCACCCTGCGACATATCCAACCAAATAATCAAAAAAACTAGAAAAAAATCGAGAAAATACTAGCAAAACTACGAACCATAACAGCATTACTAAAATTACATAGAACACTACCCAAACCCTCCCTCCACGAATAAGGTGGGTAAGTCAGGGAGTTGGCAGTGCGGGTTTTGTTGGTAAAAATATGGGGTTGTGAGTTATCGGCGGAAGTTGATTGAGGTGGCCTTACCACTAGATGCAATCAACGCGGCATCGGTGAGGGAGAAATCGATTCGTCATGGGCATCCATCCACATTGCACCTGTGGTGGGCTCGACGACCGTTAGCGGCTTGTCGGGCGGTGTTGTTTGCTTCGTTGGTGGATGATCCGTCGGCCCGACCCGACCGATTCCCCACAGAGGAAGCGCAAAACGCCGAGCGGGAGCGGTTGTTTGGGTTGATTGAGGAGTTAGTGTTGTGGGAGAACAGTAACAACGCCGAAGTGCTAAGCCGGGCAAAAGCAGAGATCGCTAAATCCTGTGACGGCGAGTTGCCAGCAGTGTTAGATCCATTCGCCGGTGGCGGCAGTATCCCGTTAGAAGCACAACGGCTGGGCCTTGAAGCCCACGCAAGCGACCTAAACCCAGTGGCAGTGCTAATCAACAAAGCACAAATTGAAATCCCACCGCGGTTCGCAGGACAAGCACCAGTGAACCCGCAAGCACGAACTACAGCAGAGTTGAGCTCATGGCAAGGAGCGCAAGGCTTAGCTGCTGATGTGAAATACTACGGCAAATGGATGCGCGACCGAGCCGAGCAGAAGATCGGCCACCTCTACCCCAAGATTGAACTCCCCGCAGAACACGGCGGAGGGGAAGCCACCGTAATTGCTTGGTTGTGGACACGTACAGCGAAGTGCCCCAACCCGGTATGCGGAGGTGAGGCACCTTTGGCATCTAGCTGGTGGCTGAGCAACAAGAAAGGCCGCGAAACATGGGTTAACCCGATAGTGGACTCTGCGGCCCGCACAGTTCGCTATGAGATCGGCACAGGGTCAAGCGGCCCACCCGAACCCCCAAAACAAGGCCGCGCTCAGTTTGCCTGCATCTACTGCACAGCAGCCATACCAAGAGACCACGTAAAAGTCCAAGCCCAAACCGAAGGACTCGGCGCACAGCTAATAGCCGTGGCTGCTCAAGGCCATCGCCAACGCGTCTACCGGCCCCCCCCCCCCCAGAACACGAATACCAAGCCCACAACTGCCCACCCCCACCTAACCCGCCAACCGGACGGCTACCAGACGAGGCGCTAGGGTTCCGGGTCCAAAACTGGGGCATGGCCGAGTGGGCACACCTGTTCACCGCCCGCCAACTCACCGCCCTATGCACATTCTCCGATCTTGTTACCGAAGCCAGAGAACAAATACTCACAGACGCTTTAGCCGCCGGGATGGACAACGACCCCACACCGCTCCGAGAAGGCGGCACCGGCACGACTGCCTACGCCGAAGCCGTCAGCGTGTACCTGGCATTTGCTGTATCCAAACTCGCCGACCTCGGAAACTCGCTTTGCCGATGGGAACCAAAGGCAGAATGCCCCCGACTGTTGTTTGTTCGCCATGCAGTAGCAATGATTTGGGATTTCGCAGAAGGAAATATGCTTGGTAATTCCTCTGGATCTTGGTCTGTAATCATGAATGGAATCAATCGCTCATTTACTTCCAATGCTTGGCCACATTCCATTGATGCCATTCCAGCAAAAGTACAGCAAGCCGAAGCTCAATCAGTAAGAGCAGAACCTCAGGGTCAACTAACTGTGTCAACCGATCCGCCGTATTACGACAACATCGGTTATGCAGATCTGTCGGATTTCTTCTATGTGTGGCTACGCCGCAGTGTCGGGACGGTGTTCCCTGATGTGTGCTCCACTCTGCTAGCCCCCAAAACAGATGAGCTGATCGCTGCTCCGTACCGACATAGCGGCGACAAACAAGCCGCGGAGAAGTTTTTTGAGGATGGCTTAGGCCAAGTGTTCGCAACACTGCGAGATAAGCAGGATCGAAGATTTCCAATGAGCATTTATTATGCGTTCAAGCAATCTGAAACCACCGACTCAGGTGGTACGGCTTCTACTGGATGGGAGACCTTTTTGGAAGGGCTTATCGGAGCAGGGCTACAGATCACCGGCACCTGGCCTATACGCACCGAGCTGGCCAACCGGATGCGCTCGCAGGCCAGCAACGCTCTAGCTTCATCCATCGTGTTGGTGTGTCGCCCCCGCCCCGCAAATGCACACCTCACGACACGCAGAGATTTCTTAGAGCAACTAGCCGCCGAGTTGCCTGCAGCTCTCGCCCACCTCCAGCAGGCCAACATCGCACCGGTAGATATGGCTCAAGCCGCTATAGGGCCGGGCATGTCCATCTACTCCCGATACTCCCGAGTGGTAGAAGCAGATGGAACTACCATGAGCGTACGAAAAGCGCTCACCGCCATCAACGAAACCCTCGACGAAACCCTTGATGCCACCGACACCGACCTGGACTCCGACACCCGCTGGGCGCTCACCTGGTACACACAACACGGTTTTGATGCTGGCGACTACGGGCAAGCCGAACAACTCTCCAAAGCCCGCAACACTTCCGTACAAGGCCTCGTGCAAGCTGGCATCGCTAGCTCCCAAGCTGGAAAAGTGAAACTCCTCAACAGAACACAACTAGACGAAAACTGGGACCCCACCAACGATGATCGCCTCACCGTATGGGAAGTCACCCAACACCTAATACGCCAACACGAAACTGGCGGCGAAATACCCGCCGCCAACCTCCTACAAAAAGTCAAACACCTAGCCGAACCAGCCCGAGAACTCACCTACCGTCTCTACCACACCTGCGAACGCAAAAACTGGGCTACCGAAGCCTTCGCCTACAACGCCCTCATCCAATCCTGGCCTCAAATCACCCAACTCGCCAACAAACCCCCCGAAGGCCAAACCAAACTCGGCCTATAAGAGTTACCCGACTCGGCTTTGTCGGCAGGGACGAGGCGGGAGTCGCCGAAGTAAATCTCTACGATCTCTGCATCCTGGCCAGGATGCAAAAACAAAGCGCGTGCATCTGAGTTATAGGAACCTCCCTGTATCGGTGGGCAGGTTAGCGGTCGATCAACTGCGATCTGTCAACAGCCGCGGGGGGATCAACCAGTCGAGCTGACCGGTGTTGTCGGGATTGAGGGTAACCTGAGCCAGCGCTGCGGTGGGCATCCGCAGGGAAGCACCGGTCAGCCGCCCGATGGCTGTCGAAGTGGTCGGTTCGTGCCCGACCAGCATGG